>DATIKY010000147.1:0-5615 GCA_035476995.1 Sedimentisphaerales bacterium | reverse complement strand
GCAAGCTGTTCTTCCGGCTTGTCCAGCAGGCTGTGCAGACCGAACCGGTCCCCTATGATCGCCTGGTTCAGGTCGCAGGCAAACGTCGACTTCTGGGGCACAACCCATAGTGTGCACCTCAGTCAAGTAAATACCCCATTTGAAGGAATACCTCCCGGCGATGGGACGATTCCACGACTACTCATTGGGAAATGCGGTTTTGATTCAGATGCAAAGGCCGGGAGCGACTCGTGTGGCGGGTTTCTGGACCTGGGAACGACTGGGGCGGTGTGTGAAGAAGGGAAGAGCACGGGATTGCACCGTCGCAACCAAGATGCAGCAAACGACAGAAAGACCAAAGAGACCGAAGTCGAGGCAGTGGCCTATGTCGTCTGTCAGGGCGTGGGGCTGGACATGAACACGGCCAGTTGTGACGGCATCCAACTGTACAATGGAGATCGGAAGGAAGACCTAAAGGAGCCGCCGACCAACAGAACCATGGGCGACACAAACGATATTCAGCTCTTTGCCGCGCGTGTGGATTCGCCGCGACAGGAGAGATCCTGGGAGAAGATCGAACGTGAGGTGAACGACTGGATGACGCGCCATCCGCGGGATAGTCCCTCCCTGGTGACGTGGCTTGTGCCAAGACTGGCCAAGCCGGAGGAGCCCATGGCGGTGCGGATTGTCGAAAGCATCCTCCGCAGCGCCCTGGCCGTGGATCCGCGAACTGACCACGAACTTCGTTGGGCTGGAGTTCGATCAGACCACGGACCGTCAGATAGATGACTCCGGCGGCCTGCGACCGGCGGGTCGTGCGTTCACCGCTGGGCGTTCTCAATCCCGAGGCTGAGTCACAATTGATACAAACACAGTCAGAGTATGCAACGATGGGTACAACTGAGCAACGGACCACCAAGCCGTTGCTCGTGTGTGCTTTGGAGGCTTCATTCTGTGAGGCGTGTTTTCTATTGGGTGTGTGTTCGCCGGTAAGCCAGTGGCGTCACACCGAACCGCTGGCGGAAGTGCTGCGCGAACCGGGAACCATCCAGATATCCGGCGTTCCCGGCAATCTGGCACACCGGCAGGCGGGTGTTCCGCAACATCTCTGCCGCCTTGTGCATGCGAATGTCACGGAGGTACCCTGTGAAGCTGCCCCCCTTTGTTTCCCGGAAGAGCCGGGCCAGATGTCCGGGGCTGATTCCAGCCACTCGTTTGGCGAGCATGTGCAGTCGGATAGGCTCCTTGTAGTGAAAGGCTATATAGGCGCACGCTCGATCCAGCGCATCGCCGGGCAGAATATGCGCGTCACTGTGTTCTGCAAGTCGATACCATATGGCTTCGAGGTGAGCCTTGGCGAAGTTCTCCGCGGCATTCGGGTCGCCGTCGAGGACCGCTTCGGCGATCTGGCGATGACCCTCGAATAGCACATTGAGGTCCGGCCAGTATTCCTGAATGGTATCCCGCTGGAACGCGATCTGGTATTTTCGGATCTTCTGATAGACTGCGGTCAATCCGGCGATGGCCGCCATCTCGATGATCGTCATATGAAACGCGAGATCCGCTTCGAGAAATCTCCCGTAGTTGTTCGCCCTTGCGGCGTTCTGCATCGCATCGAAAATCTTGAGGAGAGGCTCAGGGTCTGTTCCTTGGCTTATTCTCAGGGCGGCATATCTGGCCGCCAGCCCATCGATGGCGGCTCGCATATCCATTACTCCCTTGGCCTGATCCAGTGAGTGTATCTGCATTCTTAGCCGTCCTTTCGTATATGCCCAATCGCGCGCACAAGAACGTCAAACCGAACAAGGCGAAGATAAGCCTTTGCCCGAAGAGAATGTAGTCTATAATGAAACCAGAATAGTCGATCAGTCATTGGAATGAGTATATTCAAACACTCGCGGAACGCAACAGGCATTCGCGAAAAGGCACGTGCGATACAATCAGATGACCCAATGAGTCCTTTTCCGGAGACGAGCAATGAAAAGGAACAGATGCGACAGAATGGGCGGTTTCACACTGATCGAGTTGCTGGTGGTCATCGCGATCATCGCCCTATTGATGGCGATTCTGACGCCGGCCCTGTACAGGGCGAAGGAACACGCCAAGCGGGTAACGTGCAAATCGAACGTCAAGCAGATCGCCATGGGGATCTATCTCTATTGTCTCGACAACGACGGGTACTTCCCCAATTATGACAAGGCCTTCGGTGGCAGCAACGTACTGTTCGTGGGCACGAAGGGCAACCACCCGAACCACAAGGCCTACACTGTCGGTGCGGACCAGCGACCCGTAAACCCATACATGGGGATCAAGAACGTGGATCCCGAAACGGCGGTGGATATCTGCCGTTGCCCATCGGATACAGGCACGCCCGACGTATCGGCGCAGCCCCACGAGACCACCTATTGGCTGTTCGGCAGTTCCTACGTCTACAACTACTATGCGCCGGCGAAACCGAATCCGCCGACATTGAGCAAGACCAAGCTGGACAAGGTCGAGCGTCCTTCCTTTGTTGTCGCGACGGGGTGTGCTCCTCTGTGGAACTACTGGGGGGGAGTCAGTGAGGAGCGAAGGCAGCGATGGCATCGGGAAGGACAGAAACCCATGGCTACCATCGGATTCGTCGATCAACATGTGGAGTTTCTGGAGATTCTCCGCGACAACTTCACTGAGAAGTACACCTTCATCCCTACCCGCGAGGCGCAGAAGAAGCTGCTGGACGCAGTGCAGTGATGAGGGCCGGCAAGAAAGAATGGTTCAGGTGTTTCAAGTACGAGGAGTAAGGCATGAATACGTTTCGTGGTTTGTTTCCGCCCATGATCACGCCCTTCAACGAGAAGCTTCATCTTGACGAAAAGCGCATGCGCGAGCACGTGGATTTCCTGATCGCCGGCGGCGTTGACGGCCTCTGTGCCGGCAGCAGCACGGGGGAGTTCTCCAATCTGACCCGGGAAGAATGGGAAGAGGTCCTGGAGATATGCCTGGATCAGGTTGGAGGTCGGGTTCCCATGCTGGCCGGAACCGCCGCCATGAGCACCGCCGAGACTGTGGAGCGGAGCCAGTTTGCCGAGGAGTTGGGCTTCGACGGGTTGCTGGTGATTTCCCCCTGGTACCAGGTCCACACGCAGAGGGAGATCTACGAACACTTCAAGATCCTTCGAGAGGCGGTGTCGGTGCCCATTATGATCTACAATAATCCGCCGGTAACAGGCATTGAATTGGGCATCGATTTGCTCGAACGGCTGACCAAGGACGGAATCATCCAGTATATCAAGGACGCCAATAGTGATCCGTACATGCTGTCCCGCCTGAAGATGCGGCTGGGAGATCAACTCCGACTCTTTTACGGTCACGACAACAACGCCATCGGCGCTTTCGCATTCGGCGCCACGGGATGGGTTTCCGGCTCGTCCAACTTCGATCCGCAGCGGTGGTCCACGTTGGTCCACCTGTGCATCGACGACCATGACTATGCGGCTGCCCGGAAACTCTGGTATGAGATTCTGCCGTTCATCGAGGTCGTGACGGTCGGGCACAACGGCGAGCGTCCCGACTGGATCGCGGTGATCAAGAGGGGATTGGAGCTTCGAGGCAGGCCCGTCGGAGGGGTTCGTCCGCCGATGTTGCCGGTGACGCCGGAGACAGACGAAAGGCTGTGCAAGATCGTGGCGGCCCTGTCCTTTGAAGAAATGCCGACCAAGGCAGGGTCCAAGAGGCCCATGACGACCCGGCTGTAACAGGATCAGGAGCGACGCATGATGCGACGGAACAGGGGATCTCACGTGCTTGCTGTAGCGATGATCTTCAGCGCCGCGTCGGCGGTTAGCGGTGAACCCTCCATCCTATGGACCCTGAACAGGCCGCTTCCGAAGGCCAACGAATGCCCGCTGCTGGACGGGGTCAGATTCGCTGTCATCAAGGCGAATGAGCCACAGCGGGATGGCTATCACTGGCTGCACGGACTGGCGGTCTGCTGGCACAAGGGTCTGCTCTATGCTTCTTTTGGCCACAACCAAGGCAGCGAGAACACGGCTAGTGAAGAGGCCAGGGGACGAGTCAGCCGGGACGGCGGCAGAACCTGGGGCGACGTGTTCACGATTGACCCGGGCGAAGGGAATCTGGGTGTCAGCCATGGCGTGTTCTTGTCGCACCAAGGTACTTTGTGGGCGTTCCAGGGGGCTTTTTACGACCGATTTCAGCGGACGCACACTCGTGCCTACGTCTTGGATGAGCGTACGGGCCGGTGGCTGACAAAAGGGATCGTTGTCGATGGAGGGTTCTGGCCTATGCAGGAGCCGCTCAAGATGGGCGACGGCAACTGGATCATGGCCGGGGCCCGTGTCGCCAATGGGTACGACAATATGGTAGGCCACCTGCCCGCCGTGGCCATCAGCCGGGGCGATGATCTGACGACATGGGAGCTGGTGGTCATTGCGAACAACGAAAGCGTCCCGGCACAGTCCATCTGGGGGGAGTCCACGGTGATTCTGGACGGCCCTTGGATTCTGAACATCTCTCGCTGGGGCCAGCCAACTGCCCTGGCCTCGGTCAGCTCCGACTACGGTCGTACTTGGACACCGGCGCAAGCAAGCAATCTGCCTATGGCTGCATCCAAGCCGTACGCCGGCGTGCTTTCAACGGGCCAGCGATACCTGATTTGCACGACTACCGCGGATTCCGGTAATCGTCGCAGCCCGTTGACCATCGCGGTGAGTCGGCCGGGTGAGACGCCCTTTTCGCAAGTCTTCCGCATTCGGGACGCGGTGCACGAGGGGGCAGGCGAGTCGGCTTCCCAGGCGAGTCTCTCCTATCCGTACGCTGTCGAGCACGCCGGCAGGCTCTATGTGGCATATTCTAATTCGGGCACAAGAGGCGGCAACCGCAACAGCGCGGAACTGGCGATCATCCCGATCTCCTCGCTGCAGGCTGCCCCATCCACGATCCCGAGTGCACAACCGCCGGCGGACCGCGGACCAATCGTCGGATCATGGTCTTTTGCGAACCTGCGGGATGCTGTGGCCCGCGATTCCGCCGGTAACCTCCATGGCACAATCCGCGGCAATCCTGAGGCGGTCCCCGGCGTGACAGGGCAGGCAATCCGGTTGAACGGCGTGGGGGACTACGTGGTGATTCCGTCCACAGACGATCTGGACTTCTCCAACGCTACGTTCAGCATTTCCGCCTGGATCAACGTGTACGGGCTCAATCGTGGTCAGCAGATGATCGTGGCCAAGAACGTCTACTCGGCCGGCCAGCGTGAATGGGGATTGATGCTCGACGATGACAACTGTTTCCGATTCCACCTGTATCAGAGTGGCTGGAAAACGGTGGGGTCAAAGACCAGCCCCGTGCCAGGAACCTGGCATCACCTTGCGGTTACCGCGGATGCGGGTTATGCCCGCCTCTACGTTGACGGAAGGCTCGAAGGGGAAGGACTGCTGGGGCGGGCGATTCCCCGGACAGCCGCGCCCGTCACTTTCGGCGGCATCAATGATGGGGGTGCAGGTTTGAGTTTACGTAGGATCTGAGTGATTTGGACGGAGGTGGACTCCTTTTCGTAGAACTGCAAGTTGTTGTCTGAAAACAGTTTGCGGTTTGGTGAAAGGAGTCCAACGATGATTGTATCGGAACTGATC
>DATIKY010000146.1:0-3468 GCA_035476995.1 Sedimentisphaerales bacterium | reverse complement strand
TTCCTACACAAACCGCCCGAGGCGGCGTTGCCCCCTCAGGCCGTCTGGATCAATCCGCCCAAGGAGGCCCCAAAAACAACGGATTGATTAGAGCTTAATTGTGAAAAGGAACTGTCTCATTCAACTTGACAACTTCCGTCCCGCCCTTGCGTCGCGCGGACATCCTGCCTACGCTGAGGTTCGTGGTGGGCTCGTAGGAGCATATCCTCTGCGTCGCCCCTGACCTGTGCCCCGGGTGGAGGGAGGATGGCCGGGGGGCGGGACCGATTTGACAAGGGCTGGACGGCGGGATAATCTGGGAAGTCGGCTGGCGATTCGCTGGGGGAGCCGGTCGGTGGATTTCGGGCGGTGTGAGGAGTGCATGACAACGCAGGAACTCGTCAATATGGATTTGGTGGCGTTCGCCGCCGCGGTCAAAGGGTTGGACGCAGGGACTTGCAGTCGCTGTGCGAGAGATTTGTTTCATCGTCTCGCGTCCGCGGCGACCTTCGAGCAGTATTTCGCGGACGTGCTGGGCGTGATCCTCTGCTCCGGACAGTCCGGCGAGGAGCGGTTTGTGGAGTTGTGCCAGGTCGCCGGGAGATACGCACCGGGCGTGGCGCCGGGATATGGGGTGCTCGCTCGGCTTACGGCGCTGACGGTCCAGATGGTCAATCTCTCGCTTTCGTCGCGGACGGGTCGTCGCTGACGCGGTGCTTCGTGCAGGCCACGGGGCACGAGTCACGGGCCACGAGCCACTCTCTTTCGAGCGACGAGCGGCAAGCGACAAGAGACGGAAGGCTTCCATGCTTGAACATCGAATCAAAACGACGGTCACCGAAGACGGCTCGATCGAGATCCGCGGTTTGCCGTTCAAGCCAGGGGATCGGGTCGAGGTCATTGTTCGCCCCTGCGGCGGCAAGGCCCCCAAGCCCTATTCCTCGCGAGGCAAATCCTCGGAATCGTCAGACCCCTTCGGCGGCGTGGCCGGCAAGGACTGGGAATCCTTGGGCGAAGGCCACCGCAGAGGATCGGTTTCCGCGGACTACTGAGGGTCGCAGGCGGTAGGCGGGCGCGCTCGTCGCGGGTCGCGGGTCACGAGCCACAGATCACGTTCTCCCGACACGGATTCACACGGATGGGACGCGGATTCCCTTGTGAAGAACGAACGACGGGAGATGGGCGGCGAGCGACGCATTCTCTGGCGTTTCACATTTTACGCACGACGATTGTTCCAGGAAGGCCAATCGCCGGGTTCACTATTCTCGCCATGGACAAACGGCTGTGGAGCAGGGCATAATAGGCGGGTGATTTGCCTCGGGCACGGAGTACTATGGCGCAACGGCTTTTCAAAGATTTGTTGTCGACGACGCTTGAATCGGATTTGCAGCGGTTGAACCCGTGGTGGGTGGGACTGCCTCAGCCGCAGTTGCCGCCGGTCCGCCGGTGGGCATTCCCGATCGCGATGCGCAGACTGCAACACGGTTTGACGAAGGTGACCGTGGTCAGAGGGCCTCGCCAGATCGGTAAGAGCACCCTGATCCGCCAGATGATCGAGGGGCTTCTGGGGCAGGGCGTGCCCGCGCGGTCGATTTTCATGGTGCAGTTTGATGAATTGCCGGGCTTGTTGAGCGTCCAGGAGCCGATCCTCCGTCTGGCCGACTGGTTCGAGAAGCGCATCCTCGAAAGGACGTTCAACGAGGCCGCACGGGCCGGACAGCCGGCGTATGTGTTTTTCGATGAAGTTCAGAACCTCGACGACTGGGCCCCGCAGTTGAAGTTCCTCGTGGACAACAGCGACGTGCGGGTGATGGTCACCGGCAGTTCCGCTCTGCGGATCGAGGCTGGACGCGACAGTCTGGCCGGACGCATCAGCACGCTGGAGATGGGCCCGCTCTTCCTGCGCGAGATCCTCGATATCCGCGGCGAGGGCGCCTTGGAGCCGCTCCTGCCGTTCAACGGCCTGGCGGCGCTGAAAGACAAGGATTTCTGGCTGGACCTGCAACGCTTCGGCGTGGAACATCGCGAACGGCGGGACCGCGCTTTCGGCTTTTTCTCGCAACGAGGGGCATATCCGATCGCGCACGCCCGGCCGGACGCTCCGTGGGAGGAATTGGCGGCTCTCCTGACGGAAACCGTCATTCGGCGGGCCATCCAGCACGATCTGAGGACCGGGCCGCGCGGCCGCAAACGCGATGAGCACCTGCTGGAGGAAGTCTTTCGTCTGGCCTGCCGATACATCGGCCAGTCGCCGCGGCAGAGTCTCTATCTCGACGAGATCAAGCGGGCGATGCACGCCAACCTTGGCTGGCAGCGAATCCTGGCCTACCTGAAATTCCTCGATGCCACGCTACTGATTCGCCTCATCGAGCCGCTGGAGCTACGGTTGAAGAAGGCTCGCGGCCCTTCGAAGTTGTGCCTCTGCGACCATGCTCTGCGAGCCGCCTGGCTCCAGGAAGTCATCCCGCTCGACGGCCCCGGCCTGGACGCCAATCCGCACCTGCGGGACTTGGCCGGCCGGATCGCCGAGAGCACCGTCGGCTACTTCTTCCGCTCCCTGACGGACCTCGACGTCGCCCACTTCCCCGAGCGGGCGGCCGAGCCCGAGATCGATTTCATCCTGACGATCGGCGAGCAGCGAATCCCGGTCGAGGTCAAGTACCGCTCCCACGTGGACTTCCAGGACACTCGCGGCCTGCGCAGCTTCATCGAAAAGAGCGTCTACAACGCCCCCTTCGCCGTCCTCGTCACCCAGACGGACGCCCCCGCCACGGACGACCCCCGCATCGTAGAAATCCCCCTGGCCTCGCTGCTGATGATGCGGTGAAAAAAGGCAAGGAAGGGGAATACGCAGATTCCGCCGATGGACGCGGATTGAAGATAGTGGCAAACGCTTTCTGCCGATTTGTCTTTCCTTATCCGTGAAAATCTGCGAAATCTGCGGATTGATATGCGTTGTCCTCTCCGTCTGCACCCCCCAGGCGACAAACACTGCATCGCTCCGCGAGACATGATTCCCCCGTGAATGGCCAACGCGTCTCCGGAGTTCCATGCCTACTTGACGTCTAATCCAGAGTGCGTCCCATTGGCCCGATTCGCTTTCCCGATGGGACGAAAAGGCATTTGACCTCGCAGACGCGGTATACCCAGATACTCGTTGCGCAGCAGATCGAGAGGGAACCGGAAGAAATGGGAAATGTCGCACAGATTCAATTGCTTTGCCCAAGCCATGCTTGAGTCATCGTCACTGGTGACGACGTATCCAAGTGGTTCACAGTTAAGGGGTGTGAAGGGCGGAGCAAAAGTGCGGCGGGTGGCGGACCAAAACTGCGGCACCCCAGCCCTATGTACCCCGTGCGATCCGGGGTGTCAATTGTTTCCTATTCACTTTTTCAATCCATCTTCCGGCCCCGGTTCCTCGGCGTAGGTTGAAGCTCTTTGGTCGGGCTGGGAGCCCCCAGGGTGGAGGTGGAGGCGGTGCTGCGATTC
>DATIKY010000145.1:0-12614 GCA_035476995.1 Sedimentisphaerales bacterium | reverse complement strand
ACTGCGTGAGGAAACCGCCGCATGGGAGAAGAGCCGTGACGGGGCCGAGGTGAAAGTGAACTGGCAGTTCACCACGGCAGACGCCAGGACAAAGCTGAAACGTCTCTATCCATCAATGGATGGGTAATGGAGCACTAGCCTGTCTTGCCGTACTTCTGGGCCTGCCGGCGATAGTGTTCGGACAAAGGCAAGGTGAGCTTGGAGACCGGGTTGACGAGCTTACCCCGCTTACGCGTGGGCGGCTGGTCGCAGATCCGATGCATCAGGCGATCCACGTACTTGAGTTTCTCGATGGCCGGCCAGCCGCGGTACTTGCGGCGCCAGCCGGACCGCGGGGTCAGCCAGACCGCGAACGTCTCCGCGAAATCCTCGTCGGGGTGCTTCTGCGCGTACGTATAGCGATAGGGGCAACTGCAGATGTGTCGAACGAATCGCCGGCTCCACGGGTTCGGGTGAAAGATGTCGCGGTAGGGCTTGGAGAACGGACCGAACGTCGCCCGCCAACTCGGCTCCTTCCACAGGCGGAACGCATAGTTGAGGGCGTGGCCGACTTCATGCCGCAAGAACTGCATGATCATCTGGCTGTCTTCCAGGCTGCCGGTTTGTTCCCGTTCAATGCGGGCGAGCGAATCGCAGGCGAGATAGAAGGGGATGCCGACGGCCGGAACCCGGTCCGGGCAGCCCCAGCTATCGGTCAGATAGAACGAAGGCTTGTAGTCCATCCCCTTGGCGGTCAGCTCCTGTTCGAGCTGTCGAAGGAAAGGTTCCAGGGGCGAGCCCTTGATTCGAAGTCCCAGATCGCAGATGCGTCTCCGGAACAGTTCTTGTCTGGCGATCTCCCAATCGACAGATCGCTCCCACCTGTTGCTCGACAAACACGGTCTGCCGCCGTTTCTGACTGCCATCTTCCTTCACCTCATTCCTACAACCAACCCTGAACGATGCGTCAGGGGCAAAGGACCAACCAACACGCCTCGGGAACCGAGGCTTCACCCTATATGCTACCGGAACCTGGAGAGGCATATCAAGGCGATCTGTGTGGTTGTTTGCTGTGTACCGAACAGGGGGCGACCCCCATGCTTAGAGCGCGAAGCGAAATATCTCTAATTCCTATTGGGGTTTCGTGTTTTTGCTTAAATATTTATAGGATACTGTCTTACGCTTGATTCCGCCTGCGCAGAGAGGGAACTGGGAGTCTGAGAAGAGGCGCGTGTCGGTGCGCCGTCATGGAGATGCCGATCCGAAATCAACCCTCAAAAATCAACAATTTCGCTTATTCCCACTCGATCGTAGCGGGGGGCTTGCTGGAGATGTCGTAGACGACGCGGTTGACGCCTCGGACTTCGTTGATAATTCGGCTGGAGATTGTGCCCAGAACCTCGTGCGGGATTCGCGAGAAGTCGGCGGTCATGAAGTCGGTCGTCTCCACCGCTCGGACGGCGACCACGTTCTCGTAGCTCCGCTCGTCGCCCATGACGCCGACCGTCGAGACCGGGACCAGGACCGTCAGGGCCTGAGAGACCCTGCGGTACAGGCCCGCCGCCTTGATCTCGTCGATCAGGATCTCGTCGGCTGCCCTGAGAACCTCCAGACGCTGGGGCGTCACTTCTCCGATCACGCGGACCGCCAGGCCCGGGCCGGGGAAGGGGTGCCGCCAGACGATGTCCTCCGGCAAACCCAGGTATTCGCCCACCTGGCGGACCTCGTCTTTGAAGAGGTCCCGCAGGGGCTCGACCAGTTCGAAGCCCAACTCGGCGGGCAGGCCGCCGACGTTGTGGTGGAGCTTGATGTTGGCGGCGGGGTTGCCGTCCTTGGAGCCCGACTCGATCACGTCGGGATAGAGCGTCCCCTGGGCGAGGAATCTGGCGTTCTCGATCTTGTTCGCCTCGGACTTGAACGCCTGGATGAACTCGGCGCCGATGATCTTTCGCTTCTTCTGCGGGTCCGTCACGCCCGCCAGGGCGGTGAGGAACTGCCCCGACCAGTCCACCACGCGGAGGTGCATGTGGAAGTGGTCGCGGAAGGTTGCGACGATACTTTCCCGCTCGTTGCGCCGGAGCAGGCCGTTGTCGACCAGGATGCAGACGAGCTGGTCGCCGATGGCCTTGTGAAGCAGCGACGCGACAACAGAGGAATCGACCCCGCCGCTCAGGCCGCAGATGACCTTGGCGTCGCCCACCTGTTTGCGGACGGTCTTGACCGTCTCGGCGACGAAGTCGCTCATCTTCCAGTCGCCGGCGCAGCCGCAGATGTCGTAGAGAAAGTTCTTGAGAACGATCTGGCCCTTGGGCGTGTGGCTGACCTCGGGGTGGAACTGGACGCCGAAGAACTTCTTCGTCCGATGGCGGACCGCGGCGTATGGGCACGTCTTGGTCGAGGCCAGCGTGATGAAATCACTGTCGAGATCGCCGACCTGGTCGCCGTGGCTGGCCCAGATCGGGGTTTCGTCGGGCATTGTGGCGAAGAGGCCGCTCTTGTCGCGGATGGACAGAGTGGCCCGGCCGTACTCGCGGCTCTTGGCGGGGATGACCTTGCCGCCGAGGACCTGGCAGCCGAGCTGCATGCCGTAGCAGATGCCCAGGATCGGGACGGCCAGGTCGAAAATCCGTTCGTCGCAGCGCGGAGCGTTGGGCTGATAGACGCTGGCCGGTCCGCCCGACAGGATGATGCCCTTGAGCGGCATCCTGGCAAGCTCCTCGGCGGGAGTCCCGGCCGGACAAATGCGGGAATAGACGTTCTGCTCCCGCACCCGGCGGGCGATCAATTGGCCGTACTGGCTGCCAAAATCCAGGATGGCGATCATTTCGCGAATCATAAGACCTCATGAGGCGAAGAAGGGATGGGACCTATGGGACCAATAGGACGGATAGGCCTGCGCCGCTTCGCGGATCAATCTTCGAACGGGAGGCTGGCCGAGTAGTTCGGGGCTTCCTTGGTAATCTGGATGTCGTGCGGGTGCGATTCGTTCACGGAGGCCGAACTGACTCGGACGAACTTGCCTTTGGCCATGAGTTCGGGGATGCTTCTGGCGCCGCAGTAGCCCATGCCCGCTCGCAGGCCGCCGACGAACTGGTAGACGAAGTCGCTGAGCGTGCCGCGGTAGGGGACCCGGCCCTCAACGCCCTCGGGAACGAGCTTGCCGACGTCGGCCTTACTGCTCTGGCCGTAGCGTTCGGCCGAGCCCTTGACCATCGCGCCGAGCGAGCCCATGCCGCGGTATTCTTTGAACTGTCGGCCCTTGTAGATGACCAGTTGGCCGGGGCTTTCCTTGAGACCCGCGAACAACGAACCGATCATCACGCACGAGGCCCCGGCGGCGATGGCCTTGCTGATGTCGCCGGACTGGCGGATGCCGCCGTCGGCGATCACCGGGACGCCCTGCTTGTTGGCGACCTCGGCGCAGTCCATGATGGCCGAGACCTGGGGCACGCCCACGCCGGAGATGATACGGGTCGTGCAGATGGCGCCGGGCCCGATGCCCACCTTGACCGCGTCGGCGCCGGCGTCGATCAGCTCGCGGGCGGCGTCGCCTGTCGCGATATTGCCCGCGATCACGTCGATTTTGAAGCTCTGTTTGATCTTCCTGACCGTGTCGATGACGTTCTGGGTATGGCCGTGGGCGGTATCGACGCAGATGATGTCGACGTCCGCTCCGATGAGGGCCTCGACCCGTTCGTACTCATGCACGCCCACCGCGGCTCCGACCCGCAGGCGGCCGCGGGCGTCCCTGGCGGCTCGCGGATACTGCTGCACGCGGTCGATGTCCCGCATCGTGATCAGGCCCGCCAGTTCGCCCTTGTTATTGACCAGGAGCAGCTTCTCGACTTTGTGGTATCGCAGGATGCCCTTGGCCTGTTCCAAACTGGTTCCAGCCGGACCGGTGACCAGGTTGTCCTTGGTCATGACGGAACTGACCTGGACGTTGAAGTCCTCGAGGAACTTCAGGTCGCGCCGGGTCAGGATGCCGACCAGCTTCTTGCCCTCGACGATGGGGATGCCTGAGACGTTTTGCTCGCTCATCAGTTCCTGCGCCCGGCGGACCGGCTCGTTGGGCGAGAGGGTGACCGGGTCGAGGATGACGCCGTGCTCGGACCGCTTGACCTTGGAGACCTCGCGTCTCTGGGCTTCGATGGAGAGGTTCTTGTGAATGATGCCGATGCCGCCTTCCTGGGCCAGCGCGATGGCCAGGGCGGCCTCGGTGACCGTGTCCATGGCCGCCGAGACGATCGGAATGTTGATCGAGATGTTTTTCGAGAGCTTCGTGCTCGTGTCGGCCTGACTGGGCACGAAGTCGCTCTTGCCCGGGATCAGGAGTACATCATCGAAAGTAATGCCTTCGGCGACGATTTTGCTGCTACTCATGTGCGGCTCCAACTACGCTTCCGCTTCAATCATCATGAAACGCGATACTATAGTTTTGATTGGCGTGAGCGTCAAACCATTTCGAACGCGTTTTCGGACCCGAAATTCGTCGGGGATTTCTGTTCGAACCTGCGGGCGGGGTCGATAGTATACAATGAAGAGTTCGGAACAGGCCGGGCTATGTACATGAGAGCCTGATTGTATTATTGAGTATGTAGGAGGACTTATATGAAGTCGCTGCTTTCGAAGAATCCGATCCTGGCATTTGCGGTGGTTGCGGCCTTGGCGGCCGGAACCGTTCTGTTGGCGGGTTACGTAGACGGGTCTCGCCAAGGTGCGCAGGCGACCGCCGACAGCAGGTGCGTCGATTGTCCCAAGGCCGGCACTGAGCCGTGCTGTAAGGAAGACGGAAGCTGTCCGAAGGACGGAGATTGCGCAAGTGCTTGTGAAAAAAGCACTTGCCCTGAGAAGCCCGCCTCGGGCGGATGTCCGATGAAGGCTCAGGCCTCGCCCAGCGCCGATGCAGGATGCCCAGCCACTGTGAAGACCTCGTGCGGAACAGGGGGATGCGCCAAATAGTCTTTTTTCTATAGCCAAGGGCCTCGTCCCACTCAACGACAAGCCCGAGATCTGATTGACCGGCTATTCCGTGAACGTCCACAGGACAGGCATGGGATAGCCGGCTTTTTTATGCGCGGATTTGGGGCGGCACTATAATCCGAGGAAAACAGTTCTCGACGCGCCCATTTCGCAGGCCGGAATCAGTCTATGTGGTGAAAACCGCCTTCAGGGCGTTCTTTGAATCGATGGGACGACTCGGTGGAAGACAGGTCTGATAATAGGTTGGTCGAGCAGGCGATTCGCGGCGACGGCGAGAGCTTCACGGAGTTATGCCGACGCTACTACGGCCCGATGGTGGCGATCGGCCACGCGATTCTCGGCGACCGGCACCTGGCGGAGGACGCCGCCCAGGAGGCCTTCGCCAAGGCGGCGGTGCATCTGCCGAAGCTTCGCAAGGCGGACCAGTTCGGCTGCTGGGTGGCGGCCATCTGCCGCAACGAGGCCCGGAGCCTCGCGCGGACTCGTCGGACGCCTCGCGACGATGGCGAAATGCCGGTGCAAGAGACTTCTGCCGGCGCGGATGAGACCGGCGAGGCGGTGAAGGTTGCCTTGAACCAACTGCTCCCGGAGGCGCGGGAGGTGGTTTTCCTGCGGTTCTACGACGGTCTGTCCTACGACCAGATATCGGCTGTTCTGGGGATCTCCGAGCAGGCGATCAACGGCCGGCTCCGGAGAGCCAAGAGACAACTGGCGGAGCATCTGCGCCGCCACGGTTTCGACGAGGTGGATCTATGAACGAGCGCGAAGACGAACGATGGTTCGATGAACAGCTCGAACGAGCGGTGAACGGCAGCACGCCGGTGTTTGACGCCGAGTCGTGGAGAAAGACCCATGCTGGTGAGTACGAGATCTTGTTGGCCCGACATGATCGGCCGGATGGATGCGGGGTCCGCTCGGTTTGGGTGCGCCGAGCCGCTGGGTTGGCCATCGCGGCGGTCGTCGTGATGGGGGTAGCCCTCTTTTTCGTGGACGGGCCCGGATCGGAAGAACCGGTCCCGCCGACCCTGCCTGTCGTCCGCTCGGCGACGGAGATGATGACGATGAGGTCGCTCAGGCTTGCATACGAGCAGGGAGGAGAAGAGGCCCTGAATCGACAGCTTGATATGGCGCTGGACCGGTTGGGACCGCGGCTCAACGGGCTCACAACGCTGCGTGTTGTTTGGGATCTGGATGGTTGAAGAATGAAAGGATCGAGATATGCGAATGAACTCCAACAGAGGGGCCGCGGGTTTGGCCCTGCTCATCCTCGTATCGTTGTGGACGCCTCGGGCCCGGGCCATTCCGCCGGACCCCGACAACGCGGCCCTGTTGTACTATCAGGCGTTCTTATCGCTGGCCGAATTGAGTGATGGTGAGCGCAAGGTAATCCGTGCGGTGGCGAAAGGCGAGGCAGACCCGAACGACCGGGCACGAGAATACATCCAGAAGTGTCGGGGGGCGATTGAATTTGCCGAGGCCGCAGCCCAGGTGCCGACGTGCAATTGGGGTTTCAGGTTCTCACAGGGATTCGATGCCCTGATGCCGCATCTAAGCCAGGTACGCTTCCTGACCTTCGTTCTCGTGGCCGATGTCCGGACTCGGGCGGTGGATGGGAACTATCGGGGGGCCCTGGAGCGGTGCCTGCTGGTCGATACGCTCGCCCGCCAAGTAGGGGATGACACACTGGTTTCATACTTGGTCTCGATTGCGGTGCGAGACTCGGGGCATCGGTGCATGATCGACGTGATCAGCAAGGCCAGCGGTGACGCGTCTGTGTTGCGATGGCTGAAAGACGAACTGGCGACGAGGCCCGCATGGAAACTGACGCCCGTCAGGCCGCTGAAGATCGAGATGGAGATTGCGCTGGATGCAATGCAGGTGGGCAAACTCGACGCGTTCACCAGAATCGTTTCCGAGGATGAACAGACGCGCGCGAAGATCCTTGCTGCGGCCAACGAGGATGTGTTGGCCCGCGGCCGCGCGTTGTACTCGCAGTGCATTACAGCGATGTTGCCAATCCTCGGCTCCTCCCTGCCCTATGAGCAGACTCACTCGCAGTTGGAGCAATTGAGCGGTGGATTCGACCCGAATGATCCTGCTGCGACGTTTGCCGGGTTGATGCTTCCGGCGATCAACCGGGTGCATACCCTCGGGGCTCGAAGCGAGGCCTACGTCAATGCCGCCGCGGCCGGTGTTGAAGTCTGTCTGCAAAAAATCAACTCCGGAAAGCTGCCGGCGACCTTGCCTGCCGGCCTGCCCAAGGACCCCTTCAGCGGTCAGGATTTCCAGTACGAGCGGACGGACGACGGCTTTGTCCTTCGCTGCCAGGGGAAAGATCTGGACAAGGACGTGATGGAGGGATTCCAGTTCGTCGTGAAATGAACGGATCGTTGTTCTCATGTGAAGGCCGGGTCCCTTGGGGCTCGGCCTTCCTATTTGCAGACCCTCGTTTGTTTCTCGACAGAACCCCTTGACTCGCCCCGAAGTAATCGGTAGGATTCCTTGGCTCTTGGAGACCCCAGAAGCCTGTCCGAAACACTGCGGAAAAGCGTCTGCTCGCCGGTTGTCGTGCGGTAGGTACGCAGGCGGACAATCAGCCATAGACGATTTCATGCGGGATCGGCCTGCGTGTGCAGCGCGATGCTCCGCCTAACCTAGGAGAGAAACAACGATGGCGACACCTGTCGAAAAATGGGTTGAAGAACAGGCAAGACTGGCCAAGCCGGACCGGATTCACTGGTGTGACGGCTCGGATGAAGAAGCTCGAAAACTCATCGAGATCGGCATGAAGCAGGAGAAGATCGGCGAGCACCCGATCTTCCAGGAACTGAACCAGAAGGCCTGGCCCAATGCCTATCTCCACAGGAGCCATCCGACGGATGTCGCCCGCACGGAGCAGTTGACGTTCGTCTGCCACCCCACGAAGGACCAGGCCGGTCCGAACAACAATTGGATGGACCCCGCCGAAGCCAAGGCGAAAATGACCCAGCTCACCGACGGCTGCATGAAGGGCAGAACCATGTACGTGCTGCCCTACATGATGGGCCACCCGGATTCGCCGTACGCCAAGAGCTGCGTGCAGGTGACCGACGTGACCTACGTGGCCGTGAGCATGCGGATCATGACCCGCATGAGCAAGAAGGTGCTCGACAAGATCGGTAACAGCGAGAACTTCGTCAAAGGCATGCACTCGGTCGGCGATTTCGACCCGAACCGGAGATTCATCATGCACTTCCCGCAGGACAGCCTCGTCTGGAGCATCGGTTCCGGCTACGGCGGCAACGCGCTGCTGGGCAAGAAGTGTTTCGCTCTGCGAATCGCCTCGTGCCTGGGTCAGAAGGAAGGCTGGCTGGCGGAGCACATGGTCATCATGGGCATCGAAGACCCGCAGGGCAAGGTCGCCTACATCTGTGCGGCGTTCCCTTCCGCCTGCGGAAAGACGAATCTCGCCATGCTCCAGTCGGCTCTTCCGGGCTACAAGATCTGGACGATCGGGGACGATATCGCCTGGCTCAACGTCGGGCCCGACGGCCGGTTGTACGCGATCAATCCGGAGACCGGCTTCTTCGGCGTTGCGCCGGGAACTTCGATGAAGACCAATCCGAACATGATCGCCACGCTCAAGGCCGGCAAGTTCTATCCGACGCTCTTCACGAACACCGGGCTCGATCTTGACAACAACGTGCCTTGGTGGGAAGGCCTCGACGGTAGCGTACCCGCGCACATGGCCGATTGGCAGGGCAAACCCTGGACGCCCGACAGCGGCGCCAAGGCGGCGCAGGCCAATTCGCGGTTCACCGTATCGCTCTACAACGCTCCGACGCTGTCGTGGGAGTTCGACAATCCCAAGGGCGTCCCGATCTCGGCGATCCTGCTGGGCGGCAAGCGGACCCAACTCGTTCCGCTGGTGGCCGAGGCGTTCGATTGGGCGCACGGCGTGTTCGTGGGCGTCAGGACCGGCTCGGAGACAACCGCCGCGGCGGCCCATCAGGTCGGCGTGCTGCGACGCGACCCGATGGCGATGCTCCCGTTCTGCGGATACAATATGGGCGACTACTTCGGCCACTGGCTCAACGTCGGCAAGCGGCTCAAGCACCCCCCGAAGATTTACTCGGTCAACTGGTTCCGGACCGATGAGAACGGCAAGTTCATCTGGCCCGGCTTCGGCGACAACATCCGCGTCATCAAGTGGATTCTCGACCGCGTCAACGGCCGCGTCGGTGCCAAAGAGACGCCGATCGGCCTGGTTCCGAATGTCTCGGACCTCGACCTGTCGGGCCTGAACATCGCGAAAGAGCGGATGGAGAAGCTCTTCGAAATCGATCGCGCCGGGTGGCAGAATGAATTGAAGGACCTCGACGCCTTCCTCGCCCAGTTCGGCGACCACATGCCCGGCGAGATCCGTCGCCTCCGCGACGATCTGGCCAGGAAGCTGGGGTAGTCCGGCGGGTCGGCCCGTCGCTTCATTGACGATGGGCGAGCGAATCCGTTAGAATCACGGCGTGCCGCGGTTGTGGGAACCGCGGCACGCCGTTTCATTTTTGAAAAATGCCGGACAAGAGCAGGGTATGTCTATGGCTGATTCAGTCTTCATACGCCGTGTTTTGTTGAACAACTACAAGAGTATTGCCAAATGCTCGGTGCAACTCGGCCCTTTGAATTTCTTGGTGGGGCCGAATGGGGCGGGAAAAAGCATCTTTCTCGATGCGCTACGGTTTGTCACCGAATCTCTGAACACCTCCCTGGATCACGCTCTGAGAGAACGAGGCGGTATCGCCGAAGTCCGTCGCCGATCCTCGGGACATCCAACCCATTTTGGGGTGCGCCTCGAGTTTGTGCTGTTCACGGGGGGGCTGGACGTTACGCCTTTCGCATTGGCGCTCTAACCAAAGGGGAGTTCGAGGTTCAGCAGGAGGAGTGCTACATCGATGGTCCGACTGCCTTCGATCGGTGGTTTTACGTGGTTGAAAGTGGGAGAGTCATCAGCACTCACGCAAAGATCGTACCGGCAGCGGCATCCGACCGGCTCTTCCTGGGGGCTGCATCTGGATTGCCTGAGTTCCGTTCGCTTTATGATGTCTTGTCCCGCATGGGGTTCTACAATCTGAATCCGGAGACGATTCGAGATCTCCAGACCCCTGATGCCGGCGAAGTGTTGCGTCGTGATGGCGGCAATCTTGCCAGCGTTCTCAGTGTCATGAAGAAAGATCATCCCGAGACCAGAGATCGTGTGGTGGAGTTCTTGGCGAAAGTTGTTCCCGGCGTTCAGGATGTGTCTGTGAAGCACGTCCAGAAGAAGGAGACGCTGGAGTTCAAGCAGAAGGTTGGCAGAAACGAGTCCCTCTGGAGTTTCTTTGCCGAGAACATGTCCGATGGAACACTGCGGGCTCTGGGGGTGTTGACGGCGCTGTTTCAGTCGGCCAATGGCGGAGCTAAACGTGTCCCTCTGGTGGGTATCGAAGAGCCGGAGGTGGCCGTGCATCCCGGTGCCGTCGTGCGGGAGGCTCTGGTGCATCTCGTGGAAGGGCAGACTCGTCTGTGCCGGGCGATCGACGGGCGGGGGACCTCGAACGGATTCAAAAGGAGGTTGACAGGGTCATCGAATTGGCTCAGAATAGACAACGCGTGTGTATTGGGACAGGCGTTCCGCCGTATGAGGTGGAGCCTGAAGTCGTTCTTCGAACAAGAGACCTCATCTTGAACCGCTGATTGAAGCATCAAATAGGAGACAAGGAATGGCAGCAAGCACGGGCGGACAGGGCTCTGCATCGGGCAACGGAAAACCGGCGAGCGGGAACACCCGCATTGAGCGGGATCGTGAGATGATCCTGGCTGCCAGAGAGAAAGGGGGAGGTTCGGTCCTCAAGACCTTCATCCGGCTCTCCGGTCCCGGTTGGCTCCAAAGCGGCATCACGGTCGGAGGCGTCTCCTTCTCTTCCAGCATGTACCTGGGCGTGCTGTCGGGTTTCACGTTCCTGTGGCTCCAGCCCATCGGGATGATGTATGGCATCGTCATGCTCGCGGCGATCGCCTATGTGACGCTATCGAGCGGGCAGCGTCCGCTGCAGGCGATCAATCAGCATGTCAACCCGGTGCTCGGCTGGAGTTGGCTGCTGGCTTCGATGGCGGCCAACCTGGTGTGGTCCATGCCGCAGTTTGGCCTGGGAACCGCGGCGATCCAGCAGAACCTGCTGCCGGGCATCTTCGGCGGCGGAGAAGGGAGCCTGATCCAGGGCGACACCGCCCGTGTCGTGGCGGTGCTGCTGTTCCTCAGTGTCTGCATCGCCGTATCCATGCTCTACAGCATGGGCGGCCGGGGCGTACGGATCTTCGAGAATGTCATCCGGGCCATCGTCAGCATGATCGTGCTGTGCTTTCTCTTCGTTGTCGTCAAGCTGAGCTTGCAGGGCCAGATGGACTGGGGCGAGGCGGCCCGGGGTTTGGTGCCAAACCTCAAAATGCTGTTCCAGCCCGTCGAGCGTCTTGCCCCGTACCTGCAGGCGGTCGCCGAGAACGGTCGCGGATACTGGGTGGATATGATCACCGACCAGCAACGCGGCGTCATCATCAGCGCGATTGCCGCGACCGTCGGCATCAACATGACGTTCATGTTCCCGTATTCGATGATGCGGCGAGGATGGGACAAGGACTTCCGCGGTCTGGCGATCTTCGATCTCTCGACCGGCCTGTTCATCCCGTTCGTTCTGGCCACGGGTTTCGTCGTCATGGCGGCGGCCTCGCAGTTCCACACCAAGCCGGCTCCGGGCTTCGTGCCGGCGGTCGAAGGCGGCGCGGTCACCGAGACGCCCGCGGCCAATCTCGTCGGTCAGTACAACGCCCTGCTGAAAGGTCGGGTGGCTTTCGAGATGAAGGAGGCTTTCGCCTCGCTTTCACCCGAGGAGCAGGAGCGGCGAGTCCTTGCGTTGCCCCACGCCGACAAGCTGATGGCCGCCATGCTTGTCAAGCGGGACAATTTCAACCTGGCGAACACGCTGACGCCTCTGACCGGCAAGACCGTCGCACAGTACCTTTTCGGCTTGGGCGTCATGGGCCTGGGACTCAGCGCCGCGACCATTCTCATGTCGATCAACGGCCTGTGCTTCTGTGAGATGCTGGGCAAGAAGCCCGGCGGCTGGACCCAGCGGATCGGCATGCTCATGGTTTCCGTGGGGGCGATCGGGGCGATCTTCTGGAAGCAGCCGGCGCCGTGGTTGGCCATCGCGACCTCTGCCTTCTGTTCGGTGCTTCTGCCGATCGCGTATTTCACGTTCCTGATCATGATGAACTCGAAGGGCCTGCTCGGGGACAGCATGCCGACGGGGTGGCGTCGGGTTCTGTGGAATGTCTTGATGGCGTTCTCCACGGCGGCCGCGACGTTCATCAGTCTCTGGAGCCTCTGGCCGAGGATCGGGTACTGGAGTCTCGTGCTGATCGGCGCTTTCGTTGGGCTGAGCCTGATCGTTCATGTAATCCGCCAGAATCGAGCGAAGGCCGGGGGGGCGTTGGCTGGAGCCTAGTGCTCCGTTACGCGTGATTTGATATAGAGTTTCCGGTCTCTTTGCCGATAGGATAGTTGTACCCAGGTAAGGAGACCTATCATGAAGAAGAAGTATACTGTCACCCTGATGGAAGAGGAACGGCGGATGCTGCAG
>DATIKY010000144.1:0-9278 GCA_035476995.1 Sedimentisphaerales bacterium | reverse complement strand
GATCCGCGTCCTGCAACGCAAAGCCTACGGTTTCAGAGACACGGAATTCTTCAAACTCAAGATCTACGCTCTGCACGAAACCCGCTACGAACTCGTAGCGTAACCCACCATGAAAAGTACGCAAAAACCGGATGAGCCTTCTTTGAGCTGATCGCCGATCTCATAGGCGACGTACCGCGCCCACTTGCGATGATTGGCGACCGCCGGGGCCAGGACCGAATCGCCGATCCGCTGGCCGTTGACGTACACTTCGTGATAGCCCACCGACGCCACGTAGATCACCGCCCGCTCGGGCCTGGCCTTGAGCTCGAAGGCCTTTCGCAGCCACGGATCGGGGACCTTGTTGTCCGGCGGCGGCCAGCCCCCCTGGCGTTTAAAGACCTGATCGCAGCCGATCCACTTGGCGGACCAGTCGGCGGTTTCCAGCAGGCCCATCGTCCAACGGGCCAGGGGGCTCCACGCGGAGAAGGCGCCGCTGTGGTCCTTGACCCGCACCCTCCAGAAATACGGGGTCCCGGAAACCAACGGTTTGCCGGCGTAGACCACGTGAGCCGAGCGGTCGGAAGCAACCATGCCGGAATCCCAAAGATCGGGTTTGCCCTGCTCCAGCAGCGCGTACGTGCCGGCGACCTGAACCTGGTAGACCGTCTGCTTCTGCCCTCGGGCAGCCGCATCCACGGACTCCAGCCTCCAACTGAGCCGGGGCTGACGCACGTCGATCCCGAGAGGATCGGCCAGGTATTCGCATCGCGGATCGACGACCCTCACAGAGCAAGGCCTCTCCGCAGAAACCGCCGCGCCGCCGAGAGCCAGACAGATCACAAGAAGCAGCAAACGCCGCACGGACGAAGCGACATGGAACGAGAACATACGAACCTCCCTGAATCGAGTGACATTTGGATCACAGGGAAGGAATTATAGCGTGGTTCGGCCGGGCACGCCAAGCCCAATGTGAGGTCACGGCGTGTTCGTGTCGGCCGGTTTGGCCGAAGGCGCAGAGCCGGGGCGGTCCACGTGCCAGACGGCGCGAACCAGGGCGATCGTGACCCACAAACCGCTGAGAATGACCACCGCAGTCGCCAGAATGATCGCAGGAAGCAGAATCGCGCTCATCGATCCGCCCTCCGGACATACCGTTGGATGTGATGCCCGATCAGATAGGCTGCCAATGAACAGACCAGGGCCGGGACGATCGCGGGCGTCTCCACGTTGGAAACGCGACCCTGCTGCGACGCGAGAAACACGATGCCCACCGCCGCTCCGACGACCGTGCCCACGATCATCGAGAGAAAGGCCGCCAGCGGACGCGGCTTCTCGCTCCACAGACCGATGATCAGGGCCGGCAGGATCGCCGGGGCCCAGATCCCGTAACAGACCAGCAGCCCCTTGATCACGCTCGGGACGAACACCGCCAGGCCGGAGCCGACGGCCGCTATGATGATGGTCGAATAGCGTCCCGCGGTCAGCGCCGCGCTGTCCCGTCGCAGGGTGAACCGGCGCAGGACGTCCTGCGTGAACACCACCGCCCCTGCGTTCAGAAGCGAATCGAGGCTGGACAGAATCACCGAAAGCAGAGCCACCATCATCACGGTATAACCCGCGTGGGGCACTGTCGCCTTGACGAGTTTCAGCAGAATGGAATCCTCGGACACGTCGGCGGCGACCAGCGGCCTGGCGACGACGCCGATGGCGATCATCACCACGAACCATACGACGGCGAAGCCCCCCGCCAGAACGAAACTGTCGCGGGAGACTTTCGTGGTCTTGGACGCCAGGGCCAGGTTCGCATAAGGCGGAATCAGTGTTTCGCCCAGCAGAAAGGCGATGACGAAGGTGACGATCTCCAGGGGCGTCGCAGTCTGGAACCCGTGGCTGGTCGCCGCGAACGCCTCCTGCGCGAACGAAGCGGCCCCGCCTTTGGAATGGGTCAGCAGCACGTACAGCAGGATTCCCGCGAAGAGGAACGCGTGCAGCGCGAAGTGGTACGCATCGGTGATCACGCTCGCCCGCAGGCCGCCGAAGGTGGTATAGGACGTTGTCACGACCGCCACGACCACCACAGCCACCCACTTTTCCAGGCCGAGCATGCTCTCCAGGACGCGTCCGCCGGCGCTGATCATCACCGAGGCGAACAGCGTGCACAACAGGACCGAGATGATCCCTGCGACCAGTTGGCACCGCGAGCCATACTTCTGGCCGATCGCGTCGCCCAAGGTATAACAGCCTTTGAGTTCCCGCAGTTTCGGCGCGATGAGCAGACCGACGAGGATGTTCTGGACAGCATAGGCCACCCCGATGAACAGGAAGAGGAAACCACTGTTGTATCCCCGACCGACGAAGCCGATGGAAAAGCCCGGACCGACGTAGGTCGCGCAGAGACTGCCGAAGACCAGGGCCAGCGGAAGCGACCGATTGGCGATCGAGAAGTCTTCGTACTCTCGGGCGGTGCGTGCGCGCGCCGCGACAAGAATCAAAAGAACCACATAGCCGACAACGAGCACCGTCGAAAGAACCACCGGAACAACCTTAGAGAAGTTTCAGGTTTCAAGTTTGAAGTTTGAAGTCAAAGCATCCCTCTTCACACTCTTAACTTTATACTTCAAACTTCACACTTCCCGCATCACTCGGTTTCCTCCTCAAACGCCTCTTCCTCCAGTTCGCTGATCGACGCGTCCAGGTCCGACTCGGTGCGAATCCAGCCGAACTTGCTGTCGACCAGGAACGCGCCGTACCACTGGATCAGGTTCTTCGCGAAATCGTCGTCCTTGCAGTAGATGCCGAAGGAAATCTCGCCCGCGTGCGATTCGGCCTTCCGCGGCTTCTGGGGAAAAGCCAGCAGCCCCGCGCTGCGGGACAGCAGAAACTCGATGTCCGACACCTTGCTGTTGTAGATCCTCAGGCGGCCCGACTCGATCGCCTCGGGAAACCGGCGGAACAGGTGCCGCGCGGCGTTCGAGAACCCCGGCACGCTCAGGTTCATCGCCCGGTGCACCCGGACGTCGGGATACTCGTGGAGAATCGTGTGGAGCTGGCTGAGGTAATCGTCCATGGGCTGGCGCTCGCCCTCGAACAACATGCAGGTCCACAACTCGCCCTGCCCGGTGGCGTCGAGCTGCTCCTGGAGCATCTTCTTGGCGGCCTCATAGGTCTCGCGACGGTTGCCGAGCACTTTCAACTGGCGCTGCATCAGCGTATGGGCCCAGACGGGCATGTCGCTGGGCAGCGACTCCGGCGGGCAAACGCCCAGGCGGGTCATCAGCCTCAGGAACTGCTTGTGCTCGGAACCGTAGAACCGCCGGCCGACCACGCTGCCGACGTTGCCGTTGCACTCCAGGCCGTAGCGCTTGTGATAGCCGAACGAGAGGCGGTGCACGTCCTGGCCTCGCTCCTTGATCAGCTTCTCCAGTTCCATGATCAGAGCGATCGCCTGCTTCTCCGGCGCCTTGTCGATCGACAGATGCACGTTGGGGCACAGAACGATCGGCCGCCGGCCCAGCATGTTGACCAGGGAACCGAGCTCCGTCACGACCTGCTCCAGCTCCTCCCGACCGTCGTACCGCTCCACGCAGACGAACACCACGAGCACGTTGTTGAAGCTCACCCGCACTTGCTGCGGGGAGATCGTCGAAGGATCGATCCTCGTGCTGGGCTCCTGGTCCTCAAAAAAACAGGAGGAACACTGATAACTGTCCAAGATCATAGGGGGCTGCGGAATCCCGTCATCTGGAGTCCCGGTCCGGTTCTCCAGGGTCCATGACTCGTCCTTTCCTCCTTCACTGCAGATTCACGTGACTTCGGCTCGGATCCCGCGTTGACGCCTGAGCCTTCTTCATGCGGGACGCAATCCCCGCGTCAACGCGCGAAATAAAAAGACCGACGTCGGGCGTCACCACCTTGGCGCCGAAACTGACGCTGTTCATCATCCGTACGATCTCGGTGGCCTCCCAGAAGTCCTTGGATTCGCCGATTCGCTTGGCCTCTTCTTTGGTCAGAGACTTCAAGAAGGTCGGCACGGAACCGTCGCGAAGCGACGCGGCGTAATCGGCCAGCAGTTCCTGAATCTCTCTGTGTGCATTCGCCATGATAAAAACCGCTCCAATCCCGGCAGGACGCTCAGCCCTGCCCACCAGATTCCCTGCAATGCTCTTTCAACATCTCTCTCAGTTTCAAAATCGTCCGAAACTCCAGCATCTTGACGGCGCCGACGGTCGTCTCGAGCTGGTTGGCGATGGCCCGATTGGACATCCCTTCCATCCAGAGCTCGATCCCCTTGCGTTCCCTGGCCTTGAGCTTGTCCAGCATCGTCCGCAGAAGCTCCTTCAATTCCTCCTGCGAAACCAGATCGGCCAGACCCAGGTCCGGGGCCATCAGGTTCTGCATGTCCGCCTGCGACAGGCACGACCTGCGGTTCAGTCTGCGGTACACCTCGCGGAGACGCTTGCGCATGTAATAAAGATACACCGTTCGCAGGAGTTGCCGGTCGTCTTCGATGTCCACCAGATGGTCGGGGTTCTCCCAGATGTCCGCGTACACATCTTCCAATACATCTTCGCATTCCACTTCGTTGCCGAGGTAGCGATGCAGATGCCCTATGAACATGGCAAAAGTCGCCCTCACGAATGGCTCCATGGCTCTGCGACGCGACTCGGTATCAGAGGCCGTCAGTTGCTGTAGAGCGTTGCGCAGCCGTTTATCCATGTCCGGTTATCTCGTTCTCCTGTGCTCGTGCTCGTTGCCTGGGGTTCCCGTCGACATCTCCCTTCGAAACGCCGCCAGGTACGGGCCACGAATCCCGTAAATTCCAATTCTATCATGGAGATCACGCGAGTTCAACCGGCAAACTCCCCTGTATCACACTCCTCCCGGGCCGGCCTCTTGACGTCGCCCCTGCAACCCAACCCGGTCTGTCACCCTGCAACGATTCCTACTTCGAGATCACGCCAATCCGCCGCAGCCCTTCGCCCGCCGACACATGGTCACGCCCGACCGCGGCACGGAAGCCTCCACTGCACGTACACCCCGACCGATCCCAGCAGAACAATCCCCGCGAAGACCGCGAAGTCGGCCCGCAGATACCGGCCCCAACCGGCGAACCCCAGCCTGAACAGCCCGGATGTCGCGACGGTCGCGCCCGGTCGGATCGGCCTGGAGCCCTTGTCGGACGAATCAACGCCGTTTGGCAGCAGGACCGCCGCCGCGTTGGGATCTTTCCGCTCCGCCAAGGGCGATGCCTCGACGGCGCCAGGGGTCGGGTCCTCCTTCGGGACCTGCGGCACAACGATGCCGGGGGCATTCGACAGCTTCGCGTCCCCGGTGGGCGTTTGTTCGTCGGACGACGGCGCGGCCTGAGTCTCGGACATCGGGTTCGATTGCTCGGCGGCGTCTCCGCCCTCGGTCGGCGTCCTGGCCTCCGTCTCGATCTTGTCGGCCAGCCTCAGCAGGACCCTGGCCGCGGAGGTGTTCTGCATGTCCTTGCTGGCGCGTTCGAGCGGCTCGCGGGCATACCCCGTCTCCCCGGTGCCCAGGAGATGGTAGCCCAGCAGAAGCTGCATGTCCGCGTCGTTCTCGAACTGCTCCATCTTGTCGACCAGCTTCTCGATCTGGGCGTACAGCACGTCGTCGTTGGCGTAGAGACCGCGAGGATAGAAGACGCCCTCCTTTTCGGGGGTGACTTTGCTCAGGGCCACCCGGAGGATGTCCGCCGACTCGGTATACCTGCCGTCGGCGAATAGCGACTGGGCGTACGCGAACGGCAGAATCGCGTCCTCAGGAGACATCCGCATGGCCAGTCCGAACTTGTCGGCAGCGGCGCGATAGTCGCCCGTCTCGAAGCTCTTGACGCCTTCCTCGAACCGCATGTCGGCTGCCGTCTGGGCGGCCGGCTCCTTGGCCTGCTGCTGATCGAGCTTCTGACGAACGTCGGTCCATGTGCTCTGATCCACCGCTCGGACCTCGTTCTCGACCGGAGCGACCGAGGGGTGGCTCGTGTAGCTGCCGTCGGTGTTCTGATAGTAATAGTTGTAGGTGTAATAGTTGGTGTTGTCCGCGACGACCTCCCGAGCGATTGGGTAGTAGCCGTACCACACATAGGGGTGCCACCCATACCAGTAGTACCGGACATAGGAATAGTCGCTGGGCCAGAACCCGCCGAGACTGATGAACACGTACTTGCGATGATAGTACGGGTACACGTACCGGAAGCACCCGCGAGGGCCAAACCGGTAGTAGATCGGATAGTGATAATGCGGCCAGATGATCCGATGATGCAGGCGGAAATGGCTGTCATAGTACGTGTGCGTCCGACGGTAATCGTGCCGGATCAGGTCCGGGCGATCGTAGTACCGAGCATGCACATGGGAGGGCCGCCGAGAGTGAGAGTCCCTGGAGTCGCGACCCCAATCCTGTCGCGGCGAACTCGGATCCGCGGAAGACGGACTGCGTCGCTGCCGGTAGTCGGCCAGCCGCGAGTTGAGATCACTGTGGCGAGCCTCCATACGTTCGGCCTGTTGGCGGGCCGCGACGACAGGGGGCGTCGTCACATTAGGCTGCTCCGGGCGACTGACCGCCTGATGGCGCGCGTTGGCCATGCGATCTCGCAGGCCGAGCCTGGGCTGGGCGTCGCCGGACGACGATTCAACGGCGCGCCGCGATGCTTCACCGGACACCGTCGGAGTCTGCGGCCGAACCTCAGGCGTCCTGCCGCCCTGTCCATTTCGCTCCACAATAGCGCGCTGTCGGCTCTCATCGAGCCGCTCCACCATGCCTCTGCGGGCCGGACTCGTTCGCTCAGGCTGATTCCCTGTCGCGGCAGACGTCGTATCACGCTGTTGCGTGGAAAGCTGCGGTTCTCGTACACCACGGATGATCCGTTCGGATCGATCCGACGTCGGGGTCGAAGGCCTCTCCGAGACGCTGGGACTTGGTGCGGTGTTCTGGGTGGCCTGCCGACGCTGGCCCATCCGCTCGGCCAGCGAACTCCGGCCGGTCGGAGTCCCTGTCGAAACCCTATCCGGCGGCTGCGTTTGAGATCGAATTGCGTCGGTCGATGGGGTCTGAGTCGGAACCGATCCCGCAGGAGGAGTCGAAGACACAGGCCGCTGGGACGATCCAATCTGCGAACCGTACCGTCGAACCTGCGGACTTGCCGTCACAGGCCCTGTGGCAGATCGCGTGGAACTCTCGCTCGGAGAAGGAGTTACGATCCTGGATCGGCTTGGGGCAGGCGTGGATCCAGGCACCGGCTGGCTGGGCTGTGATTGGATTTCCCGCCTTCGAGAGGCCATTCGGTCCGCCATGGACTGCCCGCCGGGTGAGCTCTGCTCAGACACGCCTGGCGAAGGACTCGAACGAAATGAAGTCGTCGGACGACTGGAACTGATCGACGGACTCGACCGTTCCACCGACGGGCTCGGCCGGCTTGGACTGACCGAAATTCTTGGCGGTGCTGTACTTATAGATGGGGCCGATCGCTCGATCGAGGGACTTGGCCGACTGATAGACGGGCTCTGCCTGCTGGGGCTCACAGACGGGCTCGGCGCAACCGGTTGAGGCCGGCTGCCAGCCATCCGATCCCGCAGGCCACTGCCGGACAGATTCGACTGGGGCGCAGGCATCCTCGACGGGCTGCGATTGACCTGCGGGCTGGGGGTCGACCGGAACGACGGAGTTCCAGCCGACCCGCTACGATTCATAATTGAAGGCTGAGACCGCATTTGCGGCGAAGGCTGCACGCTGGGCGTCTGGCTCCCAACGCTCTGACGCGGGCTGCTTGCGCTCTGGCGTCCGCGCGTCTGGCCCCAGGTTGCACCTGTCGAAAGGATCGTCGCAAGCAACACAGCCGCGATCAGGGAGCCCTGGACGCGCCTTTTCGCACGCCAGGCCCCACCCATCCGGGAATGATATCTTTCGCTAACGGCGTACATCAAAGTACTCCTTTCTCCCCGGCGGCAGCACGACCAACGAACCCTGCTCCCCCCCGGCTTACCGCCGGCATTCGGCACGCCCAACCGGATCGCGCGGAATGATACCATCGATTCAACATAAGGTTCGCCTGTAACTCTACTGTTTTCATGGTCTTAAGGTTTGCCGCCGGGGTCGGAACTTCCGCCGGACCCAGCCGAATGCGGCACAAACCAGCCCGAACACTCCGGTTCGGAGTATCCTTCTACCCCCTACAAGGCCCAGCAGACTGCCAGGGTAACGGAAAATCAGGCAAATTTTCGGATTTGAACGATGAGGAGGTCAGGAATCCTGCCAAACCGCGAGGAATACACGCCTTCGGATCGATCGCCGGGAGTGAATCTCGGGGCAGAGTGCCTCCCTCACACGATCGACACACCCCCTCCTCCGCGGGCCGAGCCGGCGGGGCTCAATTCGTATTGGGCCTCCTGCACAGGCGTTCGATATCCCTGGCCACGATCTCGGCGACGATTCGCTGGAGCTCAGGCAAGTCCTCGGACGGCAATTCGCAGGCAAACGGCTCGAATCTTCGAAATTCGGACGAGCCCTCCGGCAGTTCCTGCTGCGTTGGACTCGGAGCCCGTCGGCGTCGCGAAGCAACCCGGCGTTGCTCGGCCAGGATGGTCTCCGCGAGGTCGTACCTGGGCACCTCCCCCTGGGCCAGCCCCGAGTCCTCGGTTCCCACGTCCATCGAGCTGTCCGCACGGTCTTGAGCCTGGGCAGACTCCCGCGGCTCGGGGTCCCCCTCGCCGGCATTCCTGGGAGCCGGGATCTGGTCAAACGGAGGAATGATGTCCGTCGCCCGCAGTACCCGCGTGCGTTTGGGTCTTGCCTTCTGACCAATCTCATCCACGATGGAACCAACCTCCTCTGAATGCCTGTGCCGCCACGCAGATGAACACCGTCTTCTGCGGTGTCCACGCGACTCTATCATAGCTCCGATAGTATAACTTCGCCAGAAGTCCTTTTCGTCCTGTAGATTTTTCGCCCAATTCCACAGCATTTTTTCAGACCGGGCGGCCCGCGACACAAAGATTTGCCCTTACGGACACACTGATATGGAACGACCTTTGTCATCAGGTTCTCTTCGATTCTTCATTCTTGTTTTTGTAGAGGCGGCCTTGGGCGCGGGCGGCTTCGACGACGAATCAGTCTGATATACGGCTCATCCGGTTTTTGGGCTCATCCGGTTTTTGCGTACTTTTCATGGTGGGTTACGCTACGAGTTCGTAGCGGGTTTCGTGCAGAGCGTAGATCTTGAGTTTGAAGAATTCCGTGTCTCTGAAACCGTAGGCTTTGCGTTGCAGGACGCGAATCTT
>DATIKY010000143.1:0-18566 GCA_035476995.1 Sedimentisphaerales bacterium | reverse complement strand
GCAAGCTGTTCTTCCGGCTTGTCCAGCAGGCTGTGCAGACCGAACCGGTCCCCTATGATCGCCTGGTTCAGGTCGCAGGCAAACGTCGACTTCTGGGGCACAACCCATAGTGTGCACCTCAGTCAAGTAAATACCCCGTTCTGCGCATTGTCGCAGAAACGACCGACAAACGACCCTTCAGGAGGTCCGCCATGGCGCATACGACCGTCCCGCCGATCCCGGCCATCATCGTTCTGCTCGCATCTGCCTCGTGGTCTGCGGTCGCAACGCCGGACTTCTCGCCCAAACCTCAGGAGCGGCAGTTGCCCAAAGCAATGCGATCCGAGATGACGGAACTGCCCTGCGTCACCGTGGGCCGGAGCAATGCGGACTTCATCGGCGAGGACAATCGCATCCTGCAGGCGGCGGTGGACTACGTCGCCCATCTCGGCGGCGGCATCGTCGAAATCGGCGAGGGCGAGTACCTCATGCGCGATTCTCTGCACCTTCGCTCGAATGTGACCGTGCGCGGGGTCAAAGGCAGGACCATCCTGCGAAAAGCCGGCAGTTCCCTTTCGGCCTTGGCCCTCGACGGCGACTTCGGCGAGGAACAGATTACCGTGGTCGATCCAAACGGATTCGCGGTGGGTTGCGGCGTGGCGGTCTGGGACAAAGGGGCCGGCGGCTTCCATACGACGGTCGCCCGCCTCATAGGCCGAAACGGCAACACCTTCGCGATCGACAGGCCCTTGATGGCCGACTGCATGGTGCACAACGAGGCCAAAGCCGCCACGGTCTTTCCGGTCGTCAGCGGCTACGACACCGAAGGCGTGCGGATCGAGAACCTCGTCATCGACGGGAACAAGGAGGCGAACGTCCCGCTCAACGGCTGTCGCGGTGCCGGCATCTTTCTCTATCGGGCCTTCGGGACCGTCATCACCGGCTGCCTCGTGCGGAACTACAACGGCGACGGCATCAGCTTCCAGCAGTCCAACGACGTCACCGTCGAAGACTGTGTGTCCGAGGACAACGCGGCGCTGGGCCTCCATCCCGGCAGCGGCTCGCAGCGGCCGACGATCCGCAAGTGCGTCGCCCGCCACAACGGCACGGACGGGCTGTTCCTCTGCTGGCGGGTCCGTCACGGCCTGTTCGAGAACAATCTCCTGGAAGAGAACGGACAGTTCGGCATCTCCATCGGCCACAAGGATTCGGACAATCTGTTCCGTCGCAACACGTCCCGGCAGAACAAGCAGAGCGGGCTGTTCTTCCGCAATGAGACGCTGGGCATGGCCCCTCACCGCAACCGATTCGAACGGAACATCATCGAGGACAACGGCGGCCCGGAGATCCGCATCCGCGGCGAGGTCAACGATCTGGTCTTCGTGAGAAATACGATTCGGGACATGCAGGAAGAGTCTTCCGCAGGGATCCTGATCGAGGAGCGAGTCGGACCCGTGCACTTGGAGAACAACACGATCCAGACGAAACAGCAGATTGAGGACAAGCGGACGTCGAGCCGCAATTGAGGAGACGCACATGGGATCGGTCAATCGCAGAGCGTTTTTGAAGGGTTCGTTGAGCGCGGCCGCGATGGTCGCGGTGCTGCCGCAGAGGCGAAGCCGCGCCGCGGGGGAGAAGGTCGTCATCGGCCTGATGGGCGCGGGAGGCCGGGGCAGGCAGGTGGCCCAGATGTTCGCCGCCCGGCCCGATGTCGAGATCGCCTGGATTTGCGACCCGGACAGCAGGCGTCTGGGACCCGCCAAGGAGGCCATCGAGAAGGCCCAGAGCAAGGCCCCGCAGACGGCACAGGACTTTCGCCGGATTCTCGACGACAAGAACGTCGACGCGATGATCAACGCCACGCCCGACCACTGGCACGCGCTGGGCACGATCCTGGCCTGCCAGGCGGGCAAGGACGTCTACGTGGAAAAGCCGCTGGCCCACAACATCTGGGAGGGACGCAGGATGATCGAGGCCGCCCGCAAGTACAGGCGGGTCGTCCAGGTCGGCATGCAGACGCGAAGCGCCCCCTATGCCCGCGAGGCGGTCGAACAGATCCAGAGCGGCAAGCTCGGCGACGTCCACATGATCCGAGTCTTCAACATGATGGAGCACACGCCGCGAAAACCCGGCCAGGTGCAGCCGGTGCCGGAGGGATTCGATTATGACCTCTGGTGCGGGCCCGCTCCGAAGCTGCCGTACAACCCGAGCCAGTGGTGGCTCAATCAGTGGGAGTTCAGTTGCGGCCCGATCGCCGGCGACGCGATCCACCAACTCGACTTCGCACGCATGCTCTTCGGCGACAAACCCTATCCCGACACGATCTCCTACACCGGCGGCGTCAAGGCCCTTCGCGACGGGCGGACGATCCCTGATACACAGATCGCCCTCTACGAGTATGGGGACTTCACCCTGGTCTTCGAGGCCGCGCTCTGGACGCCCTACATGAAGAAGATCGCGACAAACATCCGCGACGGCGACCTGTTCCCCAATTGGCCGTTCTGCGCCACGCGGATCGAAGTCCTCGGGACGAGAGGTTTCATGTACCTGGGCCGTCACGGCGGCGGCTGGCAGATCTTCGACGCCGACGGCAAGATGATCGAGTCCCGCTACGGCCGCCAGGGCGACAAGCCGCACCAGGACAACTTCATCGAATGCATTCGCACGAGAGCCAAACCCAACGCCGACGTGGAACAAGGCCACTATTCCGCCCTGCTGTGCCACATGGCCAACATCTCGGGCCTCGCGGGCAATCAGAAGCTCCGCCTCGATCCGAAGACCGAGAGCTTCCTCGACGCGCCGCAGGCGAATAAACATCTCAAGCGGACGTATCGCGAGCCCTGGGTGATTCCCGACGAAATCTAAGCACGAAACTCGAAATCCGAAACAAATTCGAATTACCCAAACCCAAATGACCAAAACGGCTCCGCGAAACCGCGACAGCGTCTTGATCATTTGGGTTTTGAATTTCGTGCTTGTTTCGGATTTCGGATTTCGAGTTTCGGATTTCTCCTTCAGTTCCTCGCTTCGTTCTGTTTCCTGGCTTCTTCCAGGACCGACGCGAGTTCGACTTTTGCTCCGTTCTTCGCCTTCGACACGTCGGCTGCGCTCATGAAGGCGAAGATCTCCAGCGTTTCCTCGGGCGAGACCGGGGCTTTGCCCGTCTTGAAAAACTTCACGATCTCATCGACGAGGTGGCCGTAGCCCTCATACCCTCCGCTGCGGGCGATCCCTTTGGTTCCGTAGACGAACGCGCCGTAGTCGGCTTTGCCGGCCTTGATGCCGCGGAAAGTGCCGATCCGCCCGTCCTTCCAGACACCGATGACGACTTCATGCTTGTCGGTCTGAGCACGCTGGACCGTCTGGCAGCCGGGGCCCATGATCGTGAAGAGGATTTCCACGCCGTGAACACCGTACCAGTAGAGATCGGGATGATGCTCCTCCAGACTGCACGGGCTGAAGGCGTCGCACCCCATCACCTCGCCGATCGCCTCGTTTCTCCTCATCCCGGCGATCGCCGGCCCGAACCGCAGCGACGAGCTCGACCAGCATGGCACATTGGCTTCCTTCGCCAGCCGAAAGATCTCGATTGCGTCGGGCAGATTGCCTGCGACCGGTTTGTCGATGAAGACAGGTTTCCTGGCCGCGATCACGGGCCGGACCTGGGCCAGGTGTGGGCGGCCGTCCACGCTCTCCAGCAGGATGCCGTCGACCTTGTGCACCAGCTCTTCGATGCTGTTGACGATCTCGACGCCGAACTTCTCCCGCAGCTCTTTGGTGTAGCCTTCGACCCGGCCGGCCGAGGCCTTGATGTCCGGCGAACCGCCGGGGAAGCCGGCGACCACCTTGCAGCCGGTGTTCTTGGCGGGGTCGTTGATCAGGCTGGTGAAGGCGGGGACGTGGGATGTGTCCATTCCGATGATGCCGATGCGAAAGACGGCGTTCTCCCCGGCCGACAGCGGCGCACCGATCAGACAGACGATTGCGGCGGTCAAAAGACTCGTGCGGAACATCGTGTCACCTCCATTTGATTCCACAGAACAGGCCGACGCCCGCGATGGACGCGGCCACCGGACCGTGGTAGTATACCCGAGGTTGGCCGCAGGTCGCCAGCGTGTATCGCGCGCTATCTTGGCTATGAAGAAGACGGAGGTTCACATGAGTGCATCGAGAGACCTTCAGCGTGGTTCGATCCTCCTGGCTCTGCTCGCGGGCAGCGTCGCTCTCTGCGAGCAACCACCCGGCGTCGTCATCAACCATATCCCGGCGCAGTCGCAGGTGTACGTCGGGTCGCCGGGGATTGCGGTCCTGCCCGACGGGGACTACCTCGCCAAGCACGACGAATTCGGACCCAAGTCCACCGAGCACGGCGACGCGATCCGGCCTGGCTGGGAGGCCAGTTCCGCGGCTGGCTGGAGGGCAACGCGGCCGTACCGCCGGAGGGACGCATCGTGAACATCCTCCGCGTGGACTACCGACCCGAAGGCGGCAAAGCCGCGATCATCGAAATCAGCGATGACGGCAAGACCGCGACGTTCGACCCCAACACCGGCTTCGTCGATTTCCCGGGTGGGGCCAAGAAGTTCACGATCCGCTTCGACCCGATATCGCGGATGTACTGGACGCTCTCGAATCCCGTCCTGCCCCAGCACAAAGACCCCGATCCCAGCCGGGTCCGCAACGCCCTGGCGCTCATGCGGTCGCCCGATCTGCGGCGTTGGGAGATCCGCTGCATTCTCTTGTACCATCCCGACGTGGACAAGCACGGGTTTCAGTACGTGGACTGGCTGTTCGAGGACAGCGACATCATCGCGGCCTCGCGGACCGCGTACGGCCAGGGCGAACAGGCCGCCCACCGCCAGCACGACGCCAATTATCTCACATTCCACCGCTTTGCGAACTTCCGGGTGCTAACCATGGACGACTCCGCGTCAGGGGCTATCATGGGCAACCAGTAGGTCGGACGGCCACGCGAGGTCTGCTGTTGCGCCCTTGTCGAAAGCCGATCCGAGAACGCCCATATTCACCAAGTTTGGGAGCACACCATGGCGACAATGACAAGAACCGCAACCCTGGCAGCAGCCTTCCTGGCCGCGATGGCTGTCTTCGCCCCGCCGGCCGGGGCGGACGCAAAGACCGCACAACTCACGATCAAGGCCGACCAGCCGGGGGCGACCATCAACCGCAACATCTATGGGCACTTCGCCGAACACCTGGGCAGTTGCATCTACGGCGGCCTCTGGGTCGGCGAGGACAGCGACATTCCCAACACGCGGGGCATCCGCAACGACGTCGTGCAGGCCCTCAAGCAGATCAAAGTCCCGAACGTCCGCTGGCCGGGCGGGTGCTTCGCCGACGAGTACCACTGGAAGGACGGCATCGGACCCCGCGAGCAGCGTCCGACCATGGTCAACACGCACTGGGGCGGCGTCACCGAGAACAACCACTTCGGCACCCACGAGTTCTTCGAACTCTGCGAGCAGTTGGAGTGTGAGCCGTACATCTGCGGCAACCTCGGCAGCGGCACCGTCGAGGAGATGGCGGACTGGGTCGAGTACATGACCTTCGACGGCAAGAGCCCCATGGCCGATCTTCGCCGCAAGAACGGACGGGACAAGCCCTGGAAACTGACCTACTTCGCGGTGGGCAACGAGAACTGGGGTTGCGGCGGCAGCATGAAACCCGAGTACTACGCCGACCAGTACCGGCGCTACCAGACCTACGTGAAGGACTTCAGCGGCAATCGCATCTTCAAGGTCGCCTGCGGCCCCAGCGGCGCCGACTACAACTGGACCGAGGTCCTGATGAAGGAACTCGCCGGCGGGCGGAGGCCGATGATGCAGGGCCTTGCGCCGCACTATTACTGCGGCACCGGTCGCGCCAGCCGCTCGGCCACCCAGTTCACCGAGATCGACTGGTTCTGGAATCTCCGCGGGGCGTTGCGGATCGAGGAGATCCTCCTCGGTCACATGAAGATCATGGACAAGTACGACCCGCAGAAACGCGTCGCAGTCATGTTCGACGAGTGGGGCGCATGGCACGCGGTCGAGCCGGGGACCAATCCGGGGTTCCTCTATCAGCAGAACTCCCTGCGCGACGCGATGGTCGCGGGCCTGACGCTGAATATCTTCAACAACCATTGCGACCGCGTCAAGATGGCCAACATCGCCCAGATGGTCAACGTCCTGCAGGCGATGATCCTGACCGACGGGGCCAAGATGGTCCTGACGCCGACGTACTTCGTGTACTTCCTGTACACGGTGCACCACGACGCGACGCTGCTGCCCACCGAACTGACAGCGCCTCCGTACGCATTTGAGGGCCAGGAAGACAAGCTGCCGGCGATGAACGTCTCGGCCTCGCGCGACACCGCGGGCAAGATCCACGTGTCGCTGGTGAACATCGATCCGCACAACGCGGTCGAAGTCACCGCTCAGTTGTCCGGCGCGAAGGCCCAGAAGATCAGCGGCACGATCCTCACGGCCGGCGAGATCAACTCGCACAACACGTTCGACAAGCCGACGGTCGTCGAGCCCGCGGCCTTCACGGGCGCCAAGGTCACAGACGGGGGTTTTTCCGCCACGCTGCCCGCCAAGTCGATCGTCGTTCTGGCGATTGAGTAACCCGACGCATAGCCGACTTCCCTGAGCGCATAAGCACGCGTCCCGTCGTCGGAGAACCCGGCGGCGGGACGCATGTGTTTATCGCAAGACTGTCGCCAACCCATCAGGGCCGGCTTGCGGACCCGAAGACCAGACGGATGTTGTCGATGTAGATCGCGTCCTTGTCGTCAACCGCCTGGGCCGAGGCGCTCTGGCCGCCGCCGACGCCGATCTTGACCTTCTTCACTGTCGCCAGGTCCACGCCCGTGAACTCGGACAACGGGATCGTCCAGAGCCGCCAGGGCTCCGACTGAACCGCATAGGTCAGCGAGTGAGCGATGGTCGCCTGGTTGCCAGCCTCGTCCTCGATCCTCACGTACAGCGGCTGCTCGACGTTGTCCCTCTTGCCGCGGAAGTCCAGGGCCAGGGAGACCGCGTTGGGGACGTTCCAGTTCCGGGCGACGTCGAACGTGCGGGTGGCCTCCGTCAGGAACGGCTCGTACTGGTTCTGGTAGTCCAGCCGCAGGGACTTGGCGCCCTGGAGAATCGTGGCCGTCTCGGCAAAGACGTACTCGAACCCGCCTCCGATGTTGTGAGGCCACGTTGCCGCGATCTGGGCGTTGTCGGCATAGGACTCGAAATCGTCGACGATCAGGGCTTTGCCGGTGGTGAATTCCCAGGTGTCGCCCGTCACAGTTCCCGCGGGACCGATCAGGTCCAGGCGCCACTGGTAGGTCTGGCCGTCATCAAGCAGCCCGGTAACGTAGGCGCCGGGGGCCGGAGCGACGAGCTGCATGTTCCCCTTGGGGCCGAACCAGAGTTGCCGGCCGGTGGCGTACTTGGCCTCGACCCAGGTCAGGGTCGCCTGCATGGACACGTCTTTGGCGTGGTTGACCGGACTGAGGCAAATGGCCGGGACGGCATCGGACCTGGACGAAATGTCGTCAAAGGTCGTGTAGAAGCCCGCTGGCGACGGACGCTCGTTCTGAGCGAAAATGGCGCTCACGCCGGTCAGGAAGGGCTTATCGCCCTTGTTGGCCTTCTCCCACCAGTCCTTGGCGTCCGTATCGACCATCACTGCCGTCTGAGCGACGATCGGACCGCCTTTGAACTCATACAGGGTGCCCTGGACGTAAACCGGGCCTGAGCCGACGGTGTCGAGGGCGGCATAGTAGCTTCGCGCGTTGGCCAGGGTGGGGATGACCGCGTCGAAATCTCTGTCCATGATGTTCTGCAGATTAACGACCTTCTCGACGTCGATCATCAGGTTGGCCGGGCCCTGTTCCCAGTTGATGTGCATGACGTAGCAACTCGCGACCACGCCGGGAGCCGCGCCGGGGACCAGCTTGCCGTCGTTGATGATGTAGCTCGAACGGGTCGCCAAGCCGTGGTGGGCGTGCGAGGCATCGCCCACCACATTCACCGTCGACGCAATGCGCACATCGGTGAATTTCTCGTCGCTGCCGAAACCCATGCCGAACGCCGCCCCGGGAACCGGCTCGCCGACGGACGTGGTCTCCCGGACAACCAAGTACCCGTTGCCCTCGGCAGTCGTCGCCAGCGTTTGGGTGTACGTGCCCACCAACTGCGGATAGGACAGCCACTTCCAGGTCGTCAGACCGAACTGGCCGCCGTCGAAGGAATCCGCCCAATTGCCGTAGCCGACCGAAGCCAGCACCGCTACGATCGCCACCACCCGCGTCGCTTTCACTCGTGCGCTCATGGAATCTCCTCTCAAATCGTGATATGGTTGAACACCCTGCGGGGCCCCCCCTGCCCCATTGCTCCGATCCTGAACCGACAGACTTCCACCGGCCATCCTCCTGTCTTTGACTCGAAGCACCGCTTCTATTGTATCGGCGAAACTGGGCCGGAGGCAATACATTCGGACGTTATTTTTCGATTAAAGACGACCCGTCGCCAGGAGAATGGACGAGAGCCGAGGACCGGACACATGCCAAACGAGGCCAATTCCCGGCTTGATCGTGCGGGACCTGGCGAATCGTTCACCCAAAGACGCCAACGGAACAGGCCGATTGCTACTTGTCCGAAAGCCACGACGGGCCGAACTTCGTATCCACTTTCAGGGGGACGTCGAACCGGATGGCGTTGACCATCTCCTCCGCGATCCATTGGGCATGCCCCTCGACCTGTCCGGCGGGCGTCTCGAAGACCAGTTCGTCGTGGACCTGAAGCAGCATGCGAAGGTCGAGCTTCTCCGTCTCGATCCGGCGGTGGACGCGGAGCATGGCGACCTTGATCAGATCGGCGGCCGATCCCTGGATCACCGTGTTGACGGCCAGCCGCTCGGCCTGGGCCCGACGGCCGGGGTTGGTGCTGCGAATGTCCGCGATCTTGCGGCGCCGGCCGAGGACGGTCTCGGCGTAGCCGTGGCGTTTGGCCTTGGCGATGCACTCGTCGATGAAGGCTCGGATCGAGCCGTAGCGGGCGAAGTACCGGTCGATGAACTGGCGGGCCTCGGAGGTGGTCATCCCGATATTGCGGGCCAGGCCGAGGGCCCCCTGCCCGTAGATGATGCCGAAGTTCACCGTCTTGCACCGGGACCGCTGCTCGCCGGTCACCTGGTTCAGGGGGACGCCGTAGATCTGCGAGGCGACGAACCGGTGGATGTCCTGATCGGCTGCGAAGGCCGCCCGAAGAGTCTCGTCCTTCGAAAAATGGGCCAGCAGCCGCAGCTCGATCTGGCTGTAGTCGGCGCTGAGGATCACGTCGCCGGGGTTCTGGGGCACGAATGCGCCGCGGATCTTGCGCCCGAGTTCCGTGCGGACGGGGATGTTCTGGAGGTTGGGATTGCTGGAGGACAGTCGCCCCGTTGCGGTCACCGTCTGATTGAAGGACGTGTGGACCCGGCCTGTCCTGGGGTGGACCAAGGTGCCGAGGGCGTCCACATACGTGTTCTTGAGCTTGCCCAGGCTGCGGTATTCGAGCACCATTCCAGGCAGAACACTCTGCTCGCCAAGCTGTTCGAGGACCTCCGCATCCGTGCTGCGGGCGGGCTTGCCCAGCCGGGGCGCTTGCAGCTTGAGCTTGTCGAAGAGAACCTCCGCGAGTTGCTTGGGCGAATCGACGTTGAAGACCTGACCGGCCTCGCGGTAGATCTGCTCGGCCACGTGACTCAGGGCCTGATCCAGCTCGTCGGACATCTTTCGCAGCAAAGCGGTGTTGATCGAGACCCCGGCGTGTTCCATCTCGGCCAGCACCCCCACCAGCGGCATCTCGACCTCACGGAAAAGCCTGCGGAGAACCGGCTCGCGCTCCAGGCGGTCGTGGAGACACAGGTAGAGCTGGTACGTGATGTCCGCGTCCTCTGCGGAGTACTCTGCCGCCGCGGACAGGTCCACCAGATCGAACGTAAGCTGGTTCTTGCCCTTGCCCAACAGCGAGGTGATGGGAATGCACTCGTAATTCAACAAGTCGAGCGCCAGGTTGTCCATCGAGTGGGACAGACGCTCCGGATCGAGGACGTACGAGGCGACCATCGTGTCGAAGTACACGCCGCGAACGGGCATCCTGGCGTTCCGCAACACGAGCAGATCGTACTTGAGATTCTGGCCGATCTTGCGGACGGATTCGTCGGCCAGGATGGGTCCGAGCTCCCGCCGAACCATCTCGATGTCCAGATGCGGCGACCCCAGCGGCGCTCGGACCGCCAGGTAAAACGCCCTGCCCGGCTGCCAGCAGAAACTCAAGCCAACCAGTTCCGCCCGCATCGCGTTGACCGACGTAGTCTCGGTGTCGACGGAGATGAGCTTCTGCTCGCGCAGTTCCGAGACAAAGGTTGCGAGCTTCTCCGCGGTGTCCACGAGCGCGTAATCATGCGTCACCGTCGCAGCCGACGTTCGGACCGCAAAGTCTCGTGCAGGCCTGGCAGGAACCGGGAGATCCGTCGTCGTCGAGGCAACCGCTATGGCATCGGTCTTCGCGGGCTCGCCTGGATCGTGCAATTGCCCCAGCAACCGGTTGAACCCAAGCTCGGCATAGATCTGCGCCAGCCGCTCGTTGTCGGGCTCCTTGACCACCAGGGTTTTGTAGTCGAACTCCATGGGCACGTCGCAATTCAGCGTGATCAGGCTGCGGCTGAGGTACGCCTGGTCCTTGGAGCTGCGCAGGTTCTCGCCCCGCTTGCCTTTGATCTCGTCGGCATGGGCGAAAAGGTTGTCGAGGTCGCCATACTGGCGGATCAGCTCGCGAGCGGTCTTCTCGCCGATCAGAGGCACGCCGGGGACGTTGTCGATCGCGTCGCCCTCCAGGGCCAGGCAGTCGATGATCTGCTTGGGCTCGATCCCCATCTCCTGCTTCATCGTCTCGCGGTCGGTAATCTTGCCCGACCGGATGTCATAGACGCGCACGCGGTCGTCGAGCAATTGCAGAACGTCTTTGTCTTTCGAGCAAATCAGTACTTCGTGCCCATCGCCCGCGGCCTTCTTGGCCAGGGCGCCGATGATGTCGTCGGCCTCGTAGCCGTCCAGACACAAGACCGGGATCCGCATCGCCTCCACGATTTCCTTGATGCGGCGCACCTGGACCGGCAGATCCTCCGGCATAGGCGGCCGATTGGCCTTGTACGGCGGATAGACCTCAGCCCGGAACGTCGGGGCTTTGCTGTCCATCGCGACCGCGACCATGTCGGGCTTGTGCTTCTCGATCAGGCCCAGGAGGGCTGTCGTGAAGATATACGTCGCCTTGGTCGGCTCGCCGCCAGGGCTGCTGAGCTGCTGACGCATCGGGGCATAGTACGCCGCATAGATGTGGGCGTGGCCGTCAATGATATACAGGGTCTTCGCCATATCCTTCACTGTAGGGGCAGCCGCTGCGACTGTCAAGGAAACACCAAACGAGTTGGCCGCTGCCACACGGAGGTGCTTTCAAACCTGTTTGCATCCGCAACAACTCAAAGCAGGCAACTGCCGCGCATCCGGTGAACAAGGCCTTGCTCATGACGGATGATTCGCACGCCGGAGATAGACTTGCAGGACCGTGATGTCGGCCGGGGTGATGCCGCTTAGACGCGAGGCGAGACCGAGGGTGGCGGGTTTAAAGGCGATCAGCTTCTCCTTCGCTTCGGCGCGGAGGTGCGCGATCTTCTCGTAATCCACATCTACGGGGATTCGCTTGCTGTCCAGGCCGTGCTGCAACGCGGCCAGTCGCTCCTGTTTGGCCAGATAGCCTTCGTACTTGGCATCGATGGCAAGTGCTTCCAGCACCTCACGGCTGCACGCGGCGAAGTCGTCGCGCGTTGTGCGGAGTGCATTGTGCGTGAGGCCGTCCGGGCGGCGCAGCCAATCCCAGAGAGTTGCGCCTTCGACGCGAGTGGTCTTGAGATGCGTCTTCAGTCTTGCGATCGTGTCGGTCTTGTTCTGGAATCTCTGCCTGCGGTCCTGCTGAACCAGGCCGGCGGCGATGCCGACGGGCGTCAGTCTCCGGTCGGCGTTGTCGGAGCGGAGAGCCAGGCGATGCTCGGCCCGCGAGGTGAACATGCGATAGGGCTCGTCAATCCCGCGGGTGAGCAGGTCGTCGATCATGACGCCGATGTAGGCCTGGTCGCGTCGCAGGACGAGCGGCTCCTGGCCCTGGAGCTTGCGGGCGGCGTTGATCCCGGCGAGAATCCCCTGCCCGGCGGCCTCCTCGTAACCGCTGGTGCCGTTGATCTGCCCGGCCAGGAACAAGCCGCTGATCCTGCGGGTCTCCAGGCTCGGCTGCAACTGCACCGGCGGGCAGTAGTCGTACTCGATCGCGTACGCGTAATGGACGATCCTCGCTCGCTCCGTGCCCGGCATCAGTCGCAACATCTCTTCCTGCACGTCCTTGGGCAGCGAGGTGCTGATGCCGTTGCAGTAGATCGTCGTGCGGGCCTCGTCCTCGGGCTCCAGAAACACCTGGTGCTTGTCCTTGTCCGCGAACCGCATGATCTTGGTCTCGATGCTCGGACAGTACCGCGGGCCGACGGACTTGATCTGGCCGGTATAGAGCGGCGCCCGGTGCAGGTTGTCGCGAATGAGCTGGTGGATTCGCTCATTGGTGTACGTGATCCAGCACGGGACCTGCTCGCGGTCGATCCGGTCGTTCAGGAAGGAGAACTGGACCGGTTCAGGATCGCCCTGCTGCGATTCGAGCCGGTCCAGGTCGAGGGTGGACGTATCGAGGCGGACGGGGGTGCCGGTCTTGAGACGCAGGACCTCCAGGCCCAGGCGTTCGAGACTCGCCGAGAGGTCGTCGGCCGCGGGTTCGTCCAGCCGGCCGCCAGGGAATTGCTCGGTCCCGATGTGCATTCTGCCGCGGAGAAACGTGCCTGTGGTAACGACGACCGTCGGAGCCAAGAGCGTCGTGCCGTCGGTGCATCGAACGCCGCGAACATGCATCTCCTGGGCCAATATCTCGGCAGCCATCGCCTCGACGGTCGTCAGGTTCGGCGTCTCCTCGAGCCGGGCTCGCATGAAGTCCTGATACTTGTACTTGTCCGCCTGGGCGCGAGGGGATTGGACCGCCGGACCCTTCGAGCGGTTGAGCATACGGAACTGGATGCCGGTGGCGTCGATCGCCAGGCCCATGAGCCCGCCGAGGGCATCCACTTCGCGTGTGATCTGCCCCTTGGCCAGGCCGCCGATGGCGGGATTGCAGCTCATTTTGCCGATCGTGGCCTTGCTGAGCGTGACCAGACAGGTGCGGGCCCCGATCCTCGCCGCGGCGTGCGCGGCCTCGATGCCCGCGTGGCCCCCTCCTATGACGATGCAATCAAAGTCGTTCGTTTTCATTCGAGTCAGCCAGGGCGACCGCCGAGGCGATCGCAAAGTTGGCTGTGTGCGTGATGCTGATGCTGATCTGTCGGATCTTGAGCTTCTCGGCGATCTGCTTCACTTCGCCCGACAGCTTGACTTCGGGCCGACCCGACGGATCGTTGGTCACCTCGACGTCGGTCCAGGCGATTCTGCCGCGCCAACCGGTGCCGATGAGTTTGAGGATCGCCTCCTTGGCCGCGAACCGCCCGGCGTATTTCTCCACCGAGTTCTTGTGCTTCCCGGCGTACTCCCGTTCGGCAGGCGTGAAGACGCGGTCGAGGAACCGATCCCCATGCCGCTCGATCATCTGCTCGATGCGGGGGAAATCCACCAGATCGATGCCGTGGGCGATGAGATCCATCATCAATGCACACCGCTTTCACTGAGCGAGCCGGTAGAGCCGCTCCAGGCAGTAGTCGACGAACGGAGCAGTGTCGATCTGGGCCACCTGGCGGCCGATCTCCTTCTCCAGCTCTTCGAGCGCTGCCCGTCGGCGTTCCCGGAGGATCTCTTCTCGGACTCGATCCTGGACCTCGGACAGAGGCAGATATCCCTCGTCTTGCTTGGCCTCCACCTTCATGAGGAAGATCCGTCCGGGCGTCTCAATGGGTCCTGCGACCTGGCCGACCTGCATGTCCCCGGCCTTCGCAGCCAGCACGTCGTACGGGGCGGCGAACGCGCCCGGGTTCCTCGGCCTCAGCAGGCCGCCCTGAGCGCCCAGCGGGTCGTGCGAGTGCTGCTTGGCCAGTTCGGCGAAATCCTCACCGGCGTCCATTCTCTTTCGCAGATCCTGGGCCGACTGACGCGCCTTCTGAAGGCGGTCTTCGCTCGGGTCCGCCACCTGCACTCTCGCGACGTCCAGGTCGATCAAACGCAACTGCAGAATGCCTTCCCGAAGAAACTCCTGGTCCTTCACTTCGTCGTAATGGGCGACGATCTCGCGGTACGTCACGGGGCGATTCCGACGGTACACCGAGTCGATCACGTACTGGGCGAGGAAGTCACGCTTGCGACGTTCCTGGAAAGTCGTGCGATTCATGCCGCGACGCTGAAGGGCCGCGTCGGCCTCCGCGCCGTTGCCGCCGTGCTCTTCCATGATGAACCGCCGAAGCTCCTTCTCGGCCATCTTGTCCAACGCGTCGTCGGCCTTGTCGCCCAGTTCCCTCTGGGCCCGCTTGGCCAGCACGATCCGCGTGATAATGTTCCGGCTGAGCCGCTGCTGGACCACCGGGCGGGCCTCCGCGAGGAACTGTCCGAGCGAAACTTCCTTCGCCCTTGCTTCGAGCCGGTCCTTGAGGGAGGGGCCCGAGATGTCCTCTTCCGGCGGCGAGATCATGACATCCTCGAACGTGATGGTTTCACCGCTGATGAGGATTTCGTCCGGCCGCGTCGGCCGCGGCGCGTAAGTCTTTTGGCGAATCTCGTCTTCGGTCAGGGCCGACTTCTTGTTGTTGCCCTCGCAACCGGCCGCCAGGACAAGAACAAGAGCGAAGAGGCACCCCAAAGCCATTTGTCCCATTCGTCTGACTGTCATCGTTCTCTCACAATCCCTGTGCATTCACGTCGCCCTTGAGGCCGATTGCCTCGGCCGCTTCACGCATCCCTGCGATGGCGTCCTCGATCAACGCGTTGAGGTCGACGCCGAGGAGGGCCGCCCCCTTCTCGATGACCTCGCGATTGACGCCGGCCGCAAAGGATTTCTCCTTCCACTTCTTCTTCACGGATTTGGCGGTGGTGTCCAGCACGCTCTTGCTCGGGCGCACCAGAGCCGTCGCGGCGACCAGACCCGTCAACTCGTCCATCGCGTACAGGGTCTTCTCCAGATCGGTCGCCGGCTCGACGTCCGCGCAGATCCCCCAGCCGTGCGACATCACCGCGCGGATGTACTCCTCGGGCCAGCCCCGCTCGCGGAGGATCTGTCCGCTCTTGTGGCAGTGCTGCTCGGGGAACTGCTCGTAGTCCAGATCGTGGACCAGCCCGACCAAGCCCCACGACTCCGCGTCCTGCCCCCGCTTGCGGGCGCAGTACCGCATCACCGCCTCGACCGCCAAGGCGTGCCTGATCAGAGCCTCGTTCTGGTTGTACTGCCTCAGCAACGCGAGTGCTTCGTTACGCGTCGGCGCCTGTTCGGCCATTTCGCACCCCGCAACCGCCAGGGACGACCGCCCCCGCGGATCCGATGGATTCCAGACCTCGATACGTGCCGCTACTGTACCGCGGATGCCCGCGGACCGCAATGGGCTTCTCGTTTGTAGTGACGCCGTGAGGCGTTATCTTTCTTCCTTGTGCAGAGACAGGAGATGCCCTGACGGGCACACTACGAACGGGGCTCGCTCGCTCACTTGAGTGAGACAACCTTCTTCCCCTCGGCCCGCTTGAGGTCGATGAGGGTTTCTTTGCCATTGGCGGCGATCTTGTGCCGGCCGTAGAACGCCGGGACCTCGCATCGACCCGCCGCGTCGGCCTTGCCCTGCCAGGTCGTCCACCATTGCTTGTAGATCAGATCGCGATACGCCTGGGCCGCAGGCGTCGGAGACCAGTCCCGACGGTACAGCGACGATTGCGGAATCCAGTTGGCCCCCTCCCAGAAACCCCACATCAGAATGCCTTTGACCGCCGGCTCGGCGAAGCAGATGCGGTAATAGTCCACGATGGCCTTCGCCTTGGCCTGCTCCTCCTCGTCCGTGAGCTTGGAGTCCCGCTTGTTGTAGTGCTTGGATCGCTGGCCGGGGAAGTTGAACTCGGTGACGACGATCGGCAGCTTGAACTGGGCCAGCTGGGCCAGCGAGGCCTTCAAGACCGCAGGGTCGAACGAGTCGCCGTGGAGGTGACCCTGGACGCCGATGCCGCCGATGGGGACGCCCTGATCCAGCAGGCCCTGAATGTGGGCGACGTAGTCGTCCAGACGCCGGCCCGTGAGGATGTCGTAGTCGTTCAGAAAGAGTACCGCGTCGGGGTCGCCCTGTCGGACCCAGGCGGCCATGTCCCGCGTGATCTCGGGGCCCAGACGCTCCTGGTAGTAGTTGCCGTGGATCATCTCGTTATTCAGGTCGTATTCCACGAACCGGCCCTTGTACCGCGTCCCGATGTCCAGGGCCCGCGCCTTGACCGTCTCGCGTAGCGTCGCGTCGTCCAGGGCAAGCACCCACGGCTGCACGAAGTTCCGGATCCCCCAGAAGATGTTGTGTCCCCGCAGCGGGATCTCGTGCTCGTCGGTCCACTGGAGCATCGCGTCGCAGATGGAGTAGTCCACCTGGCCTTGGCGCCGCTCCATGGAGGGCCATTTCAGCGCGTTCTCGGTGACCGCGGCGTTGAAGTTCTCCAGAAAGACCTTCTTGTACTGGGCAGCAGTCTCGACGTTCGCCCGCTCACCGAACATCTGGCTGGCCAGGGCCGCCCCGAACCAGAACTCATGCCGCTGTTGCTCCACGCGGACCTCGGCCCCCGGCGTTGTCTCGATCGTCAGCGTCCCCACGCGGATCCTGCGAATGGCCTCGTCCACATCGGACCCCATTGCGGGCGAATGACAAAAGCCCCAGACGACGGCAATCGCGATGGCTTTGGTGACCCACGAAGTGGAATTCACAGGATTCCTCCTCAATCGAATGCTGTATTCTTCGGTCCATTCATGACGGGAGTTTACTGCCTCGTCGGCGCGCAGTCAATCGGCCCCCTTCGAACGGGGAATCCCACTGCTCAGGAGGCGATCCCTGCCTGGCTATTTGTACGTCCGGCCCAGGAAATCGACGATCGCCTTCTTGACCTGAAGCGAATCGATCCGACCCAGGTGCTTGTAGAGGACTTCACCGCCGGGCTTGATCAGGAGCGTAAACGGGATGGCGCCGGGCCACGACGGATCCACCGTCGAGATCAGAGCGGTGCTGTCGCCGCTGTAAATGTAGTTCGTGAACGAAGCCTGTTTCAATCGCAGAAACTGGTAGGCCTTGCCCTGCGAGGACAAGCCGTCCACGCAGAGGCTCACCATCTCGAACGGCCGACCTCGGTACATGCGGTTGATCTCGACCAGATCCGGAAACTCCGCCACGCACGGCGGGCAATAGAGCGACCAGATGTTGATCAGTCGCAGCTTGTCGGTGTCGTTCTTGAGGAGAGCCTTGACCTCGTCCAGACGGATCACGCTGGAAGTCACCGGCTCCCGGGCCCACCGTTCCATCGCCTGCTTGGCCGAGTCGCGCTTGTCGGACCACTTGACGGAGCAGCCGACAACTTTGGTCGTTTCGACGGGGACGGGCCTGCCCGCCAGCAGCGCTTCAATCGCGTTGCGGGCATCGTGCGACTTCACCGCGTTCGGGTCCCGCTCGTTGTCGTCGATCCGCCCGACATAGCGTAGCTTCCGCTGGTCATCGAAGACGAACACGTGCGGCGTGGCGACCGGGCCATACGCCTTCGTGACCTGTTGCTTGTCGCCATCGTAAAGATAGGGAAACTGGACACCCAGATCCTTGGCCCGGATCTTCATGTCCGCCAGCGAATCGCCCACGTCCGTATAGCCCAACTCGTCCAGCCGGACCGACAGTGGATCGTTGGGCGAGATCGCCGCCAGGGCGACGCCCTTGTCCTTGTAGTCCGCGGCCAGCGCCGCAATCCGAGCCTCGTACGCCTGGGCGGTCGGGCAGTGATTGCAGGTGAACACGATGACCAGAACCTTGGCCTGCACAAAATCGGACAGCCTGCGAGTCCGACCGTCCACGCCGGGCAGCGAGAAGTCCGGCGCCTGCGCCCCGATCGCCAGGGTCTTGACCGGCTCGGACGCCCCCGTCGCCAGGCCCGCCACGAACCACCCGCCCACAACCGCAACGGCCACCACGAAGATCGATCTACTCATTGGCGTTCTCCTATCCCCAGGCAATCGCCCCTCCACAAGCCCGACCCGCCGCCGGACAAAGGCCGCGTCGGTCGAAGCCTGCTTCCCTATACGTACCCGACGCCGCCCGGTTTGTCCATTCCCAAAGCCCCGCCAAACAAGGGCTAGACCCAGGGTTTTCCTTGACAACCTCGCCAATTGCCGTAATAACACTATTGTTCTTAGTGGGTATTTACTTGACTGATGTAGCTACCACATGTAGTGTAGGTGGGTATGGAAGACTACCCTGCTACGTTGCTGGAGTTCGAGGCCCGCTTCGCGACCGAGGCATCGTGCCGGGACTATCTGTTCCAGTTGAGATGG
>DATIKY010000142.1:0-37460 GCA_035476995.1 Sedimentisphaerales bacterium | reverse complement strand
TTCTCACACGGCCGCCGATCCGAGCGAGATTCCGCTGCGCTTATCACAAATCAGGGTATCAGGGAATCAGCCCGAAAGATCAGAGGAACTACTTCCTTACAGGCTCTGACTATGGTAACATTTCCAATTGAGGCAACGCGCCTGCATGGACAACTGCTGATCATTCACGGCGGAATCGACGACAACGTCCATCTCCAGAACGCCTTCGCCCTCGCTGACGCCCTGCAGCGGGAGGACAAGGCATTCCAGATCATGGTCTACCCCCAGTCTCGCCACGGCATCGGCGGCATCCACTACGATCGGCTCGTGGTGAACTTCATCCGGACCGTGCTCCAGTTGCCGGAGCCGGCGGTCGGCGCCGAAGGAGACCGGCAAGAGAGTGAAAGAATGACGCCCGACTGATGGGGTCGGGCGTCGGTGACGGGATGCCTGTCTTGAGCTCCGGGCTCGAAGACGAAGGAGGATTTCGCTGGCGGTTAGAACCCGTAGGCGACCCTGAGTTGTTCGTTGGTCGGCATCTCGGTGTAGTATTCCCCGCGTGGTCCCACGTACCAGGGACCATTTCGCGTAAGCTGGACGGAGGTTCCGGAGCCGTTGGAGTTGGTGACCCAGACGGTAATCGCGGTTTCGTGGACCACCACCGGCGGATGCATCACGACTGGCGGATGCATCACGACTGGCGGGTGGATTACGACCGGCGGGTGCATCACCACCGGCGGGCACGGGTGGATGACCCGGTGGTGCCGCCAGGGGGGGGCGACGATGACTCGCGGATGGTGTGGATAGCAGCGCGGAGCGACGATCGGTTCGCGATAGCCCACTCCGAAACCGACAGAACCGTTGCGGCCCACATAGGAGATGGAGAAACTCGTGTCTGCCCGCGCGCCGGCGGTGAGCGACAGAACCATGCCGACTGCGAGCATCGCCAGAAGCATTCTTGTCCGTGTCATTGCCGTACCCTTTCCTTGATTCGATTCCGCCTCTCGGGATGCCTTCTGTTCTGTCCCTTCACACTGTAGAGGCATTTCGAGGGCCGACGGTAACCGGGGATTTGGGTCGGATTGTGCGCCGACCTCTTCGATGCGACTGTAAGTCTTTATGCACAAATAGGATAGATCTGATTCTGTGCCCAAGAAGGTCGTCGCAACGCGACGTCCAGGCGTCTGTGCAGGGTGTCGATGTCGCCGATGGAGGTCCGGCCTGCGTCGTGATTACCCAGGCCGATCCGCTTTCGGACGACTTGGGTCTTGCATCAAATGCATTTGATATGGTATCCATAGAGAAGTGACGTCGCATGCGGTTGGTTGGCTGGTTCGCGGGTGTTCTATGCCCAAGTCCCGAAGCAACAGGCCCCGGAATCATGGATCCGCCAGGGAATCCTCGCGGAGGCGGAGCCCGTCATCTCTCCCTCGCCGGAGACTCTGGTTTTGGCGCGTCCTCGTCATGATTGCAGCTCCCGCAGTCTTTCTCCTCTTGCTGGAAGGGTTCCTGTCCGTGTTTTCCGTCGGCTATCCGACGTCGTTCTTTGTCCGCAGCGAGCGGGCGGGTTTCCAGACGACGAACAGCGACTTCGGATGGCATTACCAGCAGGAGGCGGTGGCGGAACCGCAGCCTTGTCTGATCCCTGTCAAGAAGTCCGAGAACGCGATCCGGGTCTTCGTTCTAGGCGAGTCGGCGGCCATGGGGACGCCCGATCCGGCATTCGGCTTTGCCCGGATACTGGAGGTCATGCTCAAAGGGCTCTATCCCGATCGGCCGGTGGAGGTGGTCAACGCCGCCATGCGGGGCATCAACTCGCATGTGATCGTGGAAATCGCCAAGGATTGCGGCGCATTGAATCCCGACGTTTTCGTCGTGTATGTTGGGAACAACGAATTCAACGGCCTGTATGGTCCCAGGACGTCGCTGCATTTCCTCGCGGAACATCCGAGTCTGATTCCCTTCTTCCATCAGGCGAAGCAGATGCGCACCGGCCAGTTGCTCCGTCGGGTGTTCGGCGCAAACCCCCAGGCTCGGCAAGCCCGAGAAGTGGTTCGTGACGGCGGGTTCTTTCGGACCAAGTACGTTGCATGGGACCATCCTGACAGGGCGTGCGTGTATCGCAACTTCCGCACGAATATCGAGCGGATCTGTCGGCTGGGCCTGGACGCAGGGGCCCAGGTCGTGGTTGCGACGATCGGCGTGAATCTGAGGGATTGCCCGCCCCTGGGCTCGCTTCATCGCGAGGGGCTTGCCCCTGCGCAGCGAGAGCAATGGGAGGTTCTGTGCCGGGAAGGCGCCCAATTCGAGACAGCGGGCGACCTGGCCCGCGCCCTGGCCAGCTATGAGAAGGCCCTCGCGATTGACGACCACTATGCAGAGCTTCGCTTCCGCGTCGCGAGATGTCGCCTCGCCCTGGGCGAAACCGACGCCGCGAGGGGGGAGTTCTCGCTCGCCAGGGACCGGGATGCCCTGCAATTCCGGGCCGACAGCCGGATCAATGAGATCATCCGTCATGTGGCCGGCGGGATCGTTCGCCCGGAGATTCGGCTGGTTGAGGTGGACAAGGCCCTCGCACGCAGCGAGTCGCGCTGCGACGGCATCCCCGGCGACGAGTTCTTCTACGAGCACGTGCACCTGCGTTTCGCAGGGGACTATCAGGTCGCCAGAACGCTGCTTCCGGCGGTGGTCGACAGCCTGCGTGCAAAGGGAGCGGCTCCCGCGGAATCTGTCGAGATCCCGACCAGAGAACAGTGCGCCGCTGCATTGGCCTTTACGCCGTGGGACGAGGTCAACACCGCCGCGGCCATGGTCAAGCTCACGGCCGGTCCTCCCTTTACGACACAGATCGATCATGCTCGAAGGCAGGCGGTGGCGGAGAAGGCCATCGCGACCGCGATGGAGAGCGTCGATCAGCCGTTCGTCGACCAGGTGCTCGCGGCCTATCGGCGGGCGATCGACGCCCGCCCGGAGGATTGGGTCCTGAGATACAATCTGGCCACCTTTCTGCAGCAGCTCGAACGGCCTCGGGAAGCGGCGCGGTGCTTTGAGCAGGTAGTGCAAACGGTGCCCGATTCCGCGCATTTTCGGGTCCTGTGGGGACAGACCTTGGGACAGGCGGGGTTGATCGATCAGGCCGTTCGCCAGTTCCAGGAGGCCTTGAAACGGGACCGTGACTGCGTGCCCGCTCGGGAGGGTCTCGTGTGGGCACAGGCCCGGCGGCGACTGGCACGCTGAACCGGCTCATTTGACGCCGCAGACGTTGAACATGCTGTAGAAGGTGTAGCTGTCGCCATAGGCCTTTGCCAGCGGTTCGAAGACGCCCTGGGTGTTGCCGCGTGCGTTCCTCACCACGCCTGCGATTTCCCTAAACTGCGCATGCACAGCAGGTGCGATCGCCAATCCCTGTTCGTCCACCGGCCTCTTGGTTTCGAGGGCATAGACGAGCATCGCCTCGGCGTAGTGGCGTGGAAGCCTGGCGTAGCCCAGCGGTCTGAGCAGGGGCAGGAGGCCGATGAACTCCGCACGCTGGTGCTTGAGCAGATGGTGAGCCATGAGGTACTCGAACGCCAGACGGTGTCCGGGCCTTTCCTGCAAGAGTCTCTTGAGCATTGACTCGAAGGATATCCCTGCAACCGCCTGGTCCGCGATCCCCTGAGTTTGGCACCACGCCTGGATTTGCGGATCGGCCTGGGCGCCAGCAGGGTCTGCGACGAGGTCCCGCCACCGTCGCACGTACGGCCCGCTGCCGGCGTGCTTCCGCAGAGCGCCCAGAGCGATTCGTGCCGATTCATGCTGCCCTTTGACCAGGTGAATCCGGACCATCGCCTCCAGCACGTGGGGGGAAGGCCCTTCGTTGTCCAGGAGTTCATACGCGTTCTTCTCCGCGGCGTTGGGGCAGCCCAGGTCCAGATACAGCTCGATCAGTTTGGCGTGCTGGAAGCGTCCAGCCATATTCTCGAAGCTCAGAAAAAGAGTCCGGGTTTCGTCCTGCGGATAGACACAGAGTTCCTCGCCCAGTTGCCCCTGGTGCGCCAGTGCGCGGTTGATGTCGAAGACGCCGGAAGGCGTGAAGGCGTGCCTGCCTCGCATGCGATGCGCCAGAGCGACCACACGACCCCAGTCCCTCTGGCTGGCCCAGTGGTGCAGAGCCCGCTCGTTGTGGAGGTGGTTCCGCGAGACTGCCAGACACGCGGCGCCCACGCCGGCCACGAGAAACAGACGCAGGCCAAGCATCAGGCGGGGGTCGGTTCCCCATCGCGGGGTCCGCTGCGCGTCTTTGCGTTGTCGCGGCGGACGTACGCCTTTCTTATTTGCGATCACGACCCAGGCGAGCAGGGCTACGAGAAGCGAACTGGGAACCAGAGCATACAGCGCCATCGCCAACTTGGCCGACAGGGGGGAGAACCCCAGGTTGTGAACAGAATCCCAGGGTGTGCCCACGGTGCAGATTGCGATGGGACTGAGATCATACAGGAACCGACCCAGAACGTAGGCCCCGCCGCAGGCGAGAATTGCCTGAGTGATTGCGACGGCCATCCTTCGATGGGCGAGAGCGTCGATCAGACAGACGAGCAAGGCGAAGAGGAGCGCCGTGGCACCGGCCACATGATAGGTCAGGACGAACAGAATGAGGAATGCCCCGACCCGTGCCGGCAGGGTCCTCGCGGGAATCGAGCCGTAGAGGACTGCCATCCACAGCGACAGGCCGATCGCTAGGAGACAGGGCAGAGGGTTGTCGTATTGATTGTAGATCGCCAGGGCCAGGAATGCAGGAAACCAGGCCAAATCCCTGAGTTTCCCCGCTTGAATCGAAACCAGCAGGCGTCGCAGTCCCAACGAGAGCATCGCCAGTACCGCGGCGATCACCAAGGCCCCAGGCAAAGGGGTGCGGTAGGTCTGCGCGAGCAGTGCCGCCAGCGACGCTGCAATTCCCCCGGGCGTGGTCAACGCGGTTCGGAGGAATGGGCCCTCCCAGGAGAAGATGGGGTAGGGAGCGAACACGCCAAATCCGGAGTGGAGCAGATGCGGCCCGATCCCCAGCCGGACATAGGCGAAGAGGCCAAGGAAGATGGCGGCCCACAACCCTAATTCCTGTCTTCGACGATCCACTCGGTTCTCCAACATCGCGTCGCCCGACGCATCGGCATCGAATATAGTTCATCCAGGTCGAAGGCGGCAAGAAAAACGTTGGTCCGTGCAGGGTCCACCGCTAAGATGAGGCTGTCGGCTTGGATACATCGGGGACTGTGGATGAGATTGGATCGGCTCCTGACAATACGATTGGCTTCGTTTGCGATTCTGACGGCTCTGGTCACTGTCGGCTGCAAGGATGAAAGACCCGAATCGCCTGTGCCGGCCGCAAGACCGCCCAGGATTACGCCGGACTATGCGGGACTCGTCATCCCGCCGAACATCGCGCCGTTGAATTTCAGGATCGACGAGCCCGGCCTGCGATATGTGGCGAGGATTCATTCCGAATCGGGCGAGGCAATCGAGATTTCCAGCAAAACGGGGGAGATTCTCATCCCTCCGGCGGCATGGAAGGGCTTGTTGAACGCCAATGTCGGCCGGGAGCTGCATCTGGACATATACGTGAAGGCCCAGGACGGCGCGTGGCATCAATACGAGACCCTCACGAACACCATCGCACCGGAGGCGATCGATCCCTACCTGGTCTATCGATTCATGATGCCCTCGTCGTACTTTCCCAAGCGGATGCAGATCTGCCAGCGGAATCTGGAGACCTTCCAGGAACAGAGGCTGCTTGACACCCAGTCCCTCGAAAACGGCTGCGCCAATTGCCACAGCTTCGTGAACAACAGTCCGGCTCAGATGCTCCTGGGGATTCGCAGTACGTCCTTCGCCAGCGCCACGTCGCACGTCGAGAGCGGTTCCGTCCACAAGCTCGGCGCCAAGTTCGGATACACCTCCTGGCATCCCAGCGGCAAACTCGTGGCCTACTCGATCAACGACGTCCGGCAGTTCTTCCACACCGCTCGGGCCGAGATCCATGACGTCGTGGATCTCGATTCTCTGATCGTCTGCTATGACGTCGAACGCAGGCAGATCAAGACGGCGCCGGCCCTGTCGGACAAGAAGCGTCTGGAGACCTACCCCGCCTGGGCGCCCGACGGCAAACACCTGTATTTCTGCAGCGCGCCGCTGTTGTGGAAGGACATGAACACTGTGCCTCCCAAGGGGTATGAGCGGGTCAAGTACGACCTGATGCGAGCGGGTTACGATGTCGAGACCGACGCCTGGGGCCCTGCCGAGACCGTGCTCAGCGCGACCGAGACCGGTCTGAGCATCCTGTTGCCGCGGGTGTCGCCCGACGGGCGATTTCTTCTGTTCTGCATGAGTGAATACGGCTGCTTCCCGGTGTATCAGCCGACCAGCGACCTGTACATGATGGACCTGAGCACCGGTCAATACCACAAGACCACGGCCAACAGCGAATACGCCGAATCCTGGCACAGTTGGTCGAGCAACAGCCGTTGGATCGTTTTCAGCAGCAAGAGGCAGGGGGGGCTGTTCACCCGTCCCTACATCAGCTACGTGGACGAGACCGGCCGGACGCACAAGCCCTTCGTGCTGCCCCAGAAGCGGCCTTCCTTCTATGATTCGTGTTGCCGGTTGTACAGTGTGCCTGAACTGATCACCGGGCCTGTGACGGCGCAGAGCCAGGCGCTCGTCCGGTCGCTGTACGGCCCTGCAGAAGCGACCGTCAATTCCGCCACCGGCGCGACGCCTCAGCCCAACGCTGCGGGAGCGTATCCAAAAGGCCATAGCGTGCAGTGATTTGCGCGTCGTGTGCCCGCACAACCAAGGCGGGATTGGTACGCATCGGGGACTCCGAAGGCAGAAAAAGAGCAGGGCCCCGTCCATACGGCGGGACCCTGCTTGACTGTCATGATATCTCAGACATCGCCGGGGTTACTGCTTTGAACGCCCGTAGCCGATGTCGTCGATGTACACGATGCCGGCGCCTCCCTTGACCGGAGCGGCCTTGTTGCCCACGCCGATCACAATCGACTTGACGGCATTCATCTTGACCCCGGCTGCGGTGAACTCGCTCAGCGGGATCTTCCACTGCTGCCACTGCAGGCGTCCGCACACCGCGGTGTCCGGATTCTGGATCGTCTTGCTCTTTCCGGCGTTGTCCTTGACGGTCAGATACAAGCCTTCCAGCGAATTGCCTGCCGGTTGCGCCAGGCCGATCTCACCCATCTGCCAAGCGCCCGCGGCGACGTTGCCGGTGGTCTTGACGTCAGAGAACTCGGCGGCGGTCGCCGCGTTGGCGTTGTGGCTGGTCACAGCCAGACCGATCAGGACCGGACCGGTCATCGTGATCGTCTGGGCTTCACCCAACTGAGTCCACGTCACGCCATCGGGAGAGAGGTAGCCGGAGAACCTGTCGCCTACTCGCTCGACCTTCACCCAGTACGGCTTGGGCACGGTCGCGGTGGCGTCGGTGTTCGTCGAATCGCCGGCGGCGGTCAGACGCCGCTGGAAGCTGGCGCCGTTGCCGCTGCTGGAGGTCATGGTCATGAAGGCATGAGTCGAGCCCGGCTCGGTGCTTTGGCGAATCATGACGCCGGCCTTGGACCAGCCGTCGTTGCCGGGGGTGTTGTAGACGCTGTGGACGCGAGCGACGATGGTGCCGTTGCCGGTGAGGGTCTTGTAGGCATAGCGGAACTGATCCGAAGTGCCCCAGATATCCGCGCCCTGGCCGTTCATGAAGATGCTGCCGGAGGCGGTTTCTACAAAGGCCGGCGCCTCGCCTCGGACGTACAACACCAAGCTGTCGGCTGCGTTGGTCGTCCAGTTCTGGGGCGTACCGAAGGCAAGTTCCGCCTCGGAGACGAACGGCGAGGCACTGTTGTCATAGGACAACGGCATCGACTGCAGGCCACTGTTCTTGATCGTCTTCTCGGCGAACGGGGACGTCATGTAGCCGACGGTCGAGCCGCCGAATACGCTGTTGGTGACGCCGTCCGTCCAAGCCTCGTAGATCCGGCTGCCCTCGTCGTCGGTGTAGCTGTCCATGTTGTCGATCACCGCGTACTCCTGGCTGACGAAGCTCCAGATGTCGCCTTCATACGTGCCGGCGGCGCCGACTTCGTTGACCTTCCAGAAGTACTCGGTTCCGAAGTTCATGGCCGACGGGGTGAAGCGGTGATCGGTCACCGTCTGCTTGGCGGCGGTGCCCGCCGCGACGGCTGCCGAGTCGGCGCCGAAGAAGACCTGATGCGAGGTCGCCTCGCGGCCGGGCCGCCAGTTGAACTCGGTGCCGAGCTTGACGTTGGTCGCGTCGTCGGCAGGCACAGGCAGACGGGCCTGGACCGGGACGTACAGAATTCGCACTTCAGCCAAGCTGGCCTGTGCGGCGACTCCGCCCCAGTTGGTGTCGATCGTCAGCTTGACGAACTTGGCGCTGACGCCGCCGAAGTCGACGGTGGTGTTGGCCGTGTAGGAGGGAGAGCCGGGCGCCTGGGCGAATTCCGGAACGCCTTCCAGGGCGGTCCAGTTCTCGCCATCGACCGAGTACTCGACCATGACGTTCTTGGCTCCGAAGCCGACGAAGCCTTCGATGATCTGGTTGGAGTTCCAGACGAGCATTTCATCGAGCTTGTAGACCTTGTCGAACTCGTACCGGATCCAATGCGGCTTGGCGGGGCCGGTCATCCACATCTGCGTCAACTCGACCGAATGCTGGTCGTCGGCGTTGAGGCCGGATCTGTTGACCGTGTTCTGCGGCCCGGTGTCGGCGCGGCTCTGGCTGGAAGCGGTCGCGACGATGCTCGGGATCGGATACGCGAACGGCTCAGTCGTGAAGCTCCAGATCTTGCCTTTGAAAATGGTGTTGGTCGGAGGCGCGTTCACTTCGTCGATCCGCCAGTAATAGGTCGTGCCAAAGTCGACGACACCCTTCAGATCGAACGAGGTGGCCGTCTGATTCTGGCTGACGAGCACACCCTTGGGATTGGCGCGACTGGCGCTGTTGACGTCGTTGAAGACCGTGCCCAGGTACACATCGTGCGTGGCCGCGAACTTACCGGCGCCCCAACTGATGGCGGCGTCCATCGGCACGTCGGTTGACCCATCTTCCGGGCTGGGGCTCTTGGCCCGGCTCGGGGTGGGGGGGATGTGGGTGATGTAGTTGGTCAGATACGTCGGGGCGGTGATGCTGCTGCTCAGGCCCGGACCGGTCCAGCCGATATCCATGTTGTCGCCGCCGCCGATCTCCTGGAAGAAGGCCATCACGGCCATGACCTGGCCCTTCTTGAGGTTCATCGGGGCCGAGTGCTGAGTGGGGTATTTGTTCCATTCATCGATGGCGGCCCAGCCATCGACATAGGCGACCTCGACGGCGTTTTCCATGTTCTCGTCCTGGCTGACGTACAGCATGCCGTAGTCGTCGCAGGCGTAATGGAACCGGTACGTGCCGGTCTCCGGGACGGTGACCCACCCGTAGAACTTGGCCACGTAGTTGTCCCTGGAACCAACGAACTCCGAAGCGTCTTGAATGACTTCAACATTCGGTACGGGGACCGGATTGGCGAGATTCACGAGGAAATCGATGATGGCCTGCCGGCTGCCGGCGACGCCCGTGTGCCATTCCTGCCGCACCATTGTGGCTGAGGCCATCGTGGACATCGCCAGACCGGCCAGCAGCACTGCACAGATATGCTTTTTCATTGTTGTGTCCTCCACAGTAATTTGGAACCCAAACCACACATTCCCATACGGTAATATGGTACTGTCTCATCCCTTCGTTGCTGGACAGCCACCTCCTTTCTGCAACGCCGTTCCTTGCGAGGGCCGAGAAAAATGGAACGAAGGAACGGCCTTGTACAGGGCAGAACGCTTATCGCAGAGAATCCTTCCTCCACATCACGTAACTCCACCGTGTATTCGATTTTGAACACAGGTCGTGTGCCTAAATACTACGCGATGTCTCTTGCGAGACCGGACTCATTCCTTGTATATCACATCGGCAAGGACAGGTCAAGGCCTTTGGGATTATTTCCGGTCTTTCCTCGAAAAGACGGGGTTGCACCGTCGGCGTCCCAGGGGCATAATAGCCTGCCCGTCCGCCGTGACGGGTATCTCCCCCCAGGCGAGGGGGTTTCCGGACATTGGCCAGTCAAGGAGACAGACGATGAAATCCCACCGACACGCATTCAGGACGTCAAGAACCTTTCTGAGGACCTTCGGCGCGATAGCTTTGCTGCTGGCCTTAAGGCCGGTTCCGTGCCGTGCCGCCGACCCCGGCGACGGGAAGCTGCGAATCCTCGTTTTGGGGGCCCATCCCGACGACTGCGAACTCAAGGCCGCAGGCGTCGCGGCTCTGTGGGCCGCCCAGGGGCACCACGTGAAGTTCGTCTCGGTCACCAACGGCGACATCGGCCACGCCCAAATGGCCGGCGGGGCCCTGGCCCAGCGTCGGACCGCGGAGGTCAAGGAGGCCGCCAAGGTCCTCGGGATTGAGAGCGAGGTGCTGGACATCCACGACGGCGAGCTGATGCCCACCCTGGAAAACCGCAAGGAATTCGTCCGGCTCATTCGAGAATGGAAAGCCGACATCGTCATGGGCCACCGGCCCAACGATTACCACCCCGACCACCGCTATGTGGGGGTGCTCATGCAGGACGCCGCGTACATGGTGACGGTGCGGTTCTTCTGTCCGGATGTGCCGAATCTGACGAAGAACCCGGTGTTTTTGTACCTTTCGGACGGATTTCAGAAGCCCAATCCGTTCGCCCCGGACGTGGTCGTTGCCACAGATGCCGTGATTCACAAGAAACTGGACGCGATCTGGACGCTCCAGTCGCAGATCGAATCGCTCTGGGCGACCGGGGATTTCGAGAAGGTGATCCCGGTTCCCGAGGATCCGCAGGCACGTCAGCAGCGCCGTAAAGAGGTGGACGACCGGATTGCCGCGCGGGACAAGGGCGTCGCGGACCGGTATCGCGACAAACTGATCGAGATCTACGGCCCGGACAAGGCCAAGGAGATCAAGTACGCGGAGGCCTTCGAACTCTGTGAATACGGCCGACGCCCCTCAGCGGAGGAGTTGAAGAGGCTGTTCCCCGTATCCACAGAGAAGTAGCGATTGGGGAACGTCATGCCAAGAGCATGAAACCGCCTTGCATTTCCCGGAATAGTCCTGTAATGTAGTAGTGTCAAGAGCAATGAAGGACTGTCTTGGGTTGCGATGGTTGTCGGTTACATGGGTGTTCGATGGAGCCCTTCGAGATAGTCAGCGACGTGACCGACATAGCGACGATTGCAGTCGAACACTCGATTGACGAGATCTCTCGCCTGCGGAGGCAGTATGGCCAGGGCCGTTGGAGAAAGCTCAAGGGAATTGCCATGATTCGGCTCAGGAATGGACGCGTACGACGAGCGGGACTTCACTGGTATGAAGCGCACGGCATCGGAAGGAAAGAAATCAAACGCAAACGCTACCTGGATTAGCGTGGCGAGGAAAGAAATGGGTGCACCAAGATTCGCCATCTGTGTCGACAACTCGCAGTACCCGGCCGCACTGGCGTTACACAAAGTGTATCGCGTGGTCCCGGATGAGGATGCAGAGTGCGACGGCGACCTGCGCGTTGTCGACGAGAGCGGCGAGGACTACCTCTATCCGTGCGACTACTTTGTGTTGGTCGAGTCGCCAGATGGGGTTGTCACTGCCTTGGACAGATCATTTGCGCGTGGCGAGGAACACTCCGGCCAATAGACGCACTCTCACCAGGAGCGTGTTCAGGACTGGTGCGCAATTGGGGAGTGCGCAATGGTGTCGAATGCCGGTGTCTTCTTTGCCAAAGACCGAGAACAGGTCATCCTGAAGTTCAAGGAGTTGATCGACAAGATGCGACGGACCTTGTCCGTTGAGGACGGGACGGCAGGATGCGAAGGCTCTGCAATGGACGGATAGCGTTTCCGGGTGCATCGCTGATGACGCGACGCAGACTCAGCAGGGGGACTTGACGCCCACGTACTGGGTTCGGGCCTGGCCCAGGAGCTTGAGCATTTGATCGGCCTGACGCCGGATCGAGGGGTCGGTGCTGATCACGCGAGAGCTCCACTTGGCGTACTCGCGGTTCAGCTGGACGCGCGCCTCCTCCTGGCTCATGCCCGCGGTGACGCCCAGGATCATCTCGGCGTCGTGGCCTTGGTGCATCTCCACCGGGAGGATCTTCTCGACCATCGTGCGGAGTCTGGCTCGTTCGACCTGGAGCCAGTCCGAGAGGTCCTTGAGAATCTTCAGCTCCGCAGCGGTCACCTGCCCCTTGGCGGCGGCCACCCGCAGACACAGGTCGAGGATGTCGATCCGCCCGATCAGCGGGGCGATCTCGACGATCTCGTCGCAGATCGGCCGCAGGTTGAGGGTCCCGCCGCGACGGAAGAAGCTGGCGGTCTTCTGCAATGCCCGTTCCAGTTCAAGCCGGGCGTCGTCGGATGCCTCCGTGGACCCGAAATTGGTTTTCACCCAGGCGTAGATGACGTTGACCTCGGGATCCAGCAGCTTTCCGTTGGCGGCTCCGACGCTGAAGGCCAGTCCGACTGCCAGCGTCTTGGCCCGCTGGATGTTGTCTTCGATGTCGAGGTATCCGGTTTCGGTGTTCTCATAGACTCCAACGCAGTCGCAGGAGGCGAGCTGTTCATTCGTCTGGCGGGACACGACGGATGCGGTGTACTGCATGCGTCGGGTGCCTGTGCGGGGCAGAACGAACCACTCCGGCGAGATCTGCGCCACTCCGGTCCAGTCCTCCAGCAGCGTCGTCTGGCGGCACAGCCGTCCCATGTCGGATTCAAATGTGAAGTGGGAGGCGGGATTCAGCGGGCCGTGCTTGGGCCGGTTCAGGACGGGCAGGGACTCGGTTTCGTCGTCCGTGATGTCTCGGATCCCGATGTGCAGATTCACTTCATGTCCGTCGCCGGGGGCCTGGATCGTCCCGCACAGGTCGATCAGGATCACCGATCGGAACGAATCGCCCTCGGCTTGCCGCCCGATTCTCGCGCGGCAGTTGAGCCTGGCCGGGTCGATGGGGCGGGACAACTCCTCGGGCACGTCGGACTGGCTTCGACTGCCTGCCAGCTTGCTGACCTGATTCCAGGTCTTGCCCAGACGGCTGTTGACGGCGGCAGGCAACTGCGGCGGGGCGCTGCATCGCATTCGACGGAGAATACCCCGGCAAAAGGCTCTGATCGGAGCGATCAGTTTGGACAATCCTGCAGGCATAGGTTCGATCGGGCCCTATGAATCGGGGTTTCTATTGCACCTTGAACGGTTCGAGTTTCGCGGTTTGTTCGGCGGCCTCCTCGGCTGCCGAGTCGCCCTCGTCCAACGAGAAATCCAACTCCAGGAGGCGTCCGGACTCGATGTCCCGGAACGCGCAGTGCATTCGCTGGTTCAGATCGTAGCCGTAGGTCACCTGGATCGGGCGCTCCGCGGGACGATCCGGCGGGAGCTCGAGGCTATGCGTGGCGATCCGGTTGACGTACGCCGGATCGGTGTCCTCGCCCTGCGTGATCGTCACTTCCACTCGCTTCTGGCCCTGCGAAACCGTGTAGAACGTCTGCGAGATCTCACAGGGCAGGGGCGTGTTTTTCTTCAGGATGATCCGGTTCCGGACGACCCGTCGACCGGTCTCCTTGTCGAGCGGGGCGCAGATCGTGCCGTAACTGTGATTGCAGACGTCCGTCAGGCTGATGTCCTTGAGGCCCTCGCGGATGCCGGCGGCGACGTTGTCGGGGTCCATGCGGAGCTTCGTGATGCCTGCGTGGAGGGCCGCGCCGAGAGCGACGCATTCGTCCACGTTGATCGAGCACTCCGGCGGGAAGCCGAAGATCCTCTCCAGATGGGTGCGGATCAGGGGCACGCGTGTGCTGCCGCCGACCAGCAGGACGGTCGTGACGTCCGAGGGCTTGAGGCCCGCCTCTTCCAGGACCACCTCCACGAGCATGTCGGCGCGGGCCACCAGCGGGGTGATTCCCTGCTCGAACATCTCGCGGGTGACTTCGGCCCGCATGCTGCCGCTGGGGCCGTAAAGCATGGTCTTGGCCGACGGCCGGCGGGAGAGCGTCTTCTTGATGTCCTCGGCCTCGTCCTCGTACTTGGCCCGGTCCTCCTCCGAAGCGATCAATTCGGCCCCGAACTTGTCGCGGTACATCTTCTGAAGGACTTCGAGGACGGTCTTGTCGAAATCGATGCCGCCGAGGGCGTGGTCGCCCTGGGAGCAGAGGATCTCCATGTCCAGCCCGTTGACGTCCATGAGGGTCACGTCGAAGGTGCCGCCGCCGAGGTCGTAGACCAGGACCCGGCCCGAGACGTCCCGCGTGGTGGCGTAGCACAGGGCCGCCGCGACCGGCTCGTTCACGATGCCGATCACGTTGAACCCGGCCGCGGTCCCGGCGTCCATCGTCGCCCTTCGGCGGATCTCGTCGAAGTGCGCGGGCACCGAGATCACCGCGTCGCGGATCTCGCCCGCTTGGGCGGAGCAGTCCTGCTGGAGTTTCTTGAGGATGAGCGCCGACAGTTCCGTGGGCGTCCAGTCCCGGCCGTCGATGGGCACCTTGTAGTCGGGGTCGCCCATGTGACGCTTGACCCAGCGAACCGAACGCGCGGCGTTGAGGTGCCGTGAATTGAGGGCCTCGATGCCGACGCGGATGATGCCGCCGTCGTCCTCATCGAAGAAGATGGCCGACGGGGTCAGCCGATCGCCGTCCGCATTCGGAACGATCTCCGGCTTGCCGATTGTGTTGAGCATCGCCAGGGACGAAAACGTGGTCCCGAGGTCTATGCCGACGATGTTACCCATGTGTCTCTCCTGTGTCCAACCAGGCTGGGGCCGCGCGGGTCGATGACGAGGCATCAACCATACAGTTTCACTTGCGCGGTTCTCACCACCTTATAGTTCTCGTCATCGATCATATATCGATACCCGGGTCGCAGGACCTGGGCGATCCTGCCGGCCTGTTCAGGCTTCGCGGCAGGCTGTTTCTCCCGGATTGCCTCGGCCAGTTTCTCCTGGCCTCGGTATTCGCTGTTGATGTCGAGTCGGAACTGCTCGACTCCGCTGGACTCCATCGCGAACAACAGTTCGTCGCGGACTTCTTCCAGGTAGATCAGATCCGCGCAGTCCTGGGGCGGGTTCTCGATCCGGCTCTCGATGTTGTCCACGCACCGGATCACACGCAGGCAGAACGTGCGGATGATGCCCCAGTCGTAACCGTCCTGGAGCTTCTCGACGCGGTCCTGCTGGCACGCCGCGTACTCGCGAATCGCCGAAACCTGCTGCGCCAACTCCTTGAGTGTGTCGCCGAGCGGTTCGGACCGGTCCCGCGTCGCCTGTTGGACGCTTTGGGCCACTTCCTTGAATTCCGCAATCTGTTTCTGAAGGCTTTGGGCCTGTTCCTTCAAGGCGTTCTCCGCCACAGTCGGCTCCGGCTTGACCGGCGACGCCAGGGGAAGCCGTGTTCGAACCACCGGCTGGGGCTCTCGGGGGATCGCCTGGGTCGAGGCGGCCACGCTTTGATCGACGGACCACTGCGACTGGGGCGACCATTCGGATTCCTGGGAGGGCTCGTCGGCCAGCAGCACGGCTACGCCGCTGTCGTCCGGCGCCGCCTCCACGGGGGCCGACGGACGGTTCTGTCTGGCGCGGGCTGCGACGAGGGGGGAGAGGGATTCGTCGTGGTGGATCGATCCCGGGGCCCCCAGATCGATGGGGAAGGCGTCGACCGGCAGTTCCGCGCGGGCCAGTCGCCTCCGACCGTGCTTGGGAACCTCTTCTGTCGGCGGACGGGCTTCCTCGGGCTGGTGCGGTTTGATGTCGGTCAGTTGGGCCTTGGGCAGGGGTTTCGCCACCCGCCGGCTGGATCGTCTGTGCCAGACCCTCGCAAGGGATCGCACCACCCAGATCAAGACGCACAGGGCGAACAGCACCCCGCCGATGGACAGGCACACGATCGAAATGATCTGTGCGATCTCCATCTGCTCTTGAAGTTTCTTGTACTGTTCGACCTCGTCTTCCCAGCCGGGACCGTACAGCACGTTGGCGATGGCGCCGGGGTCCATCTGGCGGGCGGCCAGCTTCTCCAGGTCGGCGCGGAGCCGGGCTTGTTGTTCGTGGACCAGTTGTTCCGGCGTCTTGTCCTGGCGGTCCTTGTCGAGTTCCAGAACGAGCTGGTTCTGCTGTTCCGGACTGAGCTGATACCAGCGGCCGTACTTGTCGAGATACTCCTCGGGTCCCAGGGAGTACTTGATCCCCGGCGTCGGCGCCTGAGCCTGCTCTGTTTGTCTTTCGTTGTAGACCCACCCCGTGGCCAGGCCGCCAACGAACAACAGAGCCATTCCGAGAATCGCGCACTTCTGGAGCATGATTACATCCGTTTCCAAGTCCTGTCGGAATCGATTCGCTTGTTCAATCGGCTCTCGCGGCGAGCCAATTGAGAACCTCTTGCCGCGGGTGCAGGTCCCGAGCGACTCGACGTCATGCCTCCAGTCCCATTCTGTAGTCCCGATAATCCACGTATCATAAGGTGAAACGGTTTGGCGGCGGGATGCCCGTGCCGACCGCCACCTAAAATATAGAAAACGGGGCCCGCGGGCCAAACGAGGGGCGTCCCGCGCGCAAGACGCGGGAAAAACTGCGAAAGGCCGACGGGGGTCCGATAAGCGGCGTCATCCGAGTTCCCGCAAAAAGTCTGATGAAACGCAGAAAATACCCCTTGCATTGCCGTCAGGGACGCAGTAAACTAACTCTTTTAAATGCCAAGGCGGCGTTGCCCCGGAGGCTTGGGCCGACGGTGGTTTTGGGTGATTAGCTCAGCTGGTAGAGCTGCTGACTCTTAATCAGCCGGTCGTAGGTTCGAATCCTACATCACCCATTTTCCGCTCGTAAACCATTGCAGGGGCTTGTTCTCTATCGATTGCTCTGGGTATTGGGCCGGGAGGGTTCGTCGGGGCGCGCATCGGGGTCGATGGGGAGGGTGATCGTGAACGTGCTGCCTTGGCCGGGTTTGCTCTCCACGGCGATCTTGCCTTTGTGGGCGTCGACGATGAACCTGGCGATGCTCAGGCCCAGGCCGCAACCCTCGGCCCGGCGGGACAGGCTGCGATCCACCTGGTAGAACCGCCGGAAGATCTTCTTGAGGGCCCGTCGTGGGATGCCGACGCCATTGTCACGAACGGTGAAGACGACCGCAGGGGCAGATTTCGAATTGATTCCCACGGACAGCCGGATCTCTTTCTCTTCCTGGGTGTACTTGTAGGCGTTGTCCAGCAGGTTGACCAGGACGGTGACCATGGCGTCGTGGTCGGCTCTGACCAGGGGCAACTCGTCGGAGATGTCCGTCTCGAACCGGCAGTTGCCTCGTCCGAGCTTGGTCTGGACCGCCTGGGCCGCGGTGCGGGCGATGCTCGCGGGACTGACCGGCCGCATCTGGAAGGCCTGCTTGTTCCGCTCCATTCGCGAGAAGGTCAGGAAGTTGTCGATCAGGCGGCTCAGACGTTCGTTCTCCTTCGACACCAGTTGCAGGTACTCCATGACCTGGTTGGGATTGCTGTAGCTGCCCTCGAGCAAGGTATCGACCAGGACTCGCATCGAGGCCAGCGGCGTTTTGAGTTCGTGGGTCACCGTTGCGATGAAGTCGTTCTTGAGCTTGTTGAGACGGACCTGCCTGCCGATGCTCTTGGCGGCAACGCCTCCGCAGCCCAGGATCAGGCCGATGACCAGCAGGCCGGTCCAGGTGTACACCGCCACCCGCTCGCTGGCGGCCCGCTCGAACACGTCGCCGCCTTTGAAGAACAGCAGGACTTTCCAGTCGGGCAGATGACGCGCGACTACGCCGGCGGCGAAGGGTTCCCTCGCGATTTCCCCCTGACCGGCGACGACATGGTTGGTTTCGTCCAGGATGGTGTACTCGACGTTGTCGTCCTGGAAGTCTCTCGCGAAATCCGCCATCGCATCGGTGAGGTTGTCTCGTGCGACGACAGCCACGCACAGGCCGCGACGGGTCGGGCGGATCATTCCATAGAAATCGTTCCCGTCGCGGATCAGCGGCTGGAGCTTGCCGACCTCCCACTGGGCGAACGCGTCGATGGTAGGGAATCTCTGGGCCAGCGAGATCGATCGTTCTTCGGCGTCTATCAGGTCGGGCAAAGCTGCGCCTTCGAAGAGCCCGCCGTGACGTTTGAGCAGACCGCTCTGGCGGCCGAGTTCGACTGTCTTGCGGGCCAGGAACAGGTTCTCATCGGCCGCCAGGGAAAATCCGGCGTCGTTCTCGCGGTACAAGACCGAAAGCAGCTTGGCGAAGATTTCGTCGTAGAGGTCGGTATAGGCCGGGTTGTCTTTCAACCAGCTCAGCATGAGCAGTCTCGCGTTGGCGATCAGGCCCATGGAGCGGGCGTCGCCCGTCTGGGCCAGAGGGCTGTCAGCGGCCCGTCGGCATTCGGCGAGGGCCTGATCGAGCCGGCCGAGCCGGGCCAGGGCGCGGGCCTTCCCGATCCAGGCGGCCAGGCGGTCGCGGTTGTCGCTGATTCGCGCGTACTGTTCGTAGCGTTCGACCGCCTGTTCGTACTGCTGCGTCAACTCCATCTCCACCGCGTCGGCAAAGCCTGCGAAGGGGCTTGCGGCGGGGCCGTTGTCCGAGGAAAGGGCCGGGTACAGAAGGCGTCCGGCGCCGTCGTAGACAAGCAGGCCGGCACAGTCGAACTGCCCGATGGCCGCGACAAGCTGGCGGTAGGGGGAGAGCGAGGGCGGTCCCTCCAGCACGCGGCATCGTTCGGCCCACCTCTGCTCGATCCGCTCGGTCGCGTCGGCCAGCTTGGCCTTGTAGACCGAGGTCAGCCGCTGGCGAACGGCGAGTCGCTCGCTCTTGACCACCTCGTTCATGAACCACAGCAGACACAGCGTCGGCAGGACCACCGCCACCGCCAGCAGCAGGACGACCCAGCGAAACTGCCCGTATCCAGGATTGATGCCGCGCATAGCTTTCGTCAGCGGTCGCATCTGCCCTCTCGAGAATCCGGACCCACCGTAAGGCTCCTTTGTCAGCAAGACCCCGTCAACGGCGTTCGTCGCCGACGTTTGTGAGAGAGAAGTATACCATGCAAGAGCCGTCAGCGGCGATAGAGTCTGCGGTTCTCGATCGATGAAAACGCAGGAGGCCGGTCTGGCTCCGGCCTCCGCGTTGACACCTGATGTGGAGGACAGGTTTGATTATCGGCCCGCGGCCAGCTCCTTGATCTGCGCCTCGGGCAAGCCATAGTTGTAGATGCGAAGATCGTCGATCAGGCCGTTCCAGAAGCGGTCCTGCATTTCGGTGTTGGCGCCGATCTGGACCGGCACATCGTTGGCATTGATCGTGCCCCAGGCCTCCTGCGAGGCATCGAGTGTTCCGTCCACGTAGAGCGACATCCGTTTGCCGTCGAAGGCGCCTGCGACGTGATGCCATTCGTTCCGGCCGATCGCGCGGTTCCCGAAGAGGCTGCCGTACTGGTTGCCGTTGGGGATCTGGAGACCCGTACAGGCGAATTCGAGCGTGTCGGCCTCGTTGTTTCTCTGGAGCCGCCAGGCGCCGTCGCCCTTGGTGACGAGGGCCTGCCAGGGTCGGTCGAATGAAGTGACCTTGATCCAGGCGGCTACGGTGACGCCGCCGGTGAAATCGAAGGCGGATTCGTCTTCGACGGTGAGGAAGTCGCCGTCGCCGCCCAGCGCGATCGCGCCGCCGAGCTTGCCGCCGGCGGGCTGCCAGGAGGGATCGCCCTGGACGGTGGCGTCGCGACCGTTGCCGGAGCTGTCGGCCGCGGTGCGACCGTCTTTCTCGTCGAACTTCCACCAGGCGATCAGGCCGGCCAACTCGCCCGTCCCCAGCATCACCGGATGCTGCCAGGCGATATCGTGTTGGGTGGCCCACATGAGCTTGGTGTCGCGGTCGCCGCCATCGTCGTCGTCGTTGACGTGGATGTCCAGGCCGATCCTGGTTCCTGGCTTCGGTTCGGTTCCCAGCGTGGACCAGGGCAGTTTGACCTCCAGGTGATAACCTCCTTCGGTCCGAGCGAAGGCGTACTTGACGCCGTCGGTCTTATTGTGCTTGGTCTCGCCCATGGAGGGGGCGGAGCTGTCCCAGGCGAAGTGGTACTGGTAATCGCCCGGGCCGTAGGTCTGGGACTTGCTGTTGTCGGCGTCGATGAAGATTTCGACGCTGTCGTCGAGCCAGAACTCGACCGAGTCGTTGATCAGCTCGTCATCTTTCACGTCCACGAGGACATAGAGGGCCTGCTTGTCGTACACCATCTTGAAGCTCGCGGAGGCATCGGCCTCGCCGGAGGCGGGTGAGTAGGCCACGTTGCCGATCGTGTGCGACTTGACGCTGCTCCAGGCGTTGTCCATCTGGCCGTCAATCTCGATCGGGCGATCGGCTGGGACGATGGCGACCGGCGCCGGCCCGGCGTGGCTCCAGGCGGACTGTGTCGTCTGGTGCATCACCTGGCCGAGCTTGGCGATCGGCCCGATCAGGTCTTTGACCGGAGGCATGTCGCTCAGGCTCAGGCGGAGGCTGAAGCTGTTGTCCTGCTCGGTCGTCTGGAGACGGAGCGTGGTCTTGGGAGTCGCTGCGATGAGTTCGTCCAACGCCTTTCGGACCTCCGCTGCAGCCTCCTGCGACGGCAGTTCCATGGCCTGCGACGCGAGTTGGATCGCTCCGGCCACGTTGATCAGAACGAGCTTGCTGGTCGCCGGCGGCAAGGTGGCCAGGGCGTCCTGGAGGTTGCCGGCGTTGACGATGGAACTGTCCTGCCTGGCGGCGGTGATCGAGGCGTCCACCACCTGCGAGTTCAGAGACAGGACCATAGTCTTGTTGGCCGGGTTGGTGTGCCCGAAGAACTTGATGTTGTGGGCCAGCGTAACGTCAAATCTTCCGGATTCCGGAAAACTGGGTGGGGTCTGGCCGTCCGCCGGCAGCAGATTGGCCATCGTCAACAGGCTCGTCAGGAGTTGGTGGACCTGTCCGGGGCTCTTGCTCGTGACGGCCAGCCCGAACGCCTGGGCGACCGGCGGGATCGGGGAACCCTGCGAGGTCATCGTTTCCTTCGGCGGAGCGGCGAAGAGGGTGATCTGCTCGATGTTGCCGAAGATCTGGGAGCCGATGTCCTGGCCAGAGACCTCTCGGATCTTGGCGCAGGCGGCTTTGGCCTGCGCCGAGTCGGCGCCGCCGAGCGTGAGGCTGATGAGCGCCACCACGTTGGCCGGGACGGTCTTGAGGGCCTCCTTGTTGAGGTTCGGGGTACGGATCAGGTTGTAGAACATCGACCGGTTGCCGTCCTTGAAGTTGACGTTCGCATCGAGCGCGATGCCGGTCTCTCGCAGGGAGAGCGAGGCGATGAGATCGTCCACGTTCTGAAAGTCCACGAGGCTGTTGGCCATCTGGATCTGCGGCGGGACCTGGTCGGCCGGGATCATCTTCGTGAGCCGACCGTAGGTTTCAGCGACGTTCAGCCAGACCGTCAAGGCGTTCTGCTGCCGGGCCTGCTTGCTGATGCTCGTGAACGACTTGTTGTTCGATGCCAGCGAGGGCACGGCCGCCTTGCCTTTGTATCGCTTGATCGCCTGTTGCAGCAGCTCCGTGCCTTTGGGCGACGGGGTGACCGCGATCACGACCGTATCGTCAAACGCCGCACCGCCGCCTTCCGCGAAGGTGATCACATTCATGCCATCGACGGCGGGCGCCGCCTGGCCTATCGCGCTGAGGCCCAATTGGAGCAGGCTGACCAGCGAGTTGTTCCTGCCGGGGAACAACACAGCCACAGCGGGGGGATTGTTCTGGGCCAGGTCGGTGACGCCCAGGCCGATCCCGCGGATCTTCTTCAACTCGCCCACCATGGCGGGGCTGAGCACCTTCTGGATCACGGCGCCCGGACCGACGTGGTTGCCCCCGCCCTGATTCAGGTTCGTCAGAACCTGCTCGACCGGCGTGCCCTTGATCATGTTGAGGAGCGTCGCGACCTGCTGGCCGGGGCTGCCGATCTCCATGTACGCGATGGTCTCCGGCGGCATCAGCGAAGCGGGGTCCGCGTTGCCGAGTTCTTCCAGCATGGGCTTGGCCTTCTCGACGACGTCCGTCTGGTCGCTGTAGTTCTCGACCAGTTTCGAAAAGACCGCCCGGGCTTCCTGTTCCTGCTTCTTCTTCAGGAAGACGGTGCCTTGGCGGTACAGGGCCTGGGCCACAAGGTTCTTCGGGGCGGCGGGGTCTTCAATGATCTGCTGGTAGATCCCGACCGCCTTGTCGAGATCGCCCTCGACCTCCTCGACATAGAGTCCTTCTCGAAGCAACTCGGCCGCGGTCTTGGCGTACGCCGCCGGCGCCGTCACGGCTGCCAGAAGCAATACGCCGATCAGGTACTTCGCAAACGTTCTCATGGCTGCACTCCTTCTCAAATCGGTTTTGCCGGATAATCTCATTCGGACAACCGTACTTTCGTCCACGTGTGTTACCGTCGTGTTACCGGTTCGTCCTTTTTTGGTGATTTCTGAGACGATGTCGGGTGGACGGGCGTTCCTCGTGTGGCGGCGTCAAGCTCGCGGTTGCGGGCAGTCGAAGGGTTCCGAATCTGCCGGTGAGCTACCAGGGCCGGGGATCGATTTCCATATTTGCGGGCGCAAGCCCTTGCGTTGACGTCGAGAGCCTCCACGTGTCGATGGGGCTCCAGGTTCCGCACTGGCCACACGATGTGAGGGGATAAACACCGCCGCAGACGGGGCAGACCGCTTGTGTCTCGAAAACATCGAACCCCGCGCGGCAATGGGGACACGCCCAGAGTGGACCCATGGGCGGGCTGGTCCGACAGGTTGGACAGGCGAAACCCTCTCGCCGGGGTTGTCGCGCCGCGCGCACGAGTTTGATCGCGTTCTGCAGCCCGCGCCAGCAGTTCAGCAGGATGAACACGGCCAGAAGGCCGATCCAGGCCGATCGCTCAACCAAAGCCAACAGGAAGAGGCCTGCAACTCCGACGAAGCCGACGAGGGTCGCGACTACCAGGCTCCAGGCCCGTCCACAGAAGAACCACAGCACAGAGCGAAGGATCTGCCCGCCGTCCAGCGGGTAGATGGGCAGGAGGTTGAAGATCAGGATGCCCACGTTGATGAATTCGATGGTACGCAGCAGGCGGAGGGCGTCGGGCATCGTTTGCGCCAGACCGCTGATCTGCGCGAGTTTTACGGCCAACAGCAGCACGGGAATCAGAATCACATTGACGAGTGGTCCGGCCGCGATGCTCCAGAGCGTGGCGCCAGGCCTCTGCGGCGGATCGACGTAGGCGACGCCTCCAAGGGGCCACAGCACGATGCGTTCGGCCCGACCGCCCACCTGTCGGCAGGCCAGGGAATGCCCGAACTCGTGCATGAGCACGATGGAGAATAGGGCCACATACTCCAGCACATTCCACGTCAGGGACGTATAGCGTCCCGCTCGCAGGCTGATCTGGTAATAGGCCACGAGGAACCAGGACCAGTGCAGGTACAGATCGATGCCCGCGGCGCGAAAGAGTCGGATCGAACCTTGATGGGTTGGCGTCATGCCGCCCTTCTACCAGATTGGCCGGCGATTGCCAACCATCTCGGATGAGTCGCTGGGGACAGCCCCTCGCACATCCTCTGGGATTGGGCTGCCGCGGGTGATCAGTTGTTGGAGAGGCCATAGACGCTGAGCATGGCAGGTTCGGGCACGGGGCCGGAACGCGGTTTATCGCGGTTGGACCCCAGCGACTCCCATCGCAGGACATAGCGACAATTGCGGTCGGGCGCGTCGCCCAGATCGGATGTCCATCGCACCCCGAGGCCCTGGAGCGCGGTCCATGGCTTGGTCAATGGCGAAGGGTACTGGGGCGGGAGATGGATGGTGTCTATGACCTGGAGCGTCTCGGGATCGAGCAGCCATGCTCCTGAGCCGTATTTCCGGTGCGACCAAGACTGTACGAGCCGCCCGTCGGGCAGCCTGTGAACCGGACCGGCCGCCAGGTCGGTGGAGATCGTTCCACCCCCCTGGAAGTCCCATCGATGGCTCCATCGGCTGACCTGGCGGATGGCCCAGGCGCCGCTTTCCCAGCGGGCCAGATAGATCTGGCTGTTGCCCTCGTTGTCATAGTTGTGGTAGTGAATCACGGCCCGCCGGGAGGGATCGAAGCCGACGCCGAAGCCAATGTTGATCATACCGCTGTTGGGTGGCGTGGGGTCCACGACCACGTCCAGATTGTCCGGCGTAATGGGCAGAGGGACGGACTTGCCGCCGGCGGTTTCCCATCGCTTCAGGTCGCGGCTTCGGGCGTACGAGGTGTGCAGATTGCTGCGGCAGTCCGGGGTCTCCCGCCACATCCAGACCAGGTGGAAGAACCCGTCGGGACCCTGTTCGATGGGGGCCGGATAGGCGTTCATGCTCCGGCTCGTTCCGTCCAGCAAGGGGGTGTCCAGGTAGCGGGTCCAGGTGCGGGTCTTCTCGTCGTAGGCGTTGATCAGGCACCGGCCGTTGCCGCTGCTGCCGTCGCGGTACATGTACAGCAGAACGTCCTCGGCAGTGCGGAAGAACTGGGGATAGGTGACGCGGCTCTCCGCCTGGCCGGTCATGGCCGGGACGCGGCGCAGCGACTGTACGTCCAGCGGCTTGTCCGATCGAAAGTAGATCAGTGGGGCGACGTGCATGTTGCCGCTGACGTGCAGGCAACCCTCACGGTCGACGGCGAGCGTGACGTAGTTGTGCGAGTCCCATCCCAGCGTCGAATCGAGCCTGACGATCGTCCATTCCTTCCGGTCCAGCCTGCGGCCGGCAACGGTCATGCGTCGCTCCGCATCGTAATAGGCGGCGAACTGGTGGTCCTTGCGGGTCAGGAGGCAAAAGCCCACCCGATGCCCCGACCATACCGGCTCGATCGGAACCGTATCGAGAATCGCGGGCTCTGCGAGTGTCTTCTGTCCCGCCGCGGGGCTCCTGCCCGACTCTGAACGCGGCTCTTCGCCGTCGCCGCTCGCGCTGAGCAGCGTGAGGCAACCGATCTGAAACACGATCGCCGATTGTAGAAAGACGTGCGTCATGTAGCCCATCGTGTCCGAGATGATTCGTCACTGTTCTCCACAAATCCGTGCGGTTCCGAGTCCTCGAACGTTACGCAGGTCGAAACCATCCGAATCATAGTCTACCCCCGGTCCGGGCAATGCTCAACCATCGTGTTCAAGTTGGGAAGTGGGCCGAATTCTCTTGACCTGTGCAGTGTTTCTCCGTACTTATGTGCCCGAAAACCAGACGGAACCCATTTTGAAAGGTACGCGTACGATGAAGATCAGCCAAAGAGCCAAGGCCGTGGCGCCGTCGGCGACGCTGGCCGTGACGAACCGGGCCAACGAGTTGAAGGCCCAGGGAATCGATATCGTGGGATTCGGGGCCGGCGAGCCCGACTTCGATACGCCGGATTACATCAAGGAAGCCGCCATCAAGGCCATGAAGGAGGGCAAGACCAAGTACACGCCCGCCTCCGGCATACCCGAACTGAGGAAGGCCATAGCCCAAAAGCTCCAGACGGAGAACGGACTGAAGTACACCCACGAGCAGATCGTCGTCAATATCGGCGGCAAGCACTCGGTCTACGAGGCCATGCAGGCCGTGCTCGATCCGGGCGACGAGGTCCTGCTGCCGGCGCCGTACTGGGTGACGTATCCCGAAGCGGCGGGTCTGGCCGGGGCGACTGTGAAGGTCCTGGAGACGGACAAGAAGAATGACTACAAAATCAGGCCGGAGCAGTTGAAGAAGGCCATCGGGCCCAAGTCGACTATGCTGATTCTCAACTCGCCCAGCAACCCCGGCGGGTTCACCTATACGCCGGACGAACTGAGGGCTTTGGCCAAGGTGCTCGAAGGCACGAACGTCGTCGTGATGTCGGACGAGATCTACGAGAAGCTCATCTACGGCGACACGAAGTTCATCAGCTTCGCGGCCCTGAGCCAGGATGCGTTCAACCGCACGCTGACGCTCAACGGCTTGAGCAAGGCCTACTCGATGACCGGCTGGCGTCTGGGTTACACCGCCGGCCCGCTCGACGTGATCAAGGCGATGGGTCGCCTGCAGGACCACATGACCTCCAACCCGGTCACGTTCGCCCAGTACGCGGCAATCGCGGCCATGGGTCCGCAGTCGGCCGAGGCGATTGAGAAGATGCGGGTGGAATTCGAGAAACGCGGCAAGTACATGGCCGAACGGTTGCGGGCGATGCCTGGCGTCGAGTGCATTGAGCCGACGGGCGCGTTCTACTGCTTCCCGGACGTGTCATCGCACTACGGTCGGACCATCGGCGGCATGAAGCTCACCGGCAGCATGGACTTCTCCAAGGCTTTGCTCGAACAGGCCAACGTGGGCGTCGTCCCCGGCTTGCCCTTCGGTTGCGACAAGAACGTGCGGCTGAGCTTCGCCACCTCGATGCAGCAGATCACCAAGGGTCTCGACCGCATGGAGAAGTGGCTCAAGTAAACGTTGTCCCTGATCCGATCCAGCATTCAACAAGGGGCGGCGCGAGCAGAACAACGGACTCGTGCCGCCCGTTGTCTATACATGAGTTGATGTCTGCAACAGGGAGTTCCCGATCTTCATCTCCACGTGGGTGATCCCTTGGCTGTCGGGAGGGGGCATGTTGGATCTGCCGCCGGAATCCCGCCAAGACTATCCACGGTCTTTGGGGGAGCGAAGCAAAATATGCTCTCTCGTCCTGTTGCGTGATATTACAGGACCTATGGCCTCTCCGGTCAGTCCCGGCTCCGGGGACGTAAACGCTTCCCCACCATCCACTTCACAGCGGTCCGAAAGGGTGAGCGAGCGGCCGGCAAGTCAGCATCTCTTGCCTGTTGGCGAACAAAGAACGGAGTATTGACGATATAGAGCAAAAGACGTATCCTCCTCCGGGATAATGCTGTCGGAGTTTTTTGAAAGCCGTGGAATGAGCGCAAACGAGAGTCCTGTCGCCGGTCAGACGCTGGGCCGGCCCGATCGAGGATCCTTTTCCGGCCGGCCGATGATTATTGGCTGGGCGGCCATGATAGTCTTTGCCTTTCATGCCTGCACCCACATGGTGGCGGCGGGGGATACCTGGGTCGCCATGGCCTGCGGACGGCATTTCGCCAACCATGGAGTCGACACGGTCGAGCCGTTCAGCGCCAATTCCCACAAGGCCGGACCGACGCCGGAGGAAGTCGAGACCTGGCCCGGGTGGGCGCAGTGGATCACCGACAAGGTCGGACTCGATACTGTCCGATACTGGCATCCGACCGGCTGGGTGAACCAGAACTGGCTGACTCATGTGATCTTCTACAAGCTGACGACGGCCCTGGGGTCGGTGTCCGAGCCCTATTACGACGCGCTGGTCTACTGGAAATTTGCTCTCTACCTCCTGGCGGCAGTCGCCTTGTACGGAACCGCCAGGATCTACGGAGTGAATCGGGCTCTGGCGGTGATTTCCGTCTGTTTCGCTTTGTTCATCGGGCGGTCGTTCTTCGATATCCGACCCGCGGGCTTCTCGAATCTGCTCACCGCGGTCCTGATCCTGATCTTCGCGCTGGCGAGTTATCGAAACGCCCTGTACATCTGGCTGATCGTGCCTTTGATCATCTTCTGGTCCAACGTCCACGGCGGCTATATCTACGCCTTCATCGTCCTGGTTCCCTTCGTCGCGTGGCATGCCGTGATGAACCTCCCTCGCCGATGGCTCGTCGCGGCCTATGGCATTCTGCTGTGGCTGGTTCTCTACGGTCTGGTCCGTCAGTTCCGAGGCCACGAGTTCCTCAAGCCCATCCCGGTCCTCGCCGACGCGGTGTTCTACCTGCTGGTTCTCGCGGTCGGAGGAAGCATTGCCGTGACGGTCCAGCGTCGGGTGGGCAACGGCCTGATCGTCGCCTATCACACGGTTGTGTCGTGCGTTCTGTTCGTGATCCTGCTGGCGGCTCGGTTCTTCCCGGTCCTTCCGGCGCAACTGAGCAGCCACGAACGCGCCGAGTTCCAGATCTACGCCAGCGGCGCGATGCTCGCGTATCTCGGCATCTTCACGGTGGCGATGGTCGTCGGCGCCGTCGTCGTGGTCCTCAAAGAGAAAGTCACGCAGGCGATGAACGTCCGCGGAATCCTGCACGTGGTCGCCGCGGGGTTCGTGGCGTTCGTCGCGATGGTGGTCTTCAATCCGTTCCATCTGACGAACCTCACGCACACCTTCGTGATCTCGCTCAGCAAGCATGCGGAACGCTGGCGCGACGTCCATGAGTGGCATCGGGCCTTCGACTGGACCAATCCGGTCGGCACGGCGGCGCCCTTCGCGGCGATGTATGCTCTCGCCTGGCTCGTTCTCCTGACCTGGGGCATCTTCTATGTCTACACGTCGAGAATCGTCAACGCGCCGATTCCCAAGAAGGTGAAGACCTCGCCGGACTATGCCTGGCCGAAGCTGGACCTTTCGCTGCTGCTGATCGCGGCGATGACGGTGTACATGGCGATTCGGTCCCGTCGATTCATCCCGATCGCGGGGTTCGTCGCCTGTCCGGTGATCGCGATTCTGATCGATCATGCGGTGCGGGTCGTCGCCGCTTTGACGCAGGCGGCTCCGCAGGGCCGGCTTGAGGTCCCTGCGATACCGCAAATTTGGCGTGATGTCCTGTCGATCGCGGGTGCGGGCCTCGTGCTGTTCTTTGGGGCGTGGTGGAGCACCCGTTTCTACAGGGTATACTTGGATTACTGGCCCGCCGACACGAAGTACACGTCGGTCTTCATGCGGATGACGGCATCGGACGCCAAACCCTTCGCGGCCTGCGAGTTCATCCGCAAGAACAAGCTCAGCGGCAAGATGTTCAACTACTGGACCGAAGGCGGCTTCATCGCCTGGGGGCAGGACCCCGATCCTCGCACGGGCCGCACGCCTCTGCAATTGTTCATGGACGGCCGGGCGCAGGCCGCGTACGACCGCAGAGCATTCGATCTGTGGACGAACATCATCTACGGCGGGCCCTCGGCCACCCCTGCCCTCATGGAGGGCAGAAAGCCCACTCGGAGCGAATCCATCGAGATCGGCCAGTGGGTGAACGAACAGCTCAAGAAGCACAGTGTGTGGGTCGTCCTCATGCCCACCTCGCAGTTCGACACGCCGTTCACTAACGGAATCGAGTACAGTCCGGATTGGCGCATCCTGTACATGGACGACAGACAGCGGCTCTTCGTGGACATCACCACGCCCGCGGGCGAACAGCTCTTTCACGGCATGCTGACGGGCAGAACGGTCTATCCGGACGAGTATTCCCGCAAGCTGACCACCGGCCGCAACCTGCTGTTGCTTCAGGACCCGGCCCAGAAGAAGAAGGGGCTCGAACTCCTGATTGGGGCGATGGAAGAGAACTTCGCGCCGGGACCGTTGCTGGAGATGCTGCTGATCGGAACTCAGTTTGCGGATCTTCGGCCTCGAATCGACGAGATGTGTCATGAGTATGCGAAAGACTTCGAGAAGAACGTCCAGGCCTATGCCGGGCGGGACGGATTCAACACGCGTCTGGAGGCGATTCGCCTGGTCATGATCCGTCTCCAGCAGACGGCTTTGTCCAGCCAGAACAAGGCGTTGGCCGAGGCCTATGACCGGCAGATCGATGTCTACGAGAGCCTGCGAACGGCGATTCTGGCGAAGAAGAGGTGGTGAGTCATGGCCGAACCCAGCGGGCGGCGCGACGCCAAGAACGATTCGACGCCGCCTGTTTCCATCTCGGTGTTCTTTCCGTGCTACAACGAGCAGGACAATGTGGCCAAGGTGGCCGAGCAGGCGATCGAGGTGCTCGAAGGATTGCGGGCGGACTACGAGGTGATCATTGTCAACGACGGCAGTTCGGACAGGACCGCCGAGGTCGCGGATCGGATCGCCGCCGCCAACCCGCGGGTGCGCGCGATCCATCATCCCTGCAACCGGGGATACGGAGCTGCGCTGCAGTCGGGGTTTCGCGCCGCGACCAAGGACCTGGTCTTTTACACGGACGGCGACGCGCAGTTCGATCTGAACGAGCTGCCGCCTCTGCTGGAACTGATGAAGGAGTTCGACATCGTCAGTTGCTACCGCATGGACCGCAGGGACAAGCCGCTTCGCAGACTCAATGGCTGGCTCTGGACGACGATGAACAACGCGCTCTTTTCGCTCAACGTCCGCGATATCGATTGCGCGTTCAAGCTGTTCAAGAGAGAGATCTTCGACAAGATCGCGATGGAAAGCCAGGGGGCCCTGATCGCCACGGAGATCCTCGCCCGCGCCGTGCGAAAAGGCTGCACCATCACGCAGCGGGGCGTGCACCATTACCCTCGCAGGGCCGGTCAGGCGACAGGAGGCAATCCCAAAGTCATTCTCAGGGCGTTCAAAGAAGTGATCAAGCTTCGGAAACGGATCGTGTCCGGCCGATAGCGCCGCGTCGGTCAATCGTGCCTGTGGACCCCGCCGATTATGCACAACCAGAAGGTCAGTCTCTTCATCTACGGTTCTCTCCGGGACAGTCGGATCTTCCAGTCCGTCAGCGGTTACGGCTTCACGCGAAGACCCTCGCGCCTGGACGCCAAGACGCTGTTCGCCGAACTGGCGTTCCTGCCGCACTACCGCCGGGTGAGTCCCGACAACGTTTACTACTACGCCGTCCCCGCGCCGGAAGCGAGGATCGAAGGGTACGTCGTGCACGACGTGCCCATGACGGCCATGGCGGAGATCGACCGCTACGAGGGCAAACGATACCGGCGGGAAACCGTGAGGATTCACACCGGACACGGGGTCGTCGAGGCCCAGGCCTACCTCGTGACCACCGAGGCCATGCGCAAACAGTTCGGCGACCGCTTCCATGTCAATCTGATCCATGAACTGTGGTTGCGAAAACGCATTCAGAAGTTCCTCAAGAAGCACACCCGTCCGGGCGATCGGACGCCCGACGCCGAGCTGGAGCGGCAGGCGGAGCGGGAACTCCTGGCGACCACCGAACGGGATCTGGTGATGGCCCATTATCGTCGGGACGCGGTCAGCGATTACTATCTGGAACGCGAGTTGGATCGCCCCCGCCCCAGCATCCAGCATTTGTACCGCGACCCGGAGGCGCTCCCGTTCATTCGCAACTACCTGGCTCTCGTGATTCGCCAGGTACTGCTCAACCAGTTCGAGGAGGAGATGGAGGGCCGGTTCCGATACGAGCTGGAGCACATGAGGACCAGCGTGCGGTACTTCGCGCGATCGGTCAGCCTGGTGGCGTGTCTGGGGATCCTCAACGCCAACAGCAACGTGGTCGAACCGATCATCCAGAAGTGTCTCGACGACATGCCTTACGAGAAGAACGACCTGATCAACTACGTCAAGTACGCGGTGCGGGCGGTCAAAAGCATCTTCGATCCCCGGGTTGCGGAGGACTATCTCAGTCGGATCCGGGCGAACCTCCAGCCGGGCCTGGTGCCGCTCGGATGCGAGCTGGAGCTGAGCAATCTCGGCGCCGCGGCGGTCGAGCCGCTGCGGAGCCGGACCGGCGTGGTCGATGCCGTCTATGACGGCTTCAAGTATTTCTACGACTTCCGTCTGGATGTCCTGTGCTGGAAGCTGGGCGGCTACATCGACGACCACAGCGGCTACAACGACCGCCCCCGGCGGCAGGGGTTCTTCGAGATCGCCCCAGGACGGCTCAGCGTCGCGGGCGAACTGTCCCGTCCCGCCACCGGCGATCCGTGGCTGCTCAGCCGCCTGATTCACGACCTGATCGGTTTCTTCCGAATCCGGCCGCACAGCCTGCACCTGTCCTTCCAGGTGCGAAAGTCCCAGGTCGGTCACCAGCGGATCTTGCCTCTGGGATTCGTGCAATGCCTCCTGGCCCTCGGTGGAGGGTTGGAAGGCAAGCCGGGAGGCGGGATGTGGATCTCCCGGCTGTGCAAGGGAGAGATCGTCCAGCACACCTACGGCGAGGAACTGGTCTTCGCCCGGACGAGTCGGCGGAACTGGTATCTGGGCGGCAGCGACGATGTTGCGGACCGGCCGCCATCGCAGGCGATGACATGCATCCAGCAGTACAAATTCATCCGGCTGGACAGGCAGATGAATTATGAACCGCTGATCATGGGGCTCAAGGGTCTGAATCTGGAATACAATCCGGGCGATTATCTTACCGCCGAGCAGATGCAGCGCAACCCTCGCCTGGCCGGGCGATACCAGGAACTCAAGGAATGGGCCCACAACCCGACGCCGATCCCAGACCGAACGATCCAGCGTTTTCTGGACACGGTCCGTCGCGGACTGATGAATGAGCGACATCGCCAGCCGGCCCACAGACTGCACTACATCGACTATGCCATCAGCGCCATTGAGACGCAGTTGAGGCAGTTCAACGATCAGGTGAAGGGGACCGCCTCCGCCGAGCCAACCCTCTACTGAGCCTGCCTCCAATAGGCAGGGGTCTTCTTGAGCCGTTCGATCGCACAGCTCACAATCTCATCGTGATCGAACGCCATCGGCGGGAGGTTCTCGATGTCGCACCACTGGAGGCGTTCTGCGTCGTCGGCCGCCCGGACTTGGTCCCAGTCCTTCTCTGCGATTCCCAAATAGGCCACGGTAATCGTCCGTCCCCGCGGGTCCCGGCCGGGACGTCCGAACGCGCGGAACTGTTCCAGGGCGATGCCCTTGAGTCCCGTCTCCTCCGCCAGTTCCCTCGCGACCGCATCGGGCAGGTCCTCGTCGATCTCGACGAACCCGCCGGGCAGGGCCCACCGGCCCTTATACGGGTCTCGCTTGCGCTGGATCAGCAGCAGCCGAGGTTTGCCGTCGAAGAATGCGAAGACCGCGGCGTCGGCCGTGACCATCGGCCGCGGCCACTCGTAAACGTAATTGCCTCTTTCCGCCATTCGTACGGACCCCTTTCTTGCCCATCGGCGCTCGATGGCCATTGTAGGGCAGCCACGCGGAGGGGGGAAGTGGCGTTGTTGATTCCTGGCGGATGAAGAGGCCTTGCCTTCGGGAGTGTCGACTCTTTCTTCAAACTTCAAACTTCAAACTTCAGACTTCTTCGCATAGAATCCCGTCCCTATGTCAGAGGTCTACCAGAACATTCTGTTGATCAAACCCAGCTCGCTGGGCGATATCGTCATGGCGTTGCCGGCCCTGTCGTCGCTACGCCGCAGCTTCCCGCAGGCGCGGATCAGTTGGCTGGTTCGCCCGGGATTCGCCCCCATTCTGGAGGGTCATCCGCACCTCGATGAAATCATCCTGTTTGACCGCAAGACCCTTGGCGGCGCGTGGCGACATCCCGCCGCGTTCGGACAGTTGAGCGATCTCATCACCCGCCTGCGTCGCAACCGCTTCGACGTGGTGCTCGACCTCCAGGGGCTCTTTCGCACCGCCTCGCTGGCCTGGCTCTCCGGCTGCAAAAGACGGTTCGGCCCGGTCTGGCGGAAGGAGTTTGCCCGCCTGTTCTATACGACGACCGTCGTTCCTCAGATGGAATGGGTTCACGTCATCGACACCTATCGCAAGCTGATCGAGGCGATGGGAGGGCGGGAACTGAGCGTGGAGTTCGTGCTGCCGCCGAAGCCGATCGCGGTCGCGTCGGCACAGAAGCTGTTGACGCAGCACAAGATCGTCGCGGACCGATATGCCGTGATCATCCCCGGGTCGGCTCAGGTCAGTAAATGCTGGCCTGCGGACCGGTTCGCCGCCCTGGCGGATCGGCTCGCCTCCGAGCACGGCCTGTCTGTCGTCGCCACCGGCGGCAAATCCGAGAGCCCGATGATCGAGCAGATTCGCGGTCTCTCGAAGCACCCGATCGCCGATCTGGCCGGGCAGACCTCGCTGCCGGAGTTGGTGGAAGTGCTTCGCCAGGCGACGCTCGTTGTCAGCAACGACACGGGTCCCGGCCACATCGCCGCAGCTCTGGGTCGGCCGCTGGTGATGATGTTCAGTTGGTCGAACCCGCTGCGCGTCGGTCCCTACGGCCGTCCGGAGTGTATCGTCGGTCACGATGTGCAGAGCAGGGGCCTGGCGATCAAGAGCCGCAATCCACAGCACTCGATCCGGCACATCCGTTTCGACGAAGTCTACGCGAAGGTCGTCGAGCAGCTTGCGACTTCATAGGGTGGGCCAAGAACCCACCCTGCAAGATCAGCCTGCTATTCGCTGACAACCGCAGCGCAGCGGTCGCAGATTTCCGGATGCTCGGCGTTCTTGCCGACGCTGGGCCAGTAGTTCCAGCACCGCTGGCACTTGGGATGCGGACTTCTGGCAGCGCTTACCGTCGTTTGGGCCGCTCCTTCTTCGAGCTTGATCTCGCTGACGATGCACAGAGTTGCGAACTGAGTCAGGCCGAACTGTTTCAGGGCCTTGGCATCCTCCGCATCGCATTGCAGGGTTACGGACGCCTCCTGGTTGCTGGCGATCACCTTGTCTTTGCGGAGGCCCTCGAGGATCTTCAGGACCTCGTCCCGCAGGCCCATGAGCTGCGCCCATTTCGGCTCTTCGCCCGCGCAGTCGATGGCCGGATCGACCTTCGGCATCCGGGCCAGGTGGACGCTGGCGCAGTCATCGGGCTTGACCGTCATCGCTTCCCATGCCTCTTCAGCCGTGTGGACCAGGATCGGGGCGAACATCCGCACCAGGGCGCCCAGAACCTCGTACATCGCGGTCTGCCCGCTGCGGCGGGACAGGCTGCCGGCGGCGTCGCAGTACATCCGGTCCTTCAGGACGTCCATGTAGATGCTGCTCATTTCGACCGAGCAGAAATTGTACAGCGACGAGAACACGCGGTGATAGATGAATTCCTCGTAGGCTTCGGTCACTTCGGCGATCAGCTTCTGAAGCTGCTGCATCGCCCACTTGTCGATATCGAGCATCTGTTCGTAGGGCACCGCGTCTTTCTTCGGATCGAAGCCGCTGAGATTGCCGAAGAGATATCGCAGCGTGTTGCGGATTTTGCGGTAGGCGTCCTGGGTCCGGCCGATCAGCTCATCATTGCAGCGGACGTCCTCCTGGTAATTGACGCTGGAGACCCACAGGCGAAGGATGTCGGAGCCGTACTTGGCGATCTCGTCCTGCGCGTTGACGTAGTTGCCCAGCGACTTGGACTGTTTCATGCCTTTCTCATCGACGGTGAAGCCGTGCGTCAGAACGCTCTTGAAAGGCGGCTGCGAGATCACGCCCAGCGCCGGAAGCAGCGAGAGCTGGAACCACCCGCGATGCTGGTCGGACCCTTCGAGGTACAGGTTTACCGGGACGGGCCAGCCTTCCCGGCGTTTGCAGACGCTGTACCAACTGCATCCGGACTCGAACCAGACGTCGAAGATGTTCTCTTCTTTCTGAAGCTCGTCGAGGTTGAAGCCCTCGGGCAACGTGAAGTCGTCGCCGAGGATCTGTCGCGACGTGTGCGTGAACCAGCTATCGGAGCCGTGCTTGGCGACGTGCGCTGCCACGGCCAGGACCGATTCCTTGGTCAGCAGCACTTGCCCGTCAGCGGATGTGAAGACCGGGATCGGCAGACCCCAGCTTCTCTGGCGGCTGATGCACCAGTCGGGCCGGGATTCGAGCATGCCCGCGATGCGCTTCTGACCCCATGCGGGGATCCAACGGACCTGGTCGAGACCTTCCATCGCCATCTGGCGGAGCGTCTTGCCCGTATCGGGGGACTCTCTGTCCACGCCGACAAACCACTGCTCGGTGGCGAGGAAGACCACCGGGTCCCGGCTGCGCCAGCAGTGGGGATAGCTGTGCTGGATCTGGCTCTGGGCGAAGAGCCACCCATGCTTCTGGAGCCAGCCGTTGACTTCCTTCTCCACATGGAGCACGCTCTTGCCGCGAAGCCACTGCGGGACCGTGTCGTCGTAGCGGCCGTCATTCTTGACCGGCGAATAGACCGCCAAACCGTACATCTGGCCGGCCATGTAGTCTTCCTGGCCGTGACCGGGAGCGGTGTGGACCAGGCCGGTGCCGTCTTCGATGGTCACGTACTCGGCCAGGATCACCATGTAGGCGTCCTTGTCGGTTGGGTTGCTCTCGACGAAGGGGTGCTTGTACCGCAGGTCGTCCAACTCGCTGCCTTTGACGGTCTTGGGTGCGACGGAGTATTGGCCCTCGGCCAGACCGCCGGCCTTGACCACGGCACCGACGCGTTCGGCCGCAACGATTGAGACGTACTTGCGGCTGTCCTTCTCATAGCTGATCGTGGTGTATTCGAGGTGCGGATGCACCGCCACCGCGAGGTTGGCCGCCAGTGTCCATGGCGTCGTCGTCCAGATCATGAAGCAGACGCGTGCGTCCTTTGCCTGTTCCGGCGTGAGCAGCCCCAGTTCGACCAGCCTCTGTACGGTGGCCTCGGTGGCCGGGAAGTTGACGAAGATGCTTGGCGAGGAGACATCCTTGTATTCGAGCTCCGCCTCGGCCAAAGCGGTCTCGCAGCCGGTGCACCAGTGAATGGGCTTCAATTGCTTGTAGACGAGGCCCTTGCCGACCAACTCGGCGAAGACCTCCAGGATGCCCGCCTCATAGGCCGGCTTGAAGGTCAGATAAGGCTCCTCGAAGTTGCCGAAGACGCCCAGATCCTGGAACTGCTTGCCCTGGATCTTGACGTACTTGCCGGCGTACTTCATGCAGTCCTTGCGGATCTCGGGCTTGGACATCTCCCGGGCCTTGGGGCCCAGGTCGGTCATCACCTTCGACTCGATCGGCAGGCCATGGCAGTCCCAGCCGGGGATGTAGGGGGCGTCGAACCCGGTCATCGTCTTGTACTTGACGACGAAGTCCTTGAGGACCTTGTTGATCACGTGGCCCATGTGGATGTCGCCGTTGGCATAGGGGGGGCCGTCGTGCAGAATGTACAGCGGGGCGCCCTTGCGGGCGGCGCGGATCTGTTCATAGATCTTCTGCTGGGCCCAGTGCTTTCGCATCTGAGGCTCTCGCTGCACCAGGTTCGCCTTCATCGCGAACCCGGTTTCAGGCAGATTCAGTGTATCACGATAACTGTGTTTGCTTTCATCCGGCATCTAAGAGTCCTCGAAAACTCGAAAAAAGAATCACGTATGATACGGGCTTGGCCCGGTCCCGTCAAGGACGGCATTGACGTTGCGGAGGCAGGGCGTTGTGGCGAACACGGGCTTGGCCGGCCTGGACTGGAGGCTTGCGGCCGGCGGCGGTGCGACGGTAGAATCCTCCTGGTCGGATGTCGGTCGTCGAAGACCCTGCAATCAGTCCCTGTTTGTGAGGAACGCATGATGGCAAACGCGATGAATCCAGCCAGATCGTTCTTATTGCCGTCTACAGGAGGACGGTATGTCCATCTTGGATTCGGCTGAAAAACCCAGGTTGTTGGAGAGTGGGTGTAGCTTTTCTGTGAGGCGTGCGGGGAGCTAGAGAATCACGGCGGCGGCGGCCGGGGGAAGGCGCCGGAGGTCGTTTTCCCTGGGTTGCCTCGCGAAAGCCT
>DATIKY010000141.1:0-12875 GCA_035476995.1 Sedimentisphaerales bacterium | reverse complement strand
GATGAATCGCGTTTGGGGTCCCGACCTATCCTCCGCCATCATGTTTCTGGCTTAACGCGGAAAATCCCAGGGGTCCGGGGACAGCGTCCACGGCGGCCGGCCGTTGCCCTATCTCCAAGTACGCAAAAGCCGGATGAGCCTCAAAAGTACGCAAAAACCGGATGAGCCTCCTATTTCGCCGCCGCCACGCGGTATAGATGCACATCCCACGGCTGGAACTCGTCCTCGAACGCGCCGTCGATCGCCTCCAGCGTTCGGTCTTCGTCGAGGACCTCCACGGTCTGTCGGCCTGAGAGACCCCCAATCGCAATCCTGGCGTTCGTCCGTCCCTCGCGCATCGCCACCGCGAACAGGTAGACCGACCCCTCGTGCTTCTTGACCATCGTCGCGATCGGAATCTCCGCGTTGGCGGGCCGCACCTCGGCGCCGCCTGCAATCGTCGGACTATTCAGGACCGGCGCCAGCTTCGCGATCCGCTGATTGATCCGCGTCACCGCCTCGTACATCTCGGGATCGTGCAGCAGGGCCGCCTCGTCGAACTTCGGCACCCACTCGTGCACGAAGTAGATCAGTCCCATGGACCCGTGAACGATGGACATCCAGACCTCGCACCGCACCTGCTGCGGCGTCGCCTTGTTCTTGCTGCTGATGCGGGTGCACTCGATGCAGTTCCAGACGGGCCGGCCCTGGGCCCAGCCTTTGAGCCGCTCGACGCCGTAGGCGACATACCACAGCTTGCCCGCCACCGCCGGCCTGTCGTGCGCGACCGGATAGATGTCGAACGACGCGATGTCGCAGCCCTTGACGTACTCGGGATAGTCCTCGGGATGGTTGGTGCGGACGCCCCGCCCGTGCCAGCCGTCCCAGGCCACGCCCTGCCCCAGATTCAGCAGAATGGGCCGGCTGGGATCGGCGGCGCGGATCTTCTCGTAGTCCTCGACAATCCGCGCCGGCAGCACCGGCGGGCCATACCCCTTGCCCTCTCCGAGCGACTGCGCGTTGTCGGGCTCGTCCCCGTGCATCCAGCCGACGATCGTGGGATCGTCCAGACGACGCAGGCCGACCGCGTTCTGCTCGCAGATCACGCGCATCCCCGCGGCCTTGAGCTGCGCCAGTTGCTCGTCGGTGGGCCCCTTCCACAGTCCGACGTACAGGTTGAATCCCGCGTCGCGATACCGCCCCGCATTGGCCGGCGATTGCAGCCAGACCGCGATGGGGAAGAACTCGTCGCCCCCGCCCGGCCCCCGGCTCCACTGGGCATAAGGACTCTTCAACGCCTCTTCCGCGCAGGCCGCCCCCGTCCACAACGATGCGACCGCCAGACACAGCACGAACACTTCATAGCGTTTCATCCGTCACCTCCAGATCGACAGGGTTTCTGCTTCGACTGTACCGCTTGGCGGCGCCGATGGAAAGCAAAAACGCGGCCGCCGGAGACAGCGTGGCGACTACGTTCGTGGATGTGGGCGGCATTCGGTGGCAGATTCGGCAGATTCCTGTCCGGGTGGCAGCGACAAGCGGAATCTTCGCAGCTTGTCGATGGCTCTCTCGCGTTCACAGAACCATCGACAAGCTGACGCTTGTCGCTGCCACCCGGACGCCTGCTCTTCAAACGGCGGCTTTCCATTCGAGAGATTGCGTTTGACGCACGCGGGGCTTCCAGCAGGACAGTGAAAAGGCCATCCCCAGATCGTCCAGAGGGTTCGCATCAGGGCGTCGATCCTGTCGGCGCGCTTGGAATCCCCGCGAAATGTTCGTTGGGGCTCGATTGTGTCGGTCTGCGATTCCTGCTGTTGGCTCCAACGCGAAAAACTCCCGCCGTGGAGCGGCGGATTCCGAATCGGTCCGTTCCTTCCTCCGTCCTTCCGGAGAGACCGGCCCAGTGCCCGAAGAATTGGTCACACCCAAGGAAAGGGACGGACCGATCCGGATTCCGGCCTTCGGCCGGAGATTTTGCGCTTTGGGCCAGCAGCATGGAGGATGTGCCGAGCGTATCCGAACGAAACTCGGGGTCTCATTTGGCTCATCCGGTTTTCGCGTACTTCCATGGCCTTTGGGGACGCCGTCCCCAACCCCCTGGGATTTGTCGCTTTGCGCCAGAAACATGGCATGGGGGAAGGCGATGAACCACAAAGGCAACGTCGCCCACGTCCCTGGACCGTGGCCCTCCCGCAACGCGGGCTCCCGCCGCGGGCGGGTTGCTTCCCGGCAGAGCGGGTTCCCAAACGCGATGAATCGCGTTTGGGGTCCCGACCTATCCTCCGCCGCGGCATATGGAATATATCAGCGACCGGGACCTGCGACAAGAGATCCGCCCGAGCAGACGCCAGGTGGGAGGACAAAGGGCAGGTGGTGTCGGTCTTCCTGGACCACGGCTCGGCTCTGCTCCTGATGTTTCTGGCCCAGAGCGGGAAATCCCAGGGGTCCGGGGACAGCGTCCCCGGCGGCCGGTCGTTGCCCTATCTCCAAGCACGCAAAAGCCGGATGAGCCGAAAAGGCCGCCCCGGAGGGCGGCCTTGTGGTCTTCCGCTATGGACGTCGCATCGATCAGCGGCCGTATGGCCCGCCGGGACCGCCCATGTCGTACATGCCGCCGTAGGGGTCCATGCCGCGGCCGCGCGTGGACTTGGTGAACGCGCGGAACGGTTTGGGCTCCTTGCGTTTTTCGCCCTGGATGACCTGGTAGGCCGACGTGACTTCCCTGGGCCAGTTGGTCATGTTCACCGGCATGTGCTCGATGTCCATCCCGTCGCGAGTATAGAGCATGCTGTAATACAGGCGAGGCCGAAGATTCGGGGCGTCCGACCAATCGTTGACCTCGACCAGATCGACGAGAACGGCACCGGTGGTGTAATCCACGATCTTGGGCTTGCTGGGGTCTTCCTGAGCGGACATGCCGTACATCGGATCATCCATCATCATATTGGCCCGCGGGTCGGTGATCCGCCCGCCGCCGGCCTGCATCATCGCCATGCGGCGATCCCGTTCCCGTTCGCGACCTCGTTCCGGATCCCTGGGCTCGACCTCCTTGCCGATCGACTCGCCGGGACGGACCTGGAAATCCTCGGTCCGCCAGTATCCCAGCTTGTAGCGGGCCACTTCCACCGTCGCGGTCTTGGTCTTGTCCTGGACGCTCTTGGCGAACAGGTAGACCATCCGCGGAATGGAGACCGGCTTGGTCACTTGCGAGAAGGGGCTCCAGAGAATGACCTGGTTGTTCTTGTCCATGTCGCGATCGATCAACTGGCCGGTCCCGGCCACCGGATTGAACACGCCCAGACGCATGCGGTACTGATAGGTCTTGCCCGGTGCGGCGGTGTCGTCGAAGGCCCAGATCAGCACGGGCTTGTCCGTCTTGGCCAGGTCGGTTCGGAAGTTCAGCATTTCCTCGCGGAGATCGAAGTAGACTTCGTCGGTGCTGGCCCTGCGCCGCCCGTCGGGTCCCATTCCCATGCCCGGCATTCCGTACATGTCGCCGTACCCGTCGCCGCCGCGGCCGCCACGGCCGCCACGGCCGCCCATGTCGGGGCCGACGCCGGTTTGGCCGGCTCGACCGCCGGTGCGACCGCCTCGCATGCCGGTATCGCCGCCGATGCCGGCCTGCCCACGTCCTGCGACGCCTCCGGCCCTGCCTCCGCCTCCCATGGTCATCTGGTTGCCGCCGGCGCGGCCGCCGGCGCGACCGGCCGTCGTGCGATCATCCTGACCTCGTTCCTGCTCCCTCTGTTCCTTGCGTTCTTCGTCGTCAACTCTCTTCTGCAAGACTTTGAATCTGCTGTAGAAGCTGGGCGGGAACCAGTCTTCCTCGGCCGAGGCGATCTGATAACTCTCCGGCTGGAGAAGACCGAGCGTGATGGGCTTGCGGTCGAACTGCATCATCCGAACGTCCAGGCCGCCTGGAGGAAGATCCTCGACCCGTTCGATCACCGCCAGCAGATCGCGATTGCTCTCGACCCGACTGCGTCCAAGAGCGGTCCAATCGCTCCAGGATCCGTCTTCCCGCAGTTCCTGACGCTGCAACTGCACCGCCGCGAACGTCGGATCGGCCAAGCAGGGGTCCCGCCATTCCTCCCGCTGCACGTCCACCCCGTTGAAGCTGGACTGGAACGAGCGGTATAGTGCCGCGGTGTTGAACCGGGCTTCGACCGTCACCAGGTCGATGTCGTTGGGCTCGGAATTCCCCGCGTCGTATGCAACTTGGACGGTGACTTCCTTTAATGGAACGTAGGCAGCCGCGCGAATGTGGCTGACCGACACGTCGGCCAGTTCAGGGATGATCGGAAGGCGATACTTGCGGCCCCCCCCTGCGGCGCGACCGGCGGCCATGACCGGAACCGGCTTGGGAATCGCCGCTGAATCGATGAAGTCCAGGGGCGACTCCAGCAGCCCCAGGAACCCCCTGGGCAGAGGCCGGTTGATCACGCCTGCGACCACGCGGTCGCAGGGATCGATGGGGCTGGTCAGCCTCGATCTGTACACCTTGGCGGCGGCGTTTCCCCTGGTGCGCCGCATCTGGGCGTCGAGTTCCTGCGTCTTCTGGTCGTACACGTACTTGTCGACCTGTCCCGGCGTGAGCGTCTTGCCCTGGAGCGTGACGACGTTGGGACTGAAAACCACGCGTGTGAACAACAGCCAGATGGCGACGGTGCCCGCCAGGGCGAGCACGATCTTCTCGACGTGGTTCTCACAGAAATGTCCGATTTTGGCAACAAGGTCTTTCATGGCTTATCCCACTGTATCCCTGTGAACGGTGCTAAATTGCCTCTTCGTCGGAAACGCCCAGGATGTCGTTCTTGATCTCCTGAGGCTTGACCTCCTCGTATCCGGCCTTGATGAACAGATACTCGCAGATCAGATCGAGTCCCACGACCGCTCCGTCGCCATAGCGGTAGCTGCCATGGTCGAGATCCTCCAGGTCGATGGGGATGATGCTGCTTTCCAGGACCGTGATCTGATTGTGCTTGAAGGTCTGCTCGGGCTTTTCGCCGTACCAGCCGCGGAACTTGTGCGTCTTGGCGCTGCACAGCTCCTGGATGAACGGCATCACCTGGTCGGCGCTGACCAGCACGTGGAGCTGGAAGTGCATGGAGTCGGTTTCCTCGTTGCAGAACCGCCCGGTGCATGGAGGGGCCGCCATGGCGGTCTTGAGATTGATCACGTAGGAGGGGAACTGATCGAGGCTGGTCCTGCGGATGCCCCGGCCTCGCCGTCCTCCGATCATGCGGGAACCCTGCCTGGACTGCGTGAAGCTGACGGCCATGACTCGTTTGACCGGCGAATCCAGGACCGACGTGGCGTTCTTGTTCATCTGCTCGATCGTGTCCGTGACGTCCTCGAGGATCCAGTACGCCATCTGCCAATACCAGCTCTGGCGGATCGCCTTTTTCTTGTCCTCGAACTTCCAGTCGCTCCAGAACGAGTAGCCGTCCAGGTCGGCCGGACTGGCGTAGACCCGCACCGCCCGGGCCCGGTCCTCGCAGAGCTTGCCGACGATCCTGCGGTCCATCTCCGTCATCGTGCGGAAGTTGCGACCGGTGCCGTAGCCGGGGACGCCGCCGCCGGCCCCTCCGCCGGGACCGTACATCGACCGTCCGCTGCGGGATCGCTCCAGGGCTGCGTCGATGTCCCCGTCCGAGGGCGGACTGCCGGCACCCAGACGCCGGATCATCTCGTCCACCCCGGCCATGAACTCCCGCCGGACCGGATCGAACAACAGGGGCGACGTCTCGTTCGTGTCCGGAAAGATCCGGTAGGTGAGCAGCTCGCGCATCGTCGTCTGCTTCATCAGTTCCGCGATGTCGCAGGGGTCCTGCCGATAGGCGTTGAGGTATCCCTCCATCGCCTCCGCCTGGCCCGCCGCCGCGACCTCCCGGATCAGGCGGTCGATGTCGCCGGCGGTCTTGACGCTCTGCTGCTGCATGGTGTTCTGGAGCCTGGCGCTGAGCAGCTTCGTGGGGATGAACAACAGCGCCGAGAAGATGACGATGAGGATCGGCACCAGCAGGGCGAGGTTGTTCTTCAGGAAGCTGAGCTTTTTGAGGACTTCCTTGACTTTGTTCAGATCGATTTGCGGTGATTTCATCTGCCTACCTGCCTAAAAATCCGCTTGGTTCGCGAACGGTCCGGCCGCACGTCATCGACGCGTCGATTTGTCGGCGACGCCCTCCGGAGTAGGCGGAGCGCCGTTCCACTTGAGCTTGAACTGGAGCTTGAACCAGTAATCACGATTCTGCTTCACCGGCTTGTTCAACGAATCGACCATCGGCTTGCCGTAGGCGTCGAGCCTCTGCTCGGAGTTGATCGTTTCCTGGGTGACCGGGTCGAGCAGGGTCCAGGTCCCGTCCTGGATCGAGATCGAACCCATGTCATAGCCGGTGGTGGTCGTCGCCGCGGCCGCCAGCGCCGCGGCGCTGGGCGTGAACTTCCAGGTTCCGACCCCCATGGGCAGGCTCTCGGCGTCGACGTCCACCGGACCGGTTTCGATCTTGAAGTGATCCGCGCCCTTGTCGTACATCTCGAACGGCGCGTTGGTGTCCAGCACGAGGAACTGCTTGAGGTTGGCCAGTCGGGTGATCAGGCCCCAGCGTTCCGCGTCGTCCTGGACGTTCGGGGGGTCCAGCAGAGCGCCGATGTTCTTATAGGGGCTGTAGCCTTCGAGCATGACGACGAAGCCGGGGGCCTTTTCGCCGGTGCCTCCTCCGGTGCCGGTCCCCAACATCATGGCGAGGTTCTCTTTGCCGTAGATCTGCTCGTACATGGCCATCGTCTCGTCGCTGTAGGCGCCGCTCCCGTCCATCTGCTCCTGCATCAGGCTGTCTTTGCGCATCGAGGCGGTGGCCTTGAACTGGGCCCTGGCCAGATCGTCGGAATAGTACATCGAGGCGGTCGTCAGGAAGATCTGTTTCCGCTCGGGACGAGGCACCTTCGTGATCGCGGCGATGTCGCCCCGCTCGAAGGCCTCGTAGAACGCGCGGTCCTGCGGATTGGTCTTGGCGTTGGGCAGGGCCGAGAGGATGATCTCGTACAACTGGGGGATGACCTCGCGGTGCTGGAAGTGGGCGAACTGCTTCTTCATGCTCTCGTCCCACTCGGCGGTCATGATATCGATGTTGCCGGTCTCCTTGGTTTGGCTGGCCGCCGTGGACACGATGCGGTTGGTCCTGGCCCGGAGGTCCTCGCCGCGGGCGTACGTGACCCGATCCAGGCCGACCCGCCCCAGGCACAACAGGGACACCGTCAGGATCATCAGGGCCGCGCCGATGAAGTAGCGGGTTTTGCCGGCCCAGGCCATCGACCTTGCCACGTTCGTCGGCAGCAGGTTGCTCTCGATGCGGGCCAGGCCCACGCCCTGGAGGCCCAGGCCGTAGACGACGCCGAAATCGGCGACCGATTCGTGAAACTTGGCGGCCGACACCCCCGGCGAAACCGCCAGACGCTTGAAGGCGTCGGGCTTCTCCACCGGGATCTGCAGGGTCTGCTGGAGATACTTGAGCAGGCCGCGAAGCTTCGTGCCGCCGCCCAGGGCGACCACGCGGACCAGTTTCACGTCGGGGTTGGAGCTCGTGTAGAAGCCCAGCGACCGCTGGACCTCCCCCGCCCAATCCGTGAACACCGGCCTCATCGCCTGGAAAATCTGGCGGGCGTACTTGCTGACGGGCGCCGTGCGTTTGAGCTTCTCCGCCTTCTCGAAGCTCAGCTTGAACGTCTCGGCGATCGCGTGGGTGAAGGCGTTGCCCCCCGTCGTGATGCACCGCTGCCAGACGCCGGAGGCCGTGCACACGACCAGATCCGTGCTGTCGGCCCCGACATTGAGGATCACCGTCGCCCGCCGGTCCGAGCTCGCCAGGTCCGGCCGATCGAACAGCAGGTAATTGTACAGAGCCATCGACGCCATCTGCACGTAGCTGACCGACAGCTCCTCCCGCTCCAGCGGATCCATCGCCGCGTTGACCACTTCGTTCTTGATTGCGAACAATCCGACCTTCTTTTCGGGACTATCCGGATCGCTCAATAGCTGATAATCCCATTGGACCTCGCTCATGTCGAAGGGGATCTGCTGGGCGGCTTCGAACTTGACGATCTCGGGGAGTCTCTTGGCCTCGACGGGAGGCAGGGTCACGAAGCGGGCGAAGCTGCTCTGGCTGGGCACCGAGATGATGATCGGGTCGAAGCCGACGTCGTTGCGCTGGACGAACTGCCGCAGGCTGACCGCGATCAGCTCCTCCCTCTCGGCGGCGCCGATCCCGCTGCTCGACAGGATCTTGCCGTGCGGAACGTGATCGAAGCCGATCACCTGAACCGTCTCCCCCACCGCCGCCAGATGCAGCGCCTTGAGGGAGTTGCTCCCCAGGTCGATCGCCCAAATCGCATCCGATGCTGCCATGACAAACCTCCCGCTATTCGGTACGCGTATACTGCCTTGGTCTTGTGAACGCCCTTGAACCCGACTAATATGTCGATTATATCACATGATCGAAAGTTTTTCCATCTTAACACTGGGCTGCAAGGTCAATCACTACGAAAGCCAGCAGATTCGCCAGTTTCTCGAACGGGCCGGCCTGCATCACGTGGACCCCGCGCAATCGCCGCAACTGCTTGTCGTCAATAGCTGTACAGTCACCCACGCCGCATCCGCCAAGAGTCGTCACCTGCTCCGCGTGGCCCAGAAACAAAACCCACAAACCGTCGTCTTCTGCGGCTGCCTGCCCGCGGTCCGGACGGATGAACTGACCGCCCTCGGGGAAAACGTCCATGTTGTCAAGGACCGGCGCGACCTCACGGCCCTCCTCGGCCGCCTCGTCGCCGGATCAACCACCCCAGATTCGAACTGCCCAAAGCATCCTGAAACCGAATCCATTAGACCAGAAAACGATGCCAAAGTCAAGTCCAAACGCGACTTAGCTCTCCCTTCGGATCTTCCGGAACTGACCTCCTTTCCCGGCCAGACCCGCGCGTTCCTCAAGGTCCAGGATGGCTGCGATGCCGGTTGCTCCTATTGTATTATACCGACGGCGCGGCCGTTTGTGCGATTCAAGAATCTCGACGAAATCGTTTCCGAGGCGACCGCCTTCGTCGTCGCCGGACACAAGGAAATCGTCCTAACCGGAGTCCATATCGGATCTTACGGACAAACCACCGTCCGGCGGCGTCATTGGCAGACGCCGGAGAATCCCCATCTGCCCGAGCTGCTGGCAAAGGTCGCCCAAATTCCGGGCCTGGCCCGCATCCGTCTGAGCTCCCTGGACCCGGCCGACGTCACGACAACCCTGCTCGACGTCTTCGAATCGCATCCTAACCTCATGCCGAACCTGCACTTATCGCTCCAATCCGGCTCGGACGAGATCCTCCGCCGCATGGCGCGACCCTACGACGCCGACGAATTCCGCGCCAAGGTCGCCCTGACCCGGTCCCGCTTGGACCGCCCAGCCATTACAACCGATATTATCGTTGGTTTCCCCGGTGAAACCGACGCCGACTTCGACAGAACCCTCGCCCTGGCCGAGGAGGTCGCCTTCGCCAGGATCCACGTCTTCGCCTTCTCGCCGCGAAAAGGCACAGCAGCCGCCAAAATGCAACCACGAGTCCCCCAAGACGTGGTCAAGGCCCGCTCCGAGACCCTCCGGGCCCTCGACCGGGACCTCCAGGCCCGCTTCCGACGCCAGTTCCTGGGCGAGACCGCTCAGGTCCTGGTCGAGAACTACCCGGGGCCGCCGACCGGCCACGCGGAGCGTTACTTCTTCGTGAGAATAGGACATAAGACAGATAGGACCGATAGGACAAATGGGACCGGCCCGCGTCTGGACGCGTCCCATGAGTCCTATGAGTCCTATAGGTCCTATTCGCCAGGCACGTTGCTCACCGTCCGACTCGTCCAAGACGCTCCCAACGCCCTGCTGGCCGAAATCGCTTGAACAATTCCTATCGTCGCGATAGAATTGCTGTCATGGAGCGGCGACGACAGCTGAATGGGACGAATAGGACCGATAGGACTCATGGGCATCAAGAGCCTCGGATCATTCCCCCTCACGGCGGATACCACAATCTGAAGTCCTACCAGGCCGCGGAAATCGACCATTCCCGATGCGCAGCGGCGCTGCGGGGACGCGACGAATGCCTTCTGCGAACGCTTCATCAATCCGCGATCCCGCACCTACGACCAAATGGTCCAGGCCACCCGCAGCGGAAAACAGAACATCGCCGAGGCCAGCCAAACCTCCGGCACATCGAAAAAGAGCGAACTGCGGCTGACCGACGTCGCACGCGCCAGCCTCCAAGAGTTGCTCGAAGACTACACAGATTTCTTGCGACTTCGCAAGCTGCCGATCTGGGCGAAGGATCATCCGCAGGCCGTGATCATCCGGAACCCGGCGTATAGGACGGATAGGACCTATGAGACCTATAGGACATACGTCGAACAGTCGCCGCCCGAAGTCGCAGCCAATACCATGATCTGCGTGATCCATCAGGCGAATTATCTCCTCGACCGCCAGCTCGAATCCCTGGAGCGAGCCTTCCTCAACGAAGGCGGCTTCACCGAGCGACTCTATCGCGCCCGCCGGCGGCACCGGTCCTATCCGTCCAATTCGTCCTATCCGTCCCATCCTCCGAGAACCGAGGACTGAGCCCGGCTATCTTGCCAACGCTGATCGATTGAGCTATGATCGCCCGCACCATCGATGGCCGTGTGCCGTCGATGGATTTCTCCGAATGCCATTCGATCCTACAAAAGGAGACCGACGTGCGACTGCGATCCCTCCCATGGACGTTCCTATGCTCTTGCCTGCTGCTGTGTGGGTCCGGATGCGCTACGCTCTGGCCGGAACATGACGCGATTCGCGTAGCCAAGTCCCTGCCCGACACGACGCAGTGGGACCTGACCGCCCTGAGCCGGCCGCCCCAGTTCGAGTGGTCGAACCGCCAGGAATCGGTCTGGTCGCTGTACTACTCGGGACTCCCCTACCAGGGCAAGCCGACCCGCGTCTTCGCCTACTACGCCACCCCTGCCACGCTGCGGACCGACACATCGGAGTGTGAGAGCTATCCCGGCGTCGTGCTCGTTCACGGCGGAGGCGGGACCGCGTTCAAGGAATGGGCGGAACTGTGGGCCAAACGCGGCTACGCCGCGATCGCCATGGACCTGGCCGGCTGCGGACCCGACGGAAAGCGGCTCGACGACGGCGGGCCCGGCCAAAGCGACGACGTCAAGTTCGGCGCCATCGACCAGCCGCCCCAGGACCAGTGGACCTATCACGCGGTCGCCAACGTGATCGGGGCCCATTTTCTGCTGCGGAGCTTCGAGGAGGTCGACGCCCTCCAAACCGCGGTGACCGGAATCAGTTGGGGCGGATACCTCACGTGCCTCGTCGCCGGCCTGGACGACCGCTTCTCCGCCGCGGTCCCGGTCTACGGCTGTGGATTCCTCCACGAGAACAGCGTCTGGCTCCCGCAGTTCGCCAAGATGACGCAAGAGCAGCGCGACCGCTGGACCCGCCTCTGGGACCCCTCGATGTACATCGGCTCGGCGGCGATGCCCGTCTTCTTCATCAACGGCACCAACGACTTCGCCTACCCGCTGGACAGCTACGCGAAAACCTACAACCTCGTGAAGGACCGCAACCTCCGCGTCACGGTGAACATGCCCCACGGCCACAAAGAAGGCTGGGCGCCCGCGGAGATCGGCCTCTTCATCGACGAGCACCTGATCGATGGCAAGCCCCCGCCGAAAGTCCAGCAACCCCGAACAGCAGACGGCCAAGTCGTCGCCAAGGTGCGAGCCAAAACGAGTCTGGTCTCGGCCGAGCTTGCCTACACGACGGAAACCGGCCCGATCAACAAGCGGAATTGGCAGAAGCTCCCGGCCGAAATCGAGGGAACCCGCATCACCGCAAAAGCCCCGCCGCAAGAGGCAACGATCTGGTTCTTCACAGTCGCCGACGACCGAGGGGCCGTGACATCGAGCGAACTGATGTTCCCGGCGAAACCGTGAAGGCGAAACCCAATTCTTCATAGCCGGTAGAGTAGAGGACTGAGCAGCCACAAGGCCGCTCAGTCCCCCCTCATCGAACCGGACGGGCGGATTTCCCGCATCCGGCTCTCACGGATCGTTCGCCGTTCGGCTTTCACGACTTCGCCACACGCTTCTGCAGGGGGCGCCATCCCAGGTGTTGCAGATGGTCCCACCAAGTCACGTCCTTCGGTTTGCGGTATCCGCGTTGACTCCGGCGATGCAGATGGGTCCACAGACGCCGCAGGGTGTAGCTGTCCACGTCCCGGTACGCCTGATAGGCATAGCCCTGAGAGAAGTACGTCTGCCAGCCCCGCAGCATCCGATGGATCCGTTCGATCAGGTCTCGGACCGGCGTAAAGCACTGGCTCGCGTGGGTCATCTCCTTGAGCTTGTCCCGCACCCGTTGCAGGGACTTCTTACTGGGGATCAGGTCCAGGTAATACCCGTCCCGGCCGTACCAATCGTGGTCGTAGCGGAAGGTGTAGCCCAGGAAGTCCAGACCCACGCCGGGCTCATACATCGAGATCGTGCGGGTCTTCTCGGGGTTCACCGTCAGCCCCATCCACTCCTCCAACGTCTGCTCGGCAAACTGCTCGATCCGCTGTCCCACGAACTTCGCCAGGATGACGAAGTCGTCGGCGTATCGCACCAGGCGGGCGTTGGCCCAGTGATACGGGCCATCGGCCCGGTGGAACTTGTAGTCGAACCCGTGCAGGTAGACCCTCCAGTTGCATAAGGCACTCCGTCAAGTCTTGCGAATGTGCAGTTTTCATCGGGAAAGAGGCGTGGATTCGTAACCGAGGAGCCGATTCGTAAATCTCACCACAGGTGAGGTTCAGATTCGGCAAGAGACTCGGGGTCACCCCAG
>DATIKY010000140.1:0-6015 GCA_035476995.1 Sedimentisphaerales bacterium | reverse complement strand
AGACCGCGAAAGGAGATTTTCTCTAATCACCGTTGGATTAAAGACCGCAGACTCACGCAGGGATGCTTCCTCAGTTCCTGGCTCTGAAAGTGGCAGCTGCAGACACGCTTCGGGTAAGCACGAAACGGGTTGTCACCGGGCAAGCAAAGGCCCACCTGTAGTCCAACATGGTCGAGGGGAGCGGCGCCGCAAGGCGCCCGTCACCAGGCCCGTAAGGGCATACGCCGGGAGGCGCACAGTCGTAGCCGCGTTGACTCAGGCGCGGTTGTTTGGGATGTCAATCAACCGATAGCACAAGAAAGGAATGCGGGAGCAGGGGCTTAGTTCAAACAAGCCACGCTATCCCTCCCCGCCCTAAAGGGCAGGGTTTCCCGCGATGAAGGATGACAACCGAAACGACTGCCTGGATTCACAAGACAACCCTCATGATCGGCCAGGCCGGATTCCTGGCCGAAATCGTCAGCGGTAGCGTCATACGCCACCGGCTGCGCGATCACCCCCCAACCGAGTACGGAACCTACAAACCGCGGCCTGTCGGGTCTTGCGGCACGCACAACGGCGTGACTCACATCGGCCGAGGGGTGTGGCGCGTACAGACCATCGCGCGAAACGGACGCGTCGAAATTGTCAAGGTCACTGACCACAACGAACTGGAGAAGGTGCTGGAGGAGCTAGGCTATCCCGATCTGCTCGACGATCTACTCTACGACCTAATCGGCCAGGCGGAGTGATCGATGGGCCGGTACGCCGCGGCGACCCTGCAAGCTCGCCGGGTGGCAGAGATGCGCAGGCACATCCCGCCCGAGCTGAAACTGCTGACCCAGTGGGTTGCACTACCCTACACGAGCCCCGCAGTAGGGAGTGCGTCCAGGCTCCAGCACATACCGCAAGTGTCGTTCGACGAAGCCGTCGCGGCCAGTCTGCCAGGTGCAGGCAGAGTTGCTCTCGTGCTCTCCAGTAAGGATCCGTACGCTGCCGTCTGCCTGACGAACGCACCCAGGAAGACCAGGAGACACTGGCTCGCACAATACTCGATCATCGACGCCATTGACAGCTACACGGAAATCATGCCGAACGGTTACCTGATAGTCGTCGAGGGTTGTGTACCAAAAACCACACGAACCATGACGATAGAACTCTTCGACAGGGATGTGTACATAACTCTGACAGGAGACGCGATCCGTGGACACAAGATCAAAGAAGGGCAAGCTCGCCTCGATGAGCTATACAGCGAATTGCAGTGGAACCCGAATGCGCTGATCATCGAAGACGAGCAGCTGTCGCTGGCCAGAGAGCATAGATCCGACGCGTACCAGCACTGCGAGCACTTGATCAGAGGATTGCTCGATGAGCTGTTCAGCCATCCAAGCCCTCGGCGGTACAGCAGGAGGGTGCCCGAGATGTACGTACATCGCAAAGTGCTGGGCGAACGTACGCTCGGCACGAATATCGACAGCATGACCATCATCAGGGACATAATAGACGCCATGATCCTCAACGAGGAACTGGTGTGCGTGGCCCCAAAGACCCAGGCAGAGAAGGTGGCTGTGAATAATGGCCTGATGCCGAGGGTTTTGATGGTGGGGCCGAAGTGGCAGGCGGCCCACAGCGGGCCGCAAAACCCCTGAGCTGAGTGCAGGATCGTCATGAACCCCACGGATGAATCCGGGGGCTTGTAAAAGCCCCGCTTTATGACCAGCCCGAGAAAGATTGTGCAAACGATCGATCTACGTTCGACAGGTTACGACACCGGCAGGTGCTTGCCAGCCTGCCGCTCTGTCGCTGCTCATCATGCTGCCGTATCTGGGGATGCGGCGAAGGTGTGTGGCATGACAAGCCTGTCGGACATGGGCGAGGCAAACATTACCGCCTTCGGGCGAGAAGGAGTGTTGAAACCATGAACAATGTCGTATTTGTGCTGGATACGAACAAGCGTCCCATGACGCCGTGTTCGCCGGCGCGCGCCCGGCAGTTGATGCGCCAAGGCGAGGCGGCGGTGTATCGCCGCCATCCCTTCACGCTCATCCTGAAGGAGGCACGGCCGGATGCGATCGTCAAGACGCTGACAATCAAGATCGATCCGGGCGCGAAAACCACCGGCTTCGCCCTGACGGACGCGACGCACCGTGTTCTCTTCGCGGCTGAGCTCACGCATCGGGGCCGCGCCATCAAGGAAGCGCTCGATACACGGCGTGCGCTGCGGCGCGGTCGCCGAAACCGCAAGACCCGTTACCGGGCGGCGCGCTTCGACAACCGTCGTCGCCCGAAAGGCTGGCTCGCGCCGTCCTTGCAGCACCGCGTGGCGACGACGATGACCTGGGTCGGTCGTTTTCGCCGGTGGACAGCGATCGACGCGATCGCACTCGAGCGTGTCAAGTTCGACATGCAGAAGATGCAAAACCCGGGAATCGCCGGCGTCGAATATCAACAGGGCGCGCTCGCCGGCTACCAGGTGCGCGAATACCTGCTCGAGAAGTTCAGCCGGCAATGTGTGTATTGTGGCGCGAAGGACGTGCCGCTCGAGATCGAGCATGTTCATCCTAAAGCGCTCGGTGGCAGCGACCGCGTCTCGAACCTGACGCTTGCCTGCCGTCCTTGCAATGAGAAAAAGGGCGCAACGCCGGTCGACGTCTTCTTGAAGGGGCGGCCGGCGGTGCTGGCCAAGCTCAAGGCGCAACTGAAAAAGCCGCTTGCCGCTGCCGCTGCGGTCAATGCCACGCGCAACGCGCTATTCGATGCACTGCTGGCCACGGGTCTTGCGGTTGAGACGGGCGATGGCGCACAGACAAAGTTCAATCGCACGCGCCAGGGTTATCCGAAAGCGCACTGGATCGATGCCGCGTGCTGTGGCGAAAGTGGCGCCGCCATCACACTCGATCCGGCCATGCAGCCGCTGCGTATCCAGGCAACCGGGCACGGCAATCGCCAGATGTGCGGGACGAACAAATATGGCTTTCCGATTCGCCATCGCCAAACACTCAAGCGCCACTTCGGCTTCGAGACGGGCGATCTCGTCCGTGCCGTCGTGCCTATGGGCAAGCGCAAAGGCACGCACGTCGGGCGTCTTCTGTGCCGAGCTTCGGGCAGTTTCGATATTTCAACAAACAACGGCCGTGCTGCGGGTATCTCCCATCGGTACTGCCGAATCCTTCAACGACGGGACGGTTATGCCTACGCATGAACTTCCCGCATTCCTCCCCACGGCTAAAGCCGGGGGCTTCCTGCGGAGCTTTGGTGAACACAGCACAAAAGCCCCTGGTGGGCCGCAGAGGGCCCTGGTGGGACATTGCCGCTCTCTTGGGGCTGGCCACCTTCGCGGCGCTGATTCCAGCTCAACTGGAGCCACCAGCGCAACAGCCTGCGCAGACACACAAACGAGCAGTGCAGGAATACGCCAGGCCGACGATCATCGTCCCGAAGGTCACGCCGGGTGGGCCGAGGTTATCGGCAATGCGCACCGTCACACCAGCAGACGTCGCGCACCCGAACGTGCAGGCGTTCCTGCAGGTGATCCGGCTAGGTGAGGGCACGCTCGGGCCAGATGGACACCGAACGTTGTTTGGTGGCAAGAGGTTCGACTCATTCTACGCGCACCCCAACGAGCCCGTGTCCAGGCGAGTCAACGGACGCCGGTTGACCAGTACCGCAGCAGGAGCATACCAGTTCCTCTATTCGACCTGGCAGGAGACAGCGAGAATTATGCGGCTACGCGACTTCACGCCACGATCGCAGACGCTTGGCGCAGTGGGACGCATCGCCGCGCGTGGCGCCCTCGACGATGTCAAGGCGGGGCGGTTTGAAGAAGCACTGCGCCTGACTAACAGGGAGTGGGCATCACTCCCCGGCAGCCCACACGGGCAACCAGTGATCACACTGGCAGCAGCGCGCGAGGCATACAAGCGGGCCGGCGGCACAATCTCAGATTAGCACCGAGGGGGTGTTTGAACAGGTGGTCTCACGAGTTCCATCAGGCGCGGAGACACTAGTCTGGTGCGCTCGATGCCGAACCGGTCTTCGATCTCGATGGCTCTGCCTGCTGGCACCCATCCCCGTTTGAGCCATACAGACACAGCCTGTCTGGAGACTCCGAGGAGTTCGGCGAGTGCCACCTGGCTGCCGGCAAGTTGCGCGGCGTCGGCGATGCCGGTGCTGTTGGTGTGGTGGGTGGCCTTGGGTTGTGACGTGTTCATGGTGCGGTGCTATCCTGATCGCAACCGGCTGGCTGCGTCCGGTGATTATACATTTTTATGGTGCCGACTAGATAACCTTACCCGCCGTGAGACCGCGTGGATGCTGTGGCACAGCTAGCATCTGCGCGGGCGCGCACGATAACCTATCGTGCAAAGAATTGCGCGTCCCACTGCCACACCTGTGTCCCACCATTAGCCCTTCCGCTATACACGTATACAACCGCTATACACGTATATAATTACTGGATATAATTACTGGATATAATTACTGGATATAATTACTGGAACAGCGGGCGTAATAGAGAAAAGCTATCGCTTATGTTGGCCTGGTATGTTCCGGTTCTGGCGGCTGGCACGCCGGAACAGGCTGAATCGGGCACCCCCCCCGGCAGCCTGCGTAGGAGTCTGACTGGGAACAGCAGGTTTATACACCCAGAACGTGCGATTGCCATCGCGCACTTTCTTGTTCTCATAACCCAGCGCGCGAAGAACTTTGCCTGCCCGCATCAAATCTCTGTGCTGGATGAATTTTGGTTCGATGTGGATTGCATCCCTGAGCACATCATGTGTTGTCAGATATTGTCTGTTTCGTGGCTCGTCGCCCGTTAGCAGATCGGGCTCGTCGAGCCACCGGTTGATCGCCTCTTCCCATGAGTCGCGTATCATGTGACGGTTGAACATCTCTTCTGTCTGCCTGTAGTCGATGCCGGTGCGCTCGTACAGAACTCTGGCTTCGGCCCATAGTTGGTCGCGATCCCGGATGATTGCTTCGACGTCGATTTGTCCTGTTTTGGCTGCTTCTACTGGAATCCAGCGGCGGTTTCTGGTCGTATCCGAGAAGATTTCTTTCTCGTTGCTCGTACCTATGAGCACGATACGTCGTGGGTAAGTGACTGCGTGTTCTCGGTGTTTTGGCACCCAGGACTCGTGCGTCTTGGTGACGAATGTCTTGATTGCTTCAAGTTCGCGCGTACGCAGGCTATGCAGTTGGGCGATTTCGCCGACCAGCCTGCCGCGCATGAGTCTGGCCTGGTCTGCGGTTTTCTTAAGTGAGACTTCGACGAAGGCGTCGGGGATGGGGCATATGGCGGCGACTGCGGTTGATTTCCTGATGCCTTGTTTACCGATGATGATGGGCATCATGTCGGCTTTGACGCCTGGGGTGATGATGCGTCCGGCAAGCGCGCTCCAGAGGTATTTCGACGCCGCCCTGGTGTAAGGTGTATCCTCGGCGCCGAAGTGCGTGGTCAGGAACTGCTCGACGCGTGGGGTGCTGTCCCAGGTTTGCTGGTTGAGCCAGATCTGTGCTGAGTCGATTTTGTTTGCGTCAGATGCTTCCATTACCGCCTCGCGGATCAGTGCAATCGGTATCAGCTTGAATCCCCTGTGCTCGAGGAGCACGCCAAGGCGTACATACATGGCGTTGGTAACCGGATATAGCTGGTTGTCGTTTGCTTTCGAGTAGACGATCTCGTCGTGGAACTGGTCGTACATAAAACTCATGCCGCAGATATCGGGTCGTTGCAGTGCAAGCTGCAGGTTGCTGCGCGTGACCTCGATCTGCTCCATCATGTCGCGGGTGAAGGGTGGTGGTGACATGTTCGTGTTTGACTCGCATCCTGCTGTGTCGTTGGCTGTGTTGTCGAATGGCGTGAGTTTTGTATGCATGGTCTGATTGACATCCTCCCCGCCCTAAAGGACGGGGATTCCTACTGCGCTATGCATGAGAAATCTCCTGCATAGTCGCTTCAGTGGGTTCCTGCTTCACCGGGCGGCCAGATTGCGCCATCCCTCCGCAGGCAAACGCGGCATGTCCTGCCGCTAA
>DATIKY010000139.1:0-1601 GCA_035476995.1 Sedimentisphaerales bacterium | reverse complement strand
GTGAAGGATCCGATACACCAACCGTCGGCCCGTGCGAAGGATCTGGCACGGGATCTTGATGAACGCGTTGAGGAACGTGCGGAACTCCATCCGCAGGACCTGCCGCTTCTGGGCCTGATGTTGCGGACGCCAGCGGGGCTGCTCCGGCAGCGACAGGGCCCACCAGGCCTTGAGGTTCCACGCCAGAGCCGTCATGACCATGTACGCCCAGTTGCTCAGCAGATTGTCCACCGGGGCCGACAACGCACGCACCCCGCCGGACAACTGCGCCAGCAGGTTCTCCTGGTTGCAGCGGCCGTTGGCCTCGAAGATGACCTCCTCGGCCGAGGCGACCCAGTCGTTGGTGATATAGAAGAAGTAGCGGATCTCCTCGAACAGGCGCGCCTGGCCTTTCTCATGGGTGATCTTCTTGCGAAGCGCCGCCATCCGGTACGGCCGCTGGCATTCGACCGGCTGGTATTCGAACTCGGCGTAATCCTCCTTCGCCAGACGCAACGTCTCGAACTGACGTTGACGCACGATCCGTTCTTTGACATTCGCAGGACGCTCTCGGGCCTCCGTCTGCACCTCGTAGCGTGGGGCCCGCAAGACTCTGTCCCAGGCGGTTTTCGGCAGTTGATCGGCGATTTCTTCGAGATTCGCCAGAGCCTTGTAGCCGAAGTAGAAGCTGACTCCTTCGTCGTCCCAGGCGTCGAGATGTTCCGATTGGCTGAAGGCGGTGTCGCCCCGCAGCACGATCGTGCCGAAGCCCGCCCGCCGGCACAAGGCGATCGCCGCGTCGGCCTCTGCGGCCGCCCCTTCCTGGCTGGGACGGTTGCCCGGACGGTTGACCAGCCGCAACACTTCGCCCGTCTCGGCCAGCGAGACGACCAGCGGATGATAGCCCCATGTGCCCTTGTAGGAGATGTCCATTCCCTGCTTGCACTCGCCGGCGGTCGCGGCCAACGTGCCGTCCAGGTCGATCGTCGCCCGCGTCAAGAACGCCGACGGCTGCCCGGCCCAGACGCGTAAGCGGGCCTCATCGACGGCTCCCATCAGATCGCTAATGTCCTTCTTCTGGAAGCGACGGCAGAAGTCGCCGGCGGTCGTCGGATCGGGAATGCGTCCGGCGCCCAGGGCGTCGAGGAAGACTTCGTCGTTGCGTCGCAACTCGATGTCCTCCAGGCGGACGCCGTCGCACAACGCATTGTAGGCAAGATTCAACACGTGATCCGATTCGTGGTAGGGCCGATGATCCTTCAACACATGCACGCGGCGGTCGACCGCCTCGACCAGCCCCACCCGGTGGGCCAACTGGTGCATCAGCCCGATGCCGCCGACGCCGATGGCCTGGACCTTGTCGGCCAGCTCCACGCGGATCGGTTGGGCGCTGAACATGGGGCGACCGAGATCCCCCCGCGGGCCTTCCAGCCGACGCTCAATGCGGCGCTTGATCTTCTGCAGACGTTTCCTTATCCTGCTGCTCACTCGAAATCCTCCTTGCTTCGGGCTTCAGGGATTGGTTCTCTACCCTTAAGACTCTGGAAAACAAGGATGGTTTCGAGTTCTTCTCAAAATTATCGCGAACACTTCGCTTGATTGAGGATTAGACCTGATGACCA
>DATIKY010000138.1:0-2262 GCA_035476995.1 Sedimentisphaerales bacterium | reverse complement strand
GATGGTCACGACAAGGTGGACAGCGAATCCTCAACTTCCGCTGCTACGTCAAATCCGGATTGTGGAAGGAATTCTGGGATACCTACAGTCGGCTTCGCCGCTGTGCGTAACCCGGTACGTAAAATGAAACCTGCACCCAATGATGGTGGTCAACTCCGGCAGATGTGGTTTGGCGCGATCGACGAGGTGTCGCTCTATCGTGTGGCGCTGGCGGACGTCGCGATCCGTGCGATGGCGGACAAGCAGACGACACCGCATAAGATCGAGATCGTTGACCTGGTGAAGCTCTGGGACGGTGACGCGCCACCGAACTCTGCCGACATCCCGTCGCTCGAGGGCGTCGAATTCCATGTCCTTAAGAAACAACGCCCGGACGCCGATGCGTGCAACTGGACACTTGGGGTCGGTCTGGCGTGGCACAAGGGCAAGCTGTACGCATCCTACGGCTTCAACCGAGGCGCGGAAAACACGCCGACCGAGGAGGCGCACGTACGCGTCAGCCGCGATGGCGGCAAGACCTGGGGTACGCCCATCGTAATGGATCATGGCGAGGGCAATCTCGGCGTGAGCCATGGTGTGTTCCTGTCTCACAAGGACCGGCTATGGGCCTTCATGGGGGCATTCTATGACAAATTCCAGCGCACCCACACCCGCGCGTACACTCTGAACGAGAACACTGGCGACTGGGAGCCGCAGGGCGTGGTCGTCGAGGCCGGCTTCTGGCCCATGCAGGAGCCGCAGAAGATGGCCGACGGGAACTGGATCATGGCCGGAGCGAGGATTTCGCATGGCTACGACGTCGCGGGCGATCTGCCCGCGGTGGCCATCAGCCGAGGCGACGATTTCACGCATTGGGATCTGGTGGTCATTCCGGCCGCAACAGGACTGGGCAAGATCTGGGGCGAGTCCACCGTAATCGTCGAAGAAAGACGCATCCTCAATATCGTCCGCTACGGTGGAAAGGCAGTCGCCCTTGCGGCCATTAGTGACGACTGTGGACGCACCTGGACGCGGTCAACGCCATCCAATCTGCCGATGGCGACCAGCAAGCCCTACGCCGGCACGCTCAGCACCGGGCAGCGGTTCCTGGTCTGCACGACCACCGGCGACAGCGGCGGCCGGCGCTCCCCCTTGACCATCGCGGTGAGCCAACCGGGGGAAGCGGTCTTCAGCAGAGTCTTCGTAATTCGCCACTCTGTCTTTCCGGAAGGCCCCGGGGTGTCCGACCCGAAGGCCGATTTCAGCTATCCCTATGCCGTGGAGCACGAAGGAAAGCTTTACGTCGGCTACACCCACAAGAGCCACGCGGCGAACGAACTGGCGGTGATCCCGGTGTCTGTGCTTGAGGAGCCCAAACCCATCGAAATCTGGGGCGGTGGCGCGGTGCCGAAAGCCGTCGATCTCCCCACGCCGCGAGACGTGCGTTTCTCCGTGATCAAGCCCTACGAGTTCCAGAAGGACGGATACCGGTTCCTGCACGGGCTGGCGCTGGCGTGGCACAAGGGCAGGCTCTATGCCTCCTTCGGTCACAACAAGGGGCCCGAAAACACCGGCTCAGAAGAGGCACGAGGCTGTGTCAGCGCGGATGGCGGCAGGACTTGGGGCGAGGTCTTCACGATTGATTCCGGTCATGGCAATCTGGCGGTCAGTCATGGCGTCTTTCTCTCTCATCAAGGCCGCCTCTGGGCATTCCAGGGCGCCTTCTACAATAGCATGGAGCGAATCCATACCCGCGCGTACGTCCTGGATGAGCAGGCGGGCCAGTGGCAGGCAAAAGGTGTGGTTGTGGACGGCGGATTCTGGCCCATGCAGGAACCGTTGAAGATGCAGGATGGGAACTGGATCATGTCCGGGTTCGGCGGCGGACTTCCCGGCGTCGCCATCAGCCATGGCGACGATCTGACGAAATGGGATCTTGTAGTGATCCCCAAGGACCCCTCGGTGGGGAGGATCTGGGGGGAGTCCACGGTGGTCCTCGACGACCGCCGCGTGATCAACATCTCGCGCTACGGCCAACAGGCGCTTGCTCTGGTGGCGGTGAGCGAGGATTTTGGGCGGACCTGGAGCCCCTCGCGTCCGAGCGATCTGCCCATGGCTACGTCCAAGCCCTATACGGGAACGCTTAGTAACTATCTCAAAAGGCTCAGGCGATGTTGGCGGCGATACCAGAGTAGGCCGCAGCACAGTTGGATCAGGCCGAGGTAATTGCATGACTTCTTGGCATAACGAATCAGAATCGCACGGCACTTGCTCATCCAACCC
>DATIKY010000137.1:0-51941 GCA_035476995.1 Sedimentisphaerales bacterium | reverse complement strand
ACTGCGTGAGGAAACCGCCGCATGGGAGAAGAGCCGTGACGGGGCCGAGGTGAAAGTGAACTGGCAGTTCACCACGGCAGACGCCAGGACAAAGCTGAAACGTCTCTATCCATCAATGGATGGGTAATGGAGCACTAGTGTGTAGAGAGCGCTCTCGGAAACAGGGCCGTCCGAGGTTGGATGGCGGATGGAAACCAGGATCGAGGAAAGGTCAGGTGCGACATGAGAGCGATGGCACGGTTGTGGCGGTGGTGACGGGCGTTGTGGGAGTTGGATTTCTCCGCGACGATGGAGGTCGATTCGCACCTGTGGGACAACAAAAGCGAGATGCGCCGGCGTCTGGCCGGCCAGGACGGCTGACTGGCGGAGGAGGAGGAGCCGGGCCCCGGCGTACGACATTCGACCGCCCTGACGGACACGCCGTGAATCCGCCCCTTGGAGAGGGTGGTCGTTCCCAGCGGGATTCCTTCCTTTGTGAACTGGATTATCGGACAACACCTTCCCCTGGCTCTGCGACCGCTCGCAACGCCGGGCAACGGTGACGAGCCCCTGCCTGCGAGGCGGGATCGCATTCCAGCCGCTCGCGGTGGAGGAAAGACCCCAGGACATCGCTTGAGTATCGAGACATTTTGGCCGATCAAAGGCAGGGACGTCGCACGACAACGACGTCGGGACTTCGCGTGGGTGCGGTCCGGACAGGATTCGGAGGCTCTTGGAGTGTGTATGGTGACGACGGTATCGCTTGAGGACATCATGCTGGACAGCGCCAAGGAGGTGTTCGCCAGCATGGTTGGCATGGCCCTGGAGAAGACGACGGAACCCGCCGTGGCGCCCGACGAGCGGGCGTTCCTGGCGACCATCACCTTCACCGGCGATCTCGAAGGGTGTTTCGGAATCGCCTGCAATGCGGACTGCGTGCGGGCCGTCACCGCAGGCATGTTGTGCCTGGAGCCCGACGCGCAACCGAGCGAAGCGGAGACCATCGACGCCCTCGGCGAAATCGCCAACATGATCATGGGCGGGCTCAAGACCCGCGTCCAACACGACGTCAGGAACATCGAGATCTCGATCCCCTCGGTGATCTGCGGCCGCCAGTTGCAGAGCCGACTGAGCGAAACCCTGTCCCGAATCATCGTGCCCGCCACCGTCGCGGACCAATACCGCGCGGAACTGTCGCTGCTGCACCGCAACCGGGGCACGTAAGCGGCGTCGATCCGACGCGAGAAGAACGTGCCCTGAAAGCGGGACCGCATCGCGACGACCTTAGGAATTTGCGTGCCTGCGCCGCCCTTCGACGGTAGAATGGTCCTCCGGACATGAACAGAAACGCAACCATGGAGGTCCGATGTCGCGGTGGTCGTATCGAAGCGTGCGTAAACGCACGCGGGAAATCCTGGCCTTCTCGAAGGCCGACGACGCCGTGGGCAGGGCGTGCGACACGTTCATCGTGGTCCTGATCCTGCTGAACATCGTGGCGATGATCGTCGAGTCGGTCGAGAGCGTCCATTCGCTCCTGCCGAACGGGTTCAAGGCCTTCGAGCTGTTCTCGGTCGCGGTCTTCACCGTGGAGTACGTGCTGCGACTGTGGTCCTGCGTCGAGGCCCCCCAGTACGCAAGTCCCGTCCTGGGACGTGCGCGTTTTGCGATGAATCCCCTGGCGATTGTCGATGCGCTGGCGGTGGTGCCCTTTTATCTGCCGTTTCTCAGCGTGGATCTGCGGATCCTGCGGATGTTCCGCATGTTCCGTCTCATGCGGATCATGCGGATCGCCAAGCTGGCCCGCTATTCCGACTCGCTTCAGATGCTCCTGCGGGTCGTCAAATCCCGCAAGGAGCAGCTTCTCGGCGCGGTGTCCATCCTCGTGATCCTCCTGGTCGTGGCGGCTTCGCTGATGTACTACGCCGAGCACGAGGCGCAGCCCGAGGTGTTTTCGAGCATTCCGGCCTCCATGTGGTGGGCCGCGGTGACGCTCACCACCGTCGGGTATGGGGACGCCTATCCGGTCACCCCGATCGGCAAAATCATGGCCGCGGCCAGCGCGATGTTCGGAATCGGCATGTTCGCCCTGCCCACCGCCATCCTCGGCGCGGCGTTCCTGGAAGACCTGGAGCGTCATAAGAAGAACCCGCGGTGTCCGCACTGCGGAAAGGAGATCGCAGGCTAGATGAGACCGATCGGCAAACTTCAAGACGAGACGTCGGCCATGCGTTTCCGCGACTTCCTTACCGGTCGGGGCATCGACAACCAGGTCGATCCCGCCTCGCAGGGCGACTGGGAGGTCTGGATCCTCGACGACGAGAACATCGAGCCGTCGAAGTCCCTGCTCGAAGAATTCCGCCGCAATCCTCTGAACCCGCTCTTTTCCTCGGCGCCCCACGCCGGCGTTCCGCGTCCGACGCGGAACGAGACGACCGCGACGCCCGGGCGAGCCCGCGTGATGGACGCTCGGACGATGGTCTTCTACAGCCCGCCGGTGCCCCTGGGGCCCTTGTCCATCGTCCTGATCGCCATCAGCATCGCCGTGACGCTTCTGGTCGAGTTCGGCCAGAACGACAGTCTCCAGCAGATCTTGTCCATCAGTCGTTTTGCGCCGAGGATCGGGCACCATGTCCAATGGGAGCGAATCCTGCTGGAGGTCCGACGAGGCGAAATCTGGCGGCTGTTCACCCCGATGTTCCTGCACTTCGACCTTCTCCACATCTTCTTCAACATGCTCTGGCTGCGGGACCTGGGCAGCATGATCGAAGTCCGCAAGACCTCGCGGTTCCTGCTGCTGCTGACGCTGGTCCTGGCGGGCACGTCGAACGTGGGCCAGTATCTGGTCCGGGGACCGCACTTCGGAGGCATGTCCGGCGTCGTCTACGGCCTGCTGGGCTACATCTGGATGCAGGGCAAATTCAATCCCGCCTCCAAGCTGTCGCTGGCGCCGCAGACCGTCACGTTCATGATCGTGTGGTTCTTCGTGTGCCTGGCGGGCCTGGTGGGTCCCATCGCCAACACCGCCCACGGAGTCGGGCTGGTCGTCGGGGTGGCATGGGGGTTCCTGGAAGCTCGTCTCAGGAGCGCGCCGCGCCGAATGTGAGAGGTCGCCGACTACCGCGAGGCAATGGGCTGGCCGGTCTCGCCGGGGCCGACGGGGGTCGGATCGAAATCGCGCGGGCCGTAGGTCGTCACGCGCATCCGCTCGCCCGCCTTCTTGTAGTGCAGCAGGGCGCTGTCCTTGTCCTTGAAATCCCTGTCGGCAAAGAGGATGGCGGTCATGCCGACCAGGATGACGTCGCCGTCCTGAAGGGCGACCTCGTCTTCGATCCTGCGGTTGTTGACGTATACGCCGTTGCGGCTCTTCATGTCGAACGCGAAGTAGCGGTTTGTGGCCTGGTCGAACCGAATCTGCAGGTGCTTGCGAGAGACCATGTTGTCCAGGATCTGGATGGGCAGGGCCTCATCCCGACCGACGACGTTCGTCCGACGACCCAGCGGATAGTAGCTGCCCTCCTGCTTGCCGTTTGTCACGATCAGAGAAGCCATGGCTCAAATCCCCGTGCGACCCATTTGCACCGATTCAATCTCTGCCGATCATCTTAGGCTCGTGGCCACCGGCGGTCAAGCCCTGCGGCACGATTCCACGTTACGGCCCCTCCGCCGGCATCGCATACCAGACGACGCCTTCGTAGGCCCAGACCTCGGGCGGATGCTTCGCCAGGTTCGCTTTCTCCGATTCGTCCATCGTGTAGAAATGTGTGGACATGGCTGCAGACCAGAACCGATGGACGGGTTGGGCGTCGGGCGGACGCTTTGGCCAGGAGTACGCATACCAGGCGAGGCCCTTGTAGTCCCAGACCCCCGGATAGTCCAGGGCCGCGTCCCGCTCGGCCTCGTTGATCGTGTAGAACTCGCTGCCTGTGGTCTTCGAGACGAATCGAAACACCGGCGCCGCCTCCGGCGGCTGCGAGCCCTCCGGATAGACGCAGAAGGCGACACACTCCCGAGCCCAGGACTCCCCCGGCCGCCGGAGAAGATCCGTCACTGCCTCCAGACTCATCGTATAGGCGTGGATGTTCCGCGGCCCCGAATACAGTCGGTACACGGGCCGAGCCACGTCAACTCGCCATTGCCCCCCGTCGCCGACGGGCCAGTGATCACAGAAAAATTCGATCCGGTACTCGCCCTCCGCGACGTCGCCATGGATCGAGCCCCGGACGTGCAGTCTGTAGGGCGACGAGCAGTCGTCGGGAGTTCGAAGAGCCTGGCCTTCGCAACGAAACTCGAACGCATCGCCCGACCGCGAGTACTCGCACGAGGGACGCCACGTGACGACCTTCCCGTCCGGCGCGTTCAGTTCCCACACGCTGTCCGTCCAGCCGTCCTCGCGCAGAACCCAGGAGACGATCCGCCCGGAAGCACCGGACGCCTCGCTCGTGAATCTGCGGTTGCGAATGCCGTTGACTTGATACGCCGAGAGGGCGACGTCGCGGAAGGAACCGTTCTCAGGCGACGCCGCGAGCCGATACACGCCGCCATCGGAAAAAGAGACGATCCGGCGCAGCGGCAGCACGGAGACCAGCTCATCGAGGTCGTACAGATGCGCGCGAGGGCAGTTCTGAAACCAGACCAGGGTTTCGCTGTTGCTCGACGGGATCTTCCTCAGAGACTCCGCGAGATCCCACGTTCGATGCGGCGACACCTGCGAGTCGAGGCCCGTCAGAGCGTACAGGGCGTCCGGCGCGTTGCTGCGGACAGCGCCCCGCAACGGATGGGCTGCAAGCCAGCGAGTCAGCGGGGATTCCTGCCATTCGATCCGGCTGTATCCCCCTGCGCCGCCCTGCCTCTGGGAGGCGAGCATCGCGTACGTGCGATGCAGCGGGTGGATCAGCCAGAGTCCGCAGGACAGGACCAGCGCAGAGGCGATCGCCCGAGCGCCGCAAGGACGTCGTCGCAACGCGTCGGCCAGCACGTCAATGCCTGCAAACGCCAGCCATGGACCGATCATCGCCAGAGGGGCGAGATACCGGTCGTTCATGATCTCGTCCAGAACCCCGACCTGATGGGTGTGCAGAATCAAGGGCAAGTAGATCATGGCCACGAGCCCGGCGGTCCACACGCAGTGTCGAGCGTCCTCTCGACCGGGGCCGAACCTGGCGCGGAGAATCACGATCGCCCCGACCACCAGCACAATCGCCGCGACGACGATCGCTCCTCGCATCGGCAGAGAGACCCCCTCCGGCACAAACCACTTCGTGGCGGTGTCCGCCGCCGTGACGAGATTCTCCGGCAGGGTGTAAATGGACCGCTGTCGGACATGGCCTGTGAGCATGGAGGTCAACCGGTGGTTTCGCGCCATCCAAAGCCCCAGGGGGACCGACGCAATCACGACAAACCCCACCAGGCGCCGGACGCGGCGACTCAGAGAGACGTTCGATCCGGGCCAAAGGATCAGGAAGGTCCCTGCTACGATCAGGGTGACACCCGTATACCGTTGCAGGGAGCACAGGGCCGCGAGGACGGCCGCCGTCCACAGCGAAGTCATGCGTTGCGTCCGCCGATAGGCGGACATCGCCAGCACGAACCCGGCGATCAGAAGCACGAAAACCGGTTCGGTCCAGGCCATCCCCGCCAGACCCAACAGGGGAAACGACAGCACAATCGAACAGACGCCCACAAGGGCCAGCGGTCCGGACGTCAGACATCTGCGCAAGAACAGGCCGGACGCAAAGACGATTCCTCCCATCGCAGCGGCGTTCAGCAGCCTGGCGCCGTTCGCAGGATCGAGGCCCGTCAATCCCAGGGCCGCCAGGAGCGTCGGAAACAGCGGCGGCCACGAGGTATAGGGACTGTCGCACAAGGTCCGGTATCCCCTGCCGGCCAGCAGATTCCGCGCCGCGCAGAGATAACCCGCGGAATCGGGCGAAACGCCCACGCCGTAGCGGGAGGTCGCCAGCAGAACCAGGACCATCCCTGCAAGGCTCAAGGCAATCAACACCGTGTAGGAGAGGCGTCCTGCGTCCGTCTTGAACCCATGGCTCGATTGCGATGGAGACGCGTCGCTCATGCCTTCCCTTCCTTCCGGCCCTCCTGCGCGTGACGACACGGACTTCATGCGTCCCCCGCGCGGCCCAGACTCCGCATGGAGCGGCCGCACCGCACCGTCTGGCGGAACGACCGGATCGACGCCTTCCATAGCCCCCCTCGCACCATGGAGACGCGTCCGCTGCGACGCTGGCGAGAAGGCACCGACACGCTCGCCACTTGCGCGTGCAGCCGGCATAATCCCCCCGAAACGACCAGATTCGGGGCGAACGTGTCCGCAGGGATGTGCTCGAGGATGCGTCCCAGCACGGAGGCTCGCATGAGCCGGTACGGCGTGTTCACGTCGCGGATTCCCCTCCCGAAGGACGCGTCCACCGTCAGACGCGAAACGAGCGTGATGATTCTGCGTTGCAGCGTCTGCCGCCGATCCAGACGGCAGCCGAACACCGCATCGGCCTGGCGGCGGACCTCCCAGAGCCGACCGAAGGAATCCGCGGGAATCTCGTCGTCGCTGTCGCATTGAAAGACCCACTCGGCCAGCGACACGGCACGGCGGTAGCCGTCGAGAATCGTCGGACCATGTCCTCGATTGGCCTGGTGGAACACGCGAATCCGCTCGTCGCGTGCGAAGGCGTCCAGAATCTCGCCGGTGCCGTCGGTTGAGCCGTCGTTGATAACCAGGATGACGAAGTCGATCCCGGACTCGTCCAACACATTCCGCCACGACGACAGAACCTCTCTGATGCAGCCCTGCTCGTTGTAGACAGGCATCACGACCGCAAGCTCGCATTTCGGGGGCACCGCCCGGATCGAATCCACCATTTCCAAGCTCTCACTGCCTCGTGCAGGGCGTTCACGGCCGGCCCCGCGTCCGACGCCCGACGGCCTGCGTTCGACAACTCCCCTTCCGACGATGTCATGGTAGCGCGTCCGCCCTCCCCAGTCAAGCCCCGTCCGAGCGGCCCCGTCCCGGGCCCATCTTATGGGACCTGGCTGCGGTCCCCGGGCATCCGCCCGCGACGGCGAAACAGCCTCCGGAAGACTGAGAACGTCGATCCTCGCACGGACCGAAAACAGACTGTGGAGAAACAGCACCCAATCAGCCGAAAAAAGCAAATGCGACAGGTGGCGCGGTTTCGTGCCAGGTGCGTCGTAGCCTGTCTGTTTCGGAGAATTGGCACTGGCGTACAAATGGGAGTTGTGATCGCGATGATTCTGAAGAACCTGTTCGTTTATCCGAAGTTGCCCGAGAACCTCAGCAAGCTGCATCAGCTCGCGTGCAACCTGTGGTGCACGTGGAATCACGAGGCAATCCGGCTGTTCTACCGCATCGACCCGCAGCTCTTCCGCGCGGTGAACCACAATCCCATCCAGTTCCTCGTCAGCCTGCCGAAGGACCGCATCCGCCAGTTGGCCCACGACCGCGGCTTCCTGTTCCAGCTCGACGAGGTCTGGCAGCAGTTCCAGCAGTACATGAGCTACAACGAGCGGTTCAAGACCTCGTACGAGGCGACCCTCGAGGACAAAGATATCGTCGCCTACTTCGCCATGGAGTTCGGGCTCCACGAGTGCATTCCGATCTACGGCGGCGGCCTGGGCGTCCTGTCGGGCGATTTCCTCAAAGCAGCCTCCGACATGAATCTGCCGGTGGTCGGCGTGGGCCTGATTTACAAGTACGGCTACTTCACCCAGCGCATCACCGCCAGCGGCGAGCAGCACGAGCAGTCCGCCGAGTTCGACAACCACCTCATTCCGATGCACGAGCTGCGCGGTCCCGAGGGCGATCCCGCGTACATCGAGATGCAGATCCTCGACCAGAAGGTCCGGATCAAGCTCTGGGAGATCAGCGTCGGCAAGACCCGGCTCGTTCTCCTGGACACTGACCTCGAGGAAAATCCCCCGCACGTCAGAGACATCACGAACGAGCTTTACGTCTCCGACCGGACCAAGCGGCTCCAGCAGGAACTGGTCCTGGGCATCGGCGGCGTGCGGGCCCTCGAACGGCTCGGCATCGAGCCCAAGATCTACCACATGAACGAAGGCCATTCGACGTTCCTGGTCCTGGCCAGGCTCCAGCGGCTCATGCTCCGGGAAAAGCTCAGCTTCATGGAAGCCAAGGCGGTAATCCGGGCCTCCACGGTGTTCACGACCCATACGCCGGTGATCGCCGGGAACGAGGGCTTCGACGCAGGCATGGTCCGCAAGTTCATCGAGCACGAAGTTCAGGCGCTGGGCGTGCCTTATGACGATCTGGCCACTCACGCCTTCATCAACAACGACACGAAAACCTTCTGGCTGCCCGCGCTGGCGATGCGGTTTGCCCGGTACCTCAACGCCGTGTCCCTGATGCACCGCGACGTCTCCCGACGGATGTGGGCGGGGCTGTTCCCCGACCTGCCCGAGAGCGAGATGCCGATCGACTACGTCACCAACGGCGTGCATCACTCCTGGCTCAGCGAGCCCTTCATCGACCTGTTCAAACGACACGTCGGTCCCGACTATGTCCACAGCGAGTGCGATCCGAAGACCTGGGACCGGGTCCTGTCCGTCCAGGACGACGAGATCTGGCAGGCCCACCACCGCAACAAGCAAAGCCTGATCACCTACATCCGCAAGAAACTGGCAGACGATCTGGCGTCGCGGGGCTACATCGAGTCCAAGGTCCTCAAACTGACTCGCGCTTTGAACCCCGAGTTCCTGACGATCGTCTACGCCCGTCGGTTCGCCCGGTACAAGCGAGCGACGCTCATCCTGCGGGACAAGGACCGGCTGGCCAAGATCCTGACGAACTCGACCAAGCCCGTCCAGCTCGTGTTCGCAGGAAAGGCGCACCCGGCCGACTCGCTGGGCAAGAACATGATCCGCGAGATCATCGACTTCGCCAGGAGCTATCAACTGGAAGACCGCGTGGTCTTCGTGGAGAACTACGACATGAACGTCGCCCGTCACCTGGCCTGGGGCTCCGACGTGTGGCTCAACAACCCGGTGAAGGAGAACGAAGCCAGCGGCACCTCCGGCATGAAGGCCGCCATCAACGGCGTTCTGAACCTCAGCGTCCTGGACGGCTGGTGGCCCGAAGGCTACAACGGCCGCAACGGCTGGGCCATCACCGGCGCCGAATACAGCAACCAGTACGAGATGCAGGAGGCCGCGGAGGCCGAGCAGATCTACGACCTGATCGAATCCGAGATCAGCGAGCTGTACTACGACCGCAACGAAGCCGGCGTGCCCACCCGCTGGGTCGAAATGATGAAACAATCCATCTGCTCGGTCTGCTGCCAGTTCAATATGAACCGCGTGCTGGCTGAGTACACGGACAAATTCTACGCCCCGTCGAAGGCCCTGACCGAGGACCTGGTCCGCAACAATCACGAATCCCTCAAGCAGGCCCTGCACAACGCCCACGAAATCAACCGGCTCTGGAACAACATCCACACTGGCCGCCTGACCACCAGCGTGGACAAGAAGGAAGTGGTCGCCGAAGGCGAGCACGTGGAGGTCGCCTGCGAGGTCGATCTGAACGGGGCCCCCGCCGACCTGTTCCAGGTCGAGTTGTTCTATATGCTCCGCGACACGAATGAGCACCGGATCATCCCGATGAAGCCCCGCACTCCGTCGGGAAGCCGAACCCTGTTCGACTGCGGATTCGAAATCGCAGGCCGGGGTCTGCTGAGCATCAACGCGAGGATCAAACCCTCCTCCCCCATTCTCCAGGATCTCTATCCCCACTTGGTCAAATGGGCGTCGTGAAACATCCTTGACATCTGGAGGACGCCGACCGGTCCGACGCGGTGGAGGTTCCACCGAAACCGGTCGGCGTCCCCTTTCACGCGCCTCGATTCTCACGCACGCCGTCCCCCGGCGGGTTTCCCTATGCCATGCGGTTCTAGCATCACCGTAAAACCAATTTTAACAAGCACTTAGGGCATTCCCATGCGGTTTTTCGGAACAAAATGCTCGATCCCCCTTGACGTGTTAAACATTCGTTTTAAACTAACGTATCAAACGTTCGTTTGAGAAGTGGACTTCGACGAGATCCATGGAGTCTGTGGAGAAGCATATGAGTAGCAGGGTCGCAAAGACCGAGATACGTCCAGCCGGAGGGTGGAGATCCGGACGGTTCTGGGTGAAACTGGCCATCGTAGTCGCCGCGATCATCGCGCTGTTCCTCCTGTCGCGGATGCAGCCACGCAGGAAGCAAGCGGCCGCCACGCCGCCCCCGCCGGTTAATGTGACGGTTCTGCCGGTAACGCCGGAACCGAAGCTGGCCGACGCCTTCGAACTGCCTGCGGTCGTCGAGCCCAATCAGGTCGTCACGGTCGCAGCGGAGGTGGCCGGGCGGATCGAGTGGATCGGGCCTCGCGAGGGCTCGCCCGTGCAGAGGGGAGACCTCCTGATGCGGCTCAACACCGATCTGTTGCAGGCCGAATTCGAAAGATCGCATGCCCAGGCGAAAAACGCGCAGACCGAATTCGAGCGTCAGCAGGGTCTGGTCGAAGGCGGCGCGGCCCCGACCCGCGAACTCGATCAGGCGGCCACGCAGTTGGCTGTTGCTCAGGCGGACCTTCAGGAGGTTCGCGCTCGCCTGCAACGCACGCAGATTCACGCCCCCGCCGGCGGAATCCTCAACGATCTGCCCGTGGAACAGGGAGAGTACGTCCAGGGGGGCACGCCCGTGGCCCAGATCGTCCAGACGGACATCGTCAAAGTGGCCGTCCATATCCCCGAGCGGGACGTCGCGTTCTTCTCTCAAGGCGAGAGCGTGGAGGTCCTCGCCGCCGTCAAGGGGTGTCAGCGGTCTTTCCATGGGGCGATCACTTTCATCAGCAGCGTGGCCGATGACCGGACTCGCTCCACACGAATGGAGATCAAGCTGCCCAATCCGGATGGAACGCTTCGCAGCGGACAAATCGTCCGGGCCCGCCTGACCCGCCGGATGATGGAAAACGCCATCCTGATCCCGCTGCTCGCGGTGATTCCGATGGAAGACGGATACGCCGTCTACGTCGTGAACGACTCGAAAGCCCAGCGCCGGACGGTCCAGCCCGGCATCATCCGAGGCGACCGCGTCCAGGTCGTTCAGGGGCTCGAACCCGGCGATCGCCTGATCGTCGCGGGCCACCGATTCGTCGCTCCCGGACAGACCGTGAACGTTGTGTCTCCTTCGTCAGAAGAGGGCAAATAGGCTTATGCTTCTCACCGATCTATCCATCCGCAATCGCACCACGGTCGCCGTGCTGGGCGTGATTATCGTCATCCTCGGCGTCGGCAGCTATCTCTCGCTGCCGCGGGAGGCGTTCCCGGACATCCCGATTCCGTTCATCATGATCACCACGATGTACGAGGGGGTTTCGCCGGAGGACGTGGAAACCGCCATCACGATGAAGATCGAGAAGGAACTGACCGGCATCCGCGGCGTCAAAGAGGTGCTCTCCAGCAGTGCCGAGGGGATGTCGTTGATCAGCGTGGAGTTCACGCCGGACGTGCCCACGGACGTCGCCCTCCAGCGGGTGCGGGACCGCGTGGACATTGCCCGCGGGGAACTGCCCCAGGAGATCGAAGAGCCGGTGATCACGGAGATCAACATCGCGGAGTTTCCGATCATGCAGGTCAGCATCTCCGGCGACGTCTCCCCCTTCCAGCTCAAGGAAATCGCCGACGGCATGGAAGACGCGATCGAATCCGTCCCCGGCGTGCTGAAGGTGGACGTCGAGGGGGCGCTCGAACGCGAGATCCGCCTGGAGATGGACCCCGACCGGGTTGCCCAGTATAACCTGACGATCCCGGAGATCCTGGCGTTGATCCCATCGGAGAACGTCAACATCTCCGCCGGCGGCATGGAGACCCCGGGGACCAAGTTCAACGTCCGCATCCCCGCGGAATTCGTCTCGCCCGAGGAGGTCGATCACCTGCTCCTGGCCGTGCGGGACGGAAAACCCATTTACCTGGCCGACGTGGCCACCGTACGCGACACCTTCAAGGATCGTGAGAGTTATTCCCGCCTCAACGGACAGGAAAACGTAACACTTCTCGTGCGTAAACGCGTCGGCGCCAACGTCATCCAGGTGTCCGATGCGGTGAAGGCCGTCGTCGAGTGGGCCCGCAACCTGGTCCCCGGCGGCGTGACTTTCGAGGTCATCAGCGACACGTCCAAGTACATCCGCAACACGGTGTCGGACCTGGAAAACAACATCGCCGCGGCCCTGATCCTCGTCACCGCCATTCTCGTGCTCTTTATGGGTTGGCGTCCCAGCACGATCGTGGCCTTGATCATTCCCCTGAGCATGCTCATCACCTTCTTCCTGATCCAGTTCCTCGGCTACACGCTGAACATGATCGTGTTGTTCAGTCTGATCCTGCTGCTGGGCATGCTGGTGGACAACGCGATCGTGATCGTGGAGAACATCTACCGCCACATGCAGCTCGGCTACAGCCGGATCGAGGCGGCGCGTCTGGGGGCCAAGGAAGTGGCCTGGCCGGTGATCACCTCGACGCTCACCACGGTTTGCGCGTTCATCCCCATGATGCAATGGCCTGGAATCATGGGCGATTTCATGAAGTACTTGCCGATCACCCTGACGATCGGCCTGATCGCCTCGCTGTTCGTCGCGCTGGTCTTCAACCCGGTGATCTCCTCAATCTGGGCCGGACGGGCCCCGCGAAAACAAGACCATGAGAACGGGTTCATGCGAGGGTACCGCCGGTTCCAGCGCCTGGGCCTGGAGAATCCCGGCATCGCCCTGTTCCTGGCTTTCTGCCTGCTGATCGCCATGGGCATCCTCTATGGCAAGTTCGGCAAAGGGGTCGAGTTCTTCCCCGAGGGCGATCCGGAACGGGCATTCATCAGCATCCGCGCCCCGCAAGGCGCCAACATCCACGAGACCGACCGCATCGCCCGTCTCATCGAAAAGCGAATCAAGCCCTATGAGCCCTGGTTCGAGAACGTCGTCACCAACGTGGGCTCGGTTGGCAGCGGCATGGACCTCATGGCCAGCGCGGGCGGGCCGCATCTGGCCAACATCACCATGGTCTTCTACGATTTCGTAAAACGAACGCGGCCCTCCAACGAAATTATCGCCGAGGTTCGCCAGGCGATCGCAGACATCCCCGGCGTGGAGATCAAGGTCGAGAGGGAGGAGGAAGGCCCCCCCACCGGAGCGCCCGTCACCGTCCGCATCGTCGGCGAGGACTTCAAGACGCTGGGCCGGCTCAGCGACCAGGCCATGCGGATGATTGCGGATGTCCCCAATCTCGTCAACCTGCGAAGCGACCTGGAGGCCACGCGTCCCGAACTGGCCTTCACGGTGGATCGCCGGGTCGCGACGCTCCTGGGCGTCAAAACCGCCACGGTGGGCAACTTCCTCAAAATGGCCATCTTCGGAACCAAGGTGGGCACGTACAGACAGTTCAACGACGAGTACGACATCACGGTCCGCCTGCCGCTAAAGGACCGGATCAACATCGACGACCTCTACCGACTCCAGATCCCCAACCCCACCGGAGAAGCGGTGCCGTTGAGTTCGCTGGGCCGGTTCGAGTACAAGGGCGGGTTCGGCACGATCAATCGCGTCGATCAGAAGCGCGTCGTCACGCTGACCGCCGACACCGAAGACCGCCTCAGTTCGGATGTCCTGGCCGATGTGCAACGGCGATTGCTGCCCTTGGGCGAGACCCGTCTGCTGCCCAAGGACATCCTGGACTGGGAGGCTCTGCGTCGCGCTCTGATCGAGGCCCGCGACGGATCGGGCCCCGGCGTCCTTCAGAGGGTTTGGCAGTCGCTGCCCCGAGGGTCCGCGGCGTCGCTGGACGGCGCTCTGGCGGCCGAGATTTCCGACGAAAACGCAAGAGCGCAAATCCTGGACTCACTCAACCAGGCGCTCGCCAACCGCAGACTCTACAGAGCCGAGGACATCGAGGGCAAGAACCTCTCCTCGCCAGCTTCGGAACTCGTCAAGCGGGATTCCGAGAACCTCAGCGGCGAGGAGATTCAGTTCCTCAATCGCCGAACGCTGGTCGCGTCGATGCCGAACGTTGCAGCGCCCTCCGTACGCCTCGACCTGCCGGCGGAATACGAGATCCGCTACGCCGGGGAGAAGGAAGAGCAGGATGAATCTCAGGCCTTCTTGAAACGCGCGTTCTTGATCGCGGTTCTGCTGATCACCCTGGTCCTGGTCATCCAGTTCAACTCGCTGCTGGTGCCGATCATCATCATGACGACGGTAATCCTCTCGTTGATCGGCGCTCTATTCGGATTGCTCGTCGTCGGACTGCCCTTCGGCATCATTATGACCGGCATCGGCGTCATCAGTCTGGCCGGCGTCGTAGTCAACAACGCCATCGTGCTCTTGGACTACACGCTGCAGTTGCAGGCCCGCGGCATGGACCTGGTCGAGGCGGCCGCCGAGGCCGGCGCGACGCGGTTACGCCCCGTGCTGCTCACGGCCGGAACGACGATCATCGGCCTGATCCCCATGGCGGTCGGCGTCTCCTACGACTTCCACACCTTTTCCTGGGCCCTCAAGAGCGAATCCACCCAGTGGTGGCAAAACATGGCGGTCGTCGTGATCTTCGGCCTGGGCTTCGCGACGATCCTGACGCTCGTGGTCGTGCCCTCGCTGTACGTGATGCTCACCAAGGCCTCTCGGTGGGTGTGGGCCAGACTGGGCATCGATCATCACGAGGAAAGCCCGCTCGCGGCTCAGGCCCCGGAAGGAAGGTGACGGGATGGACGCACTGAAAGGCAAACGGGGATTCATCTGCGACATGGACGGCGTGATCTATCACGGATCGCGTCTGCTGGAGGGATCGAAGGGATTCGTCGACTGGCTGAAATCCGAGGGCAAGCAGTTCCTGTTCCTGACCAACAACTCCGCCCGCTCGCCCAGGGAACTGCACCAGAAGCTCCAGCACATGGGCATCGAAGTCGGCGAAGAGCACTTCATCACATCGGGCATGGCGACCGCCCATTTCATCGCGTCGCAATACCCCGGCGGGCGGGTCTTCGCCATCGGCGACTCCGGCCTGTACCAGGCCCTCTATGAAGCGGGTCTGTCGATCGATGAGAGTCGGCCGGACTATGTCGTTGTCGGCGAGACCCGCAGCTACAGCTACGAGAAGATCGAGACCGCGATCCTCCTGGTGCTGGCCGGGGCCAAGTTGATCGGGACCAATCCGGACCTGACCGGGCCCACCGAGCGCGGCATCGGGCCCGCGTGCCGGGCGTTGATCGCCCCGATCGAAATGGCCACGGGCCGCCAGGCCTACTTCATCGGCAAGCCCAACCCGCTGATCATGCGCCACGCCAGGGAAATGCTGGGATGCGAGCGGAATGAAACGGTCATCATCGGCGACCGCATGGACACCGACATCATCGCCGGCATCGAGTCCGGCATCGACACGGTGCTGGTCCTCAGCGGCATCACGAAGGAAACCGACCTGGACCGCTATCCGTACAAGCCGCACTATATTCTCAAGGATGTCAGCGAGATCGCCGCGTAGCATTCGCGCGGTCCAGAAATCCGGCTTTTCCTGCGGAGTCTCCCCGTGTACAATCCGCGGTGATGGATGGATACAACGTCGTGAGCTTTGCCGGGATTTTCGTTCTCCTCGGAGTCGCGTGGGTCCTGTCTGCGGATCGTCGGAACATGAACTGGCGGGTGATCGGATGGGGAATCGCCCTTCAATTGCTCGTGGCGGTCTTCATCTTCGTCGTCCCGACCGGCGCCCGCGTGTTCCTCGTGGTCAACAACCTTGTCGTCAGGGTCCTCGAATCAGCCGGCAAAGGGGCCTACTTCGTCTTCGGCCGCCTCGCCCTGGGACCGGGACAGGTCAGCGAAAGCGGCGAGGAATCGCTCGGATTCATCCTCGCCTTCCAGGCGTTCCCCGCCATCATCTTTTTCTCCGCGTTGCTCGCCATTCTGTATTACCTGGGGATCATGCCCCGACTGATCAAGGCGTTCGCCACGATATTCACCCGTCTGATGCGGGTCTCCGGCGCCGAGTCCCTGGCGACCGCCAGCAACATTTTCGTCGGGGTGGAATCGAATCTCACGATCAAGCCGTATCTGGCGAGACTGACGCCCTCGGAGCTGTGCACCGTTTTGACCGCAGGCATGGCCACCGTCGCGTCCAACGTGCTGGCCCTTTACGTCTTGACGCTCCAGAAGCAGTTTCCGACCATCGCGGGACATCTGGTCTCCGCGTCGCTGCTCTCGGCGCCGGCGGCGCTAATCATGTCGAAGATCCTGCTCCCCGAGACCGGATCGCCTGAAACGCTAGGACTGCGAGTTGAGCCCTACCATGAACGAGACAGCAGCCTCTTCGAGGCGATCATCAACGGGTCCAACGCCGGGGTTCGCATGATCGCGGGCATCGTCGCCCTCCTGGTCGCGGTGCTCGGCCTGGTGGCCCTGGTCGATCTGGGTCTGTCGAGCGTCGGCGCCCTGCTCGGCGCGGAAGGTCCCTGGTCGCTCGGCGGCCTCTTCGGATATGCCTTCTACCCTCTGACGCTGGTCCTCGGGGTGCCGCTTGACGACGCAAACGTCGTGTCGCGAATCGTGGGCGAACGATTGATCGTGACGGAGGTCGCCGCCTACGGCCACCTGGGCGAAGCCATGCAGCAGGGACTTCTCGTGCACCCGCGGTCGGCCGTGATCGCGGCCTACGCTCTGTGCGGATTCGCGCACGTCGCCTCGATGGCGATCTTCGTCGGCAGCATCTGCGCCCTGGCGCCGCAGTGCACCAAGACCATCGGCCCGGTCGCCGTGCGGGCGCTGGTCGCGGCGAATCTGGCCTGCCTGATGACCGCCTGCGTCGCCGGGACGTTCTTCACCGAGGGTTCCATTCTCCTGGGGGGCTTCTGATGTTCATCCGCCGTCTGAGTGATTGCGAAGAGTTCGTCGCAGGAGACCGCTCGATCCTTCGAGAACTGCTCCATCCGGACAAGGCCGATCTGGCGATTCGCTACAGCCTGGCGCACGCGATCGTCAAACCCGGCCGGAAGACGACGCCCCACCGGCTCCGAACCGCCGAGGTCTACTACATCCTCCAGGGACACGGCCGGATGCACATCGACGCGGAAGCCGCCGACGCGCTCCCCGGCTGTGCGATCTACATCCCTCCTGTCGCCACGCAGTTCATCGAAAACCCCGGCGACAGCGACCTGGTCTTCCTGTGTCTTGTGGACCCCGCGTGGAGGACTGCCGATGAGGAGATCCTGGAACCCGCGAGTTGGAACGAATCCCCTCTCGCGGCGGACATCGTGCCGCTGCCCGATGACGCCAGGAGGGACAAAGCGATTTAGACCAACCGTCAATGCGCGATCACGCTGGAAACGCGGAAGACCGGCAGCAGCAGCGCGATGGCGATTGTGCCGATGATGGCGCCCAGGATGGTGATCATCAGCGGCTCGATGAGGGTCATGACGTTCTTGATCGAGGTTTCCAGCTTCTTCTGGTAGAAGACGGACACCTTGTCGCAGACCTCGCCGAGCCGGCCGCTCTTCTCGCCGGCGCGGAGCATCTGAATGATGCCGGGGGCGATCAGGTCCGAGCCTTCCGCGATCAGAATCGACTCGGACAGTTGGTAACCGTCCTGGATCCTTTCGTCCACCTGTCCCCACAGACGCTTGAAGTGGTAGTTGTCCACGACTCCCTGGATCACGCGGATGGCGTCGAGCAAGCGAACGCCTGTGTTGACCATGGTGGCCAGAATTCGCATGCTGCGAGTGACGACCATGTCGACGTACATCGTGCCGATCACCGGCGTGTGGATCTTGACGGCGTCCAGGACCCGGCGTCCGCTCGGAGTCCGGATCCAGTACCACAGGGCCGCGCCGACGAAGACCACCGTCGTCAGGATGCCGGTCATGAGCTCGAAGTTGCCCAGAACCTTGCTGACGCCGACGAGCACCTGTGTGAGCTTGGGCAGTTCGGCCCCGCGGGAGGCGTAGATCCGCATGAACCGCGGCAGGACGAAAAACATCAGCGTGCCCGTGGCGGCGATGGCCATAAGAACCATGATGATCGGATAGGTCAGCGCGCTTTTGATCTGCTTGCGGGTGTCCGTTTCGAAATTCAGATAGCCGGTCAGAACGGTCAGCATCTCGACCATCCGGCCCGAGGCCTCCGATGCCCTGACCATGCTGATGAACATGGTGCTGAACGTGTTCGGGTAGCAGGCCAGAGCCTTGGAGAACATGTCGCCGCTCTTGACTCGCTCCGAGAGGTCCTGGATCACAGCCTTGAACCGGGGGTCGGCCGCCTGTTCGGCGATCGCGTCCAGAGCGTCGCTCAGAATGACGCCGCTGTCGAGCATGACGGCCAACTGCGTCGTGAAGAGGATCAGGTCGCCCGGCTTGGCGCGGACCCGATGCAGCCGCTCGGAATGGAACGCGCCGACGGGCTCCTGAGAACGGGAGACTCCCCGCACGACGCCCGGTTCCTCCGTTGCCGAGGAATCGGCCCGCGATGGCTGCATCTGAGACAACAGTGTGCCCATGGGTCCCTACGTTCCTGTTCTATCCGCCGGCATTGTCGTTGACCGTCGTCCGCAGGATCTCCTCAACGGAGACGATGCCGGCCTTGACCTTCTCGATCCCGTCGTGGTACAGCGGCAACATGCCCTTCTCCAGCGACTTGGCTCGGAGCTTCTTGGTGTTGATGCGTTCGTTGATCATCTCGGCGATCTCGTCGTCGGGGACGAACAACTCGTGAATCGCGATCCGCCCGGCAAATCCCGTGTTGCGGCACTTCTTGCATCCGACGCCGCGACAGAACTTCGCCACGTCGCCGCCCTGCGCGTCGATCATCCTGCGGATGCTGGCCGGCGGGTCGTACTCCGTCTTGCAGTTGGAGCAAATGCGCCGGACCAGTCGCTGGGCGATCACGCCTCGCAGCGAAGCGGCCAGCAGGTACGGGGCCACCCCCAGATCCAATAGTCGGGTCACAGCCCCGGGGGCGTCGTTCGTGTGCAGGGTCGACAGCACCAGATGGCCGGTGAGCGCGGCCTGCACGGCGATGCTGGCGGTCGCGTCGTCGCGAATCTCGCCGACCATGATAATGTCCGGGTCCTGCCGCAACAGGCTCCGCAGCGCTGTCGAAAACGCGAACCCCACGGAGGTGTTCACCTGGAACTGGTTGATCCCCGAGATGTTGCACTCGACGGGGTCCTCGACCGTGCAGATGTTGACCTCGTCGTTGTTGAGCTCCGACAGGGCTGCGTAAAGGGTGGTGTTCTTGCCTGAGCCGGTGGGCCCGGTGACTAGGACGACCCCATTGGGCGCCTGGATCACCTCGCGGAACCGCAGCAGATTGTCGTAGGTGAAGCCCAGCGACTCGAGGTTGTAGAGGATCTTCTGCGGGTCGATGACGCGGATCACGACCTTCTCGCCGAAGTTGCCCGGCATGACCGACACGCGAAGGTCGATGGGCCGGCCCTCGACGAGAACGTGGATGCCGCCGTCCTGGGGAAGTCTCCGCTGGGCGATGTCCAGCTCCGCCATGATTTTCACGCGGGAGACGACGGCGGGATGCATCTGATAGGGCGGGCGAAGCTTCTCATAGAGCTTGCCGTCCACGCGATAGCGGACCCGCAGCTTCTTGTCGTCCGGCTCGATGTGGATGTCGCTGGCGTTCTCCCGGACCGCGTTGTACAGCAGGTAATTGACCAGCTTGACCACCGGAGACTGCCCCGCCACCTCTTCCAGGTTGCTGATGTCCTGGGTGATGTTCTCGATGAGCGAGAACTCTTCGAGCCCCTGGTCGTCGATGATGTCGTCGATGACGAAGACGTTCGCCGCCGGCAGATAGCTCTGCAGAGTCGCCTTGATGTCCTTGCTGGTGGAGCAGACTACCTGCACGCGGCACCCGCTGATCCGCTCGATTTCGTCGATCAGAAAGACATTGGTCGGCTCGCTGACCGCCACGGTCAGGACGTCGTGCACCTTGAACAGCGGCAGCACGATGTGCGCTTCGAGGAACTCGCGAGGCAGGATCTCGACCGCCTTGGGGTCGCACAGCTTGGGGCTCATCTGTGCGTACGGAACGCCGTACGCTTCCGCCAGGGCCGCCGCGATCTGGTTGTCGGTGCAGTAGCCCATCTCGACGAGCAGTTCGCCCAGGAGCTTGCGATGCCCCTTCTCCCGCTGTTCGAAGAGGGCCTTTTCGATCTGCTCTTGAGAGACCACCCCCCGAGCCAGCAGGAGCTGGCCAAGCTGGGTCTTGTTCTCGAGCAGAATCTGAACCATACCCTACCCCGACACGTCTACGTCATTCTCAGGCGAAACTCTTGACGGCCTTCGCCAGTTCCGCGTGGCAGTCGAACTCGTCCTGCAGCCTGGTGATCTCCAGGATCTTGCCGCAGTTTTCATCGAGTCCGGCCAGCCGCAATTGAATCTTGTTCTGGCGGCAATAATCCCGCACCCAGAGCAACAGCTCGAGCCCCTGGCTGTCCAGGAAGCTCACGTTGCTCATGTCCAGGACGATGCCCGCCCTCTGGTTGCCGGCGATTTCCGTCACGGCGCTCCGCAGGGACTCGGTGAGCTCCCCGTCGACTTCGCCCCGCAGATCGATCACCGTCACCTCGTTGTAATCCTGCCACTGGATTCTCATCGGAGCAGTGTCCCCACAGCCTCGGTCCCATAGTCGGCGAAATGGGCCGTGTCATAGCTCTCCGGGCCCCCCTCCTGGATCATGTCCCATAAATGGGTGATGTCGCTCTCGAGGAACAGCCGGCCGATCTTCTCGTCGAACTGCGCGCCAAGCCCTTTGCGGATCTCCTCCATCGCGTGTTCGACGCTCATCGCGTCGCGATACGTTCGCCGCGACGTCATCGCGTCGAAGCTGTCCGCCAATTGGACGATCTTGCCGGTCAGGGGAATCTCGTCGCCGGAAAGGCCGTCGGGGTATCCCCGGCCGTCCACCCGCTCGTGGTGACACAGGATGCCGGGCACGATGTCCCGCATCTGCTTGATCCCTCGGAGAATGCCTGCCCCGATCGAAGGGTGCCGCTGAATGCAGTTCCGCTCTTCCGGCGTGAGCTTGCCGTTCTTGCGCAACACGGCTTCATCGATCCCGATCTTGCCGATGTCGTGCAACAGGCCCGCCAGGTAGATCTTGTGGATCTGCTCCTCCTCCAACGGTTCGCGTTCGGCCAGCCTCTCCGCGAGCCACCGGGAGATCAGCGCCACGCGCTCGGAGTGGCCGCGGGTGTACTGGTCTTTGGCGTCGATGCTGTTGGTCAGCGCCTTGAGAGACCCGACGAACAGTTCCTTGAGATCGTTGAAGAGCCGCCCGTTCTCGATGAAGACCGCGCAGCCGCTGGCGACCGAGGTGAAGAGCTTGACGTCGGTGCTGTCGAAGTCGGCCTTGTCGATCCGGTTGATGGCGACCATCAGGCCGATGATCGAGACGCCCCCTTTGGTCCGACGGGACGACCCGGCCTCCGGTTTCTCCTTGGCGCACAACGGCACCGCGATGAGATTCCGCACGCTGGCCGGCCATTCGTGCCGGAAGGGCGAATCCACCTCGCTGTCCAGGAGAGCCTCGCGTCCCTGATGCACCTCGTTGGAAAGCCGGCTGTGCAGCGCCATCGCCATGTGGTCGTCGATGTCGATCAGGCCCGAGCCGGCCGCCACGACGAACCGTCGATCGCCCTCGACGCGCCGCTCCAGAAGAACGGCGATTCCCTCCACCAGAATGATGTCCGTCAGGCTGTCGCACGCCAATTGCAGAAAGTTCGTGTCGGATTCGGTCACCCGCATGTTGGTGCTGATCTTGTGGAGCAGGACCAGTTCCTCGTACACGCGGGCGAGTTCGACGCCGACGGTTTCGATTTGCTCCTCGGTCCGCAGAGTGGTCTGCTGGTTCAGGGCGATCAGCCGGAGCATCTCGCTGAGATGTTCGATATGGCGCGCCGGCCCGGCGGACGCATCGTCCGGGCTTCCCAGGTCGAGGATGGCCGCGCCGAGAGGATGGCGGTACCCTCCGATCACCAGGGGCATCAACAGCGGCGCCGCCACGAGCAGATTCCCCTCGGAGAACTGCCAGACGGGGATCTCGACCCCGTCGTACCGCTGCTGCTCGATGCGGTCCAGAACGCGCCGGCCCGCCTCGATCAGTTGCTCGGGCCGACTCTCGAAACGGCCGCCGCTCACCAGGACGGGCACTCGCCCGTCGGACGTCACGACGGCAAAATTGACGCCGAAGCGGACGATCCGCTCCCCGAATTTCTCCAGCTCCCGCCGGCGCGCCGGCGCCAGAGTCGAAGTCATCGTGTTCGGCATGACCGTTTCCACAAATCCACCTATCCCTGAGGACATCCCTTACGTCCGTTCCCGAGCGCGCTAGCTCTGGGCCACGAGTTCCTTCTGGTACAGGAGATCCTGGATGGTCTTGAGGAGTTCTTTGGGACTGAACGGCTTGCTCAGGCAAGCGGAGACGCCGAGCTGCTGCTGCATCTCCTCCGTGATGGCGAAGCTGCGCGCCGTCAACAGAATGACGGGCGTGCTCCGCGTGCGATCGTCGCCTCGCATCTTCTCGATCAGTTCGATGCCCGTCAGGAGCGGCATCTGGTAGTCGGTCACCACGATGTCGGGGTTCTCGTGGCATGCCAGCTCGTAGGCCTCCGCGCCGTTGCTGGCGGTGATCACCTCATAGCCGTTGTTGCGAAGCTTGATCGCGACCACATGAATGATATGGAGTTCGTCGTCTGCAACGAGCACCTTATTGGCCATTGTTCGATCCTCAGAATGGTTCATGATCGGTGTTCACTCCTCCGTGACGGGCACTCGGCGGATCCCTCTATACGAGAGCGGCCTGCCGGGCGGTGGCCAGCGGCAGCTCGAAACCGAACGTGCTGCCGACGCCGACCGTGCTGGTGACGAACACCCGGCCGCCATGTACTTTTTCGACTATTTGCTTGACCAGGTTTAGCCCCAGCCCGGTCCCTTTCGCCTGTTTGTTGTTGGCGGCGACGCGGTAGAACTTGTCGAACACGCGGTTGACTTCGTTCTCGGGAATGCCCACGCCGGTGTCGGACACCGTGACGCGCACGAGCCCGGCGGCCCCGTTCACCTCCGTGCCGATCGTCACGCGGCCCCCGGCCGGCGTGTACTTGACCGCGTTGCTCAGCAGGTTGATGATCACCTGGGAGATCATGTCCTTGTCGATCTGCACCTGGTCGTACACGATCGCCCGGCCCGCGGTCACCGTGATGTTCTTTTCTTCCGCGTAGCTGCGGATCATCTGCATCTGGTCTTCGATCAGAATCGTCAGGCTCGCCGGCTCTTTGTGGACCTTGATCAGACCCGACTCGATGCGAGAGACGTTCAGAATGTCCTCGATCAGCCGGCTGAGCCGCTGGGCCTGGCTCTGGATCACCGAGTAGAACTCCTTGCGGGTCTCCTCGTCGTCCGCTTCGCCGTCGGCCAGCATCTCCGAATAGGCCATGATCGAGGCCAGCGGCGTCTTGAGTTCGTGCGACACGTGGCTGACGAAATCGTTCTTCATCTGGGAGATCTCCTTCTCCCGCGTGACGTCGTGCAGCACGGCCACGACGCCGGAGACCTTGCCGTCCGTCTGGACGCACGAGACGATCGTCTCGTACGTGTGAGACCGGTCCCCCTGCGGGAACTCCAGTTCCCGCTTCGTCGCCTCCGTACGGTTGCGGCGGCACTGCACCAGCAACTCGATAAATCCCGCGTGGGTCCGCCCGATCGCTTCGGCCAGAGGCCTGTGCCGGACGTTCTCGGGGTCGAACCCGAAGATCTGAGCGGCCGGAGGGTTGGCCATCAGGAGCCGGTCCGATCCGTCGATCACGATCACGGCGTCGCGAAGACTGTACAGAATCGCCTCCGTGTGTCGCCGTTCCCGCTCCGAGAGCTGGGAGCGGATCTCGAGGTCCTTCAGCTCGGTCTGGAACCGACGGGTCGCCTCGGCGCCTTCCGCCACGCGTTCGTCGAGGGTCTGCATCAACCCTCGGAAAGCCGGCGGCAGCTCATGGTCGCAGCCCGAAGAGGGACCCGACCGCAACCGTGCCGCCATGGACGTGACCGCCCCGGCCATCCGGGCATAGCCGACGCCGAGGAAGATCACGCCCACAGCCCCTGCACAGTAGACAACGAGGCGCAACAGAGCCGCTCGCCATTCCGACGAGCCGCCGGCGTCCTGCAGTTCCATGACGGCCGCCGTCATCAGCGAAGCGATCGCCACCGCCGTGGCGATCCAGATTGTGCTTCGTTGGCCTCTCACCGCAACTCCTCCGAAACCAGGGGACGGCGGAAATCCCGTCGTCCCTTCCACCCGGACAAGACTCAATATCGAGACCAAGGCCCGGGCTGTTGCTCCTCGATCTTCTGGCCTGCGATGCTGTCGAGCCGGCGGAACTGTTCCGGATCGGTCTCCGCGATGATCCGTTCCCGAAGGCGCAGGGCCTCGAGGTAGGTCGGCCGGATCATCAGGGCCAGCTTCAGGTTGAAGACCGCCTTTTCGAGGTCGCCCTCGAGATAGTTCTTGGCGGCTCCGGCGTAGGCGTCCTCGGCCCACTTGGCGGAATCGACGCCCTGGAGGCCGTCGATGGAGCCCGCTCGTTTGCGGCGGATGTCCTCAGCCCGCTCGTCGCCACGGGTTTCGCCGGGCTCATCGATGATGTGAGGCGTCAGAATGACGATGACCTCTTCCCGACCCACGGTGTCCGTCTGGCCTCGGAACAGGGCGCCCACCACAGGCAGATTGCCCAGCAGCGGAACCTGCGACTTGCTCTTGACCACGTTGTCGCGGAACAGGCCCCCGATGACCACCGTTTCGCCGTCCTTGACGACGACGTTCGTCTTCAATTCGGTCGAGGTTTCATCGGGGATGTTGTTGGCCTTGAGCGTGCCGTCGCTATCCTTGGGATAGATGTCCATGCGGATGTAGCCGTCGTTGCCGATGTACGGCCGGAACGCCAGACGGGTACCGGTCTCCAGGAACTCCACCGACTGGGTCGTTGAAGTCTGGGTCTGTGTCGTCTGCGCCTGGTAACCGATCTTGCGGCCGATGTAGACGATGCCTTCCTGCTTGTTCACCGCCAGGATCTTCGGATTGGCCAGCACGGTGGTGTCCGTGATGGTCTCCAGGGCCGTGATGATCGCCTGCACGTTGTCGGCCGAGAAACCGACGGTCAGCCCGCGGCTGCCGGGCGTGGCGCCGAAGCCGGAAGTCTGGGCCTTGGTGCCGTAGCCGTTGATCGTTGCGGGAAACCCGGTGATCGGCGTGCCGGTGAGCAGGTTCCAGTCGATTCCGAACTGGTTCTCTTCGGTCAGCCGCGCGGACATGATGGTGGCCTCGATGAGAACCTGCTGAGGCCGGGTGTCCACTTCCCGAATGATCCCTTCGGCCCGCTGAATATTCTCGGGATAGTCAAAGACGACGATCATGTCCTGGTTGGCCGGGTTGTTGCCCCCGGCGGAACCGCCGAGGCTGCCTTCGCCGCCGGAGATGTCCTTCTCAGCGGCCGAGGTGGCCTGCACCCTCGCGGAGGCCGATCCGCTCAGGACCGGGGTGATCAGCTTCACCGCTTCGTCCGCGGTCAGGTAGTACAGCGTGATGACCTTGAAGACCATCCGCTCGGGGTCCTCCCGCATCTTCTTGTACTGCTCGGCCGTGTACACGCGAATGAAATCGCCGACCTGCTCGTACTTGAAGCCGAACCCGAGGATGGCGTCCATCGCCTCCTCGAACGTCACGTTGTACAACCGGCTGACGGTCAACGGACCGTCGACCCCGGCTGTCGGTACGATGTTCTTCTTGCACAGGGCGGCCAGCAGACGCAGGCCGTCGCGGATGTTGCTGTCCTTCTGGAAAGCGATGAACGTGATTTTGGTGCCGGTGGGGTCCACCTGGCCCACGTTCGGATCGACCGTCAGACTGTCGATCGAGACCGCAGATTCCGCGCCCGTCGAGACGGACCCGCCGGCGCCTGCCAGCCCGAAGAACAGACTCAAAGACAAAATGCCCCATAACCATCGCGTTTTCGGGAGAAGGTGTGTTGAATTCATGTGTGTGTCCTGAAACATAAGGTAGCTCCTGTTCGTCTGATCGCCAATTCCCAAGGGTCTTGGCTCCCGCATCGTTCTAACACTCGTTCGTTCACTTACGTACGTCCGCAACCGGCGCCAACTTGAGCGTCAGTTGTATGCCTCTGCATTCCACAAGCACTGCCTTGTCACTGATCTGCAACACTTCGAATTCGAGACAGCCGGGGCCGTGCTCCACGGTCAGCGTGTCCCCGACCCCCAGCAGTCGGTCGTTCAGGAAGGCCTGGGGATTCTCGCTCCGCAGGGACACCGCCCCCAATCTCAACGTCTGCGCGACCTGTCGAACCACTTCTTGATCACGATTCGGAGAAACGACGGGTACTTCTGCATCAGTGCCTGTGCTCGGGCCCGTGGCGGATTGCCGCGCCGGCGCCCATTCCTGCATGTTGAAACAATCTCTTCCGATGGAGTCATTGCGTCCGGGAACCCGAGGCAGTTCCAGCATCCGGGCCTTGCCCGCAGGCCTCTTCTCCGTCGCCACGGCGGCTTCGCCGGCCCCCGGCGCGGCGGCGGCCGAACCGGGCTTGTGCCCGACCAGAACGCGAATCCACATCACGGCCATGACGACCATCAGCGCCGTGGCCAAGACCTTCTTCTTTTCATCCATCAGGAGGTCCACGATCCGACCGCCCGGCCGGGCCCGATGCTCGCGATTATGCGCCATGGCTCGGCCCTCCCGCTGCATCCGCCCGTCCGGCGTTCTCCGTCCGAGCGGGCTTCAACTGATAGAAGATATATGCGTCGCTCTGCATCGTCAGTTGACCGCTGAAACCGGGATCGTTCTCGATCTTCACGGTTTCGATCCGAACCAGCCGATCCATCGCCTGGAGCCCGCTGAAGAATCCGAACAGATTTTCCAGCGTTCCCTGGCAGCTCATGCGAATGGGAATGCAGCCCACGTCTCCCGCCTGCGTCTCCTGGCCCGGCAGAACCACCTGATCAGTCAACCGCTGATTGCTCATCAGGGTCGCCACCTGCTGAAGGAACGCGCCCAGTGCGTTGTCCGACGGCACGGAAGCCTCGAACTGCTCGACCAGCCGCTGCGTGTCCCGCAACTTCGCCTTCAGACCCGCCAATTCCTCGCCCTGTTGCCGGGCCAGGCCGATCGTGCGGCTCTGTTCGATCTTCGCCTGTTTCAGCGACGCCAGCCGCTGCTGCGAGGGTAGATAGGCGCACACGATGAAATCGCAGACGAACAACCCTGCGATCACGCACACCCACACCTGTGGCCTTCGACGCGACGGTCGGAAACAGGTCATGTTCATCGTCCGTCTCCCTCTTCATAGTTGGCCAGGGCGCACGTGATCTCGAACGCGGTCACGTCCATCGTTCGCGAGCCGTCCGTCCGCGGGGCCGTCCCTGTGGTCGAGACCGCAGGGGCCGGGTCGATCTGCACCTGGCTCCGACCGTAGAACGATGGGCGGACCTGGCGAAAGTACCCCGACTGATCCAGCCGAAACACCAGATCCGCAACATCCTTCGGTTGTGCGGCGACCCCGGCCAGAACCACCCGCAACGTCGATTCGCCCAGCGGCGCCGCGCGACGCCAATCGTCCGCGGCAAACGCCCGAACCGAAGGTCCCTGAGCCTGACGCACGTCATTCGGCGAGGAAACGGGTTCGCCGACCAGTTCCACCTTGCTGAGCACCACGGATTCATCCACAATATGGCTGATCTCCGCGAGGATCGGCGCGATGTCGATCCGCGTGTCGATGCGCCGGACCAGATCCGCTTTGGCCTTGATCTGATTCAGTTCCCGCGTGACCAGATTGAACTCATGAACCGTCGCCTCGGCTTGCGCCCGCTGCTCCTCCTGGCGGGACACCTCCGCAGCCACGGTGGTGGCTCGGTGCAACGCGGTCACATTGAAGGTCATCATCATGAGAAACACCGCGGCCAAAGCGATGTACTGCTTCCGCACCTGTGAGTGGCGTCTCTTTCGATCCTTGTACCAGTCGGGAAGGAAATCGAGCTCTTTCACAGCGGTTCCCCTTCCAGCACGGGTTCGGGACGCTCCGCCGGCGCAGGGTTCGAAACCCCGGCGTCCCATCCCTTCAGACTCAATCCCACCGCAAGAGCCAGATCCGCATGTTCGTGGCTGAAACCGACATCGAAGACTGCGTGGTTCAGATCGAAACCTCGCAGCGGCTCGGCAATCTCCACCTCGACCGACAGGTGACGCCGGAGAGCGTCCCGCAACACCAGTTCGTAGGCGCCTCCGCCCGCGACGATCGCCCGTTCCACCCGTTTGCCCCGGAACGTGACGGTGTAGTACCGCAGGCACAAAGAGACCTCGCCCGCCAGTTGCTCGGCCATCACGTTCAAGGCGTCCACCACAGGACGGCGCGTGGCCGCATCGACCGGCTCGTCCCGCTGCAATCGCGCGCGAAGCGACTCCGCGTCCGCAGGGGAGATCCCCAGCGACGAGGCCACTTCCTGCGTGAACAGATCGATCCCCACCGGAATCTGCTTGACGAAGCAGATTTCCCCGCTGCGCCCGAAGACCACCGTGGTGAATCGATGCCCCACGTCGATGAAGATGATCGTCCGCTCGCGGTCCTCCTGGCGGCGCATCGTCCGCTCGAACGAGCGGAACAAAGCGCACGGCGGCGCGTCGATGCCGACCGGCGCCAGGCCGGCCTCTTCCAGAATCCGAATGTGAGTGGAGATCGTCTCGCTGTCGGCCGCCAAAAGAATGTACTCGTCTTTCACGACATCGCTCTGACGAACGCTGCCGGCATGGATGTGGTTGACCGTGTCTTTCGCGGGGTCCAGATTGAACCGCTCGGCCGCCTCTTTCCGCAGGATATTGTCGGCCTGCGGCTTCTCGGCCTCCGATAGCCGGACCGACGTGATCCGAAGCGAGTCGATGGGAAGGGCGGACACCACCTGCCGGCCGCGGAACGGGTTCTCCGACAGCAGACGGCAAACGGCCCCAATCACGGCCCGTTCCCATTGGGGCCCGTCGCGGGCCACATCGGCGTCCAAAGCGGCCCGTCGGGCCGCCAGCACGCGGATGCGATCCTCGCCCACCGCCAGTTGGACCATCTTCAGGCTCTTGTGCCCGATGTCCAGGCCGATCGGCTGGATCTTCTGATTGCCGGTTATACGCATCCACGCCTGCATAGCACGTCTCAATTCGAAATGGAAACAAACCCTGTGACAGGCTCCACAGTCACGGTGCGGGTTACCCCGCCAGCCTGGAGCGTGACGACGCCGCTGGCCAGATCGCCCTCCGCGCCGTTGTAAGGGCTCCCCAGGTAGTTGAAACTCACCGTCTGGCTCCCGTCGAAATCGGCGCTGACGATGTTCACCTGACCGAGCCGCTTGTCCGTCGAGAAACTGACGACGTAATCAAATCCTTTCTTCACCGGATGCTTGACCACGTTTCCGTTGGCGTCTGCAATCCGATAGGTCTCGGCGCCGGCATCGAACACCACGCTGTGACGCTGCCCGGTGCCGATCGCCAGGCTCTTGGCGTACTCCAGATCGGCGGCCACCATGTTGACCGCAGAACGAAGCTGAAGACTCCCGGCCGAAGACGCCATGGGCACCGCGATCGCCGCGGCGACCGCCAGGATCACCAGGACGATCATCAACTCGATGAGCGTGAACCCGCCGTGGCCCCGTTGTCCCGTCCGTCCGGATCGATCAGTATTCATGGTTTCGTTTCTATGCATGGTTATCCTGCCTCTACAGCCATTTCGGCCTATTCACACCGCGTCTTAATACAAACATACGAATTCATTCACCCGGCCGCCAACGTCCGACAACCGCGGACATACTGCGTCCGACAATCAGGGCTGAACTGGGACCGGGAAGATGGAATTACCGGAGCGGATGGGTCGGGTCGCGAATTGCGGGCGTCTGGGTCCCTACATCGAGGATCTCGCGACACTGCGGATGAAGGCGTCGGCGGCGGGGCTCCAGAACACCGCAGGATTGGCCAGACCACCGGGATAAGCGACAATGGAAGCTCGGACAGGTTCGGCCAGGATGGTCACGGATGAGCCCGGCCCGTTGAATCGCCAATGACCGATAACATTCAGGAGAGATTGCCCGGCCCTGATCTGAGCGATCTCATCGGCAGTCCACGCGCGGTCGTAGATGTGCACGTCGTCGATCGCTCCTGCGTAGAGGGCAGTCGTCGGCACGACCCCCTGCGCGCCGAGTTTCAGATGCCCGTTCCCGGTCCCCAGAGTGTACGCCCATGCGCCGGAAGCGCGCGGCGCCCCATCGAGGTAGGAGGTCATCTGCGTCCCGTTCCATACGACGGCGACATGACGCCAGACGCCCGCGATCTCGTCGAGAGAGATTCCCGTGGGCCACGCGTTGCCGGCGTCGTTGAGATGCCGCACGATCAACTGCTTGGAGGCCCCAGCGTCGAACTGGAGCGACCAGTGGGTCAGGCTGCCGTCCGGGCTGCACCGGACCACGAGGCCCGCGTTGTCGTTCTGAGCCGCGGCGACCTTCATCCACAACGACAGCGTGTACTGGCTCCCGAGCTGGAGCGTGGTCGAACTGTCGGAAGTCTGCGCATAGTCTCCGACGCCGTCGGCATCGCTCAGGTCCAGCGCCCGGTCCAGGGCGCCTGCCACCCATTGAGGATTCCCCACCATCCGGATCTGGTTTCCGTATCCGGAGGCGTCGATTGCGGTCTCGCGGATGGTCCCGCGCAGGCACAAGCCTCCGACGAACTTGACGCCGGACGCATTCGAGCGTAGTTGCAGGTTTCTGTCTACGACCGCCAGTCCCTCGACCGTGAAGTTGTCGGCGTCTTCGAGGATCAGATCGCCCTCCACGTACAGCGCCGGGAGGTTCTTGCCTGCGGTGATCCGGCTCCCGCTGCCTGCGACCGTGAGATTGCCTGTCACAAGCAGCATTCCCTGCACCGTGACGCCGCCGCCGAGCGACAGGTTCCCGACGCGCCGCCAGATCCGAGTGCCGACCGGGCTCGTGTTCAGGGTATCGCTCGCCAGATCTGTGCGCGTCGTGGGAGGTTTGATGTAGGTGCTTGTCACAGGGGGCCAGGTCAGCGACACGTCCCCATAGGTCCGCGTCCGACCGACGCAGGCGCCGGTCAGTTGCGTGGCGAAGACGTCGCCATCCAGCGACGCGGTCGCGGCCTGATTGATGACGTTTCCCTGCGTGCGCATGTCGCCGTGGAGGACCCAGTTCTGCCGGAACGTGGTGTCGGTCAGGGTCCATAGGGCAATGGCGGGATCCAGCCGAACCACCGCGGACAAGCCGACACGGCCCACTTTGCGCCCGTTTCTCAGACGGAAGGCCTCGCATGTGACATTATAGCGGCAGTAATCGGTCGAATCGGAACTGTCGAGCGCGATACTGACGTCGTAATAGTCGGGACTCGCGCTGAGCAACTGCAGGTTCGTCCCGCCTGTCCAATAGGGAGTCGTGGCGTCCTGCGGACGCAAGAGCAGACCTCTCGCATGCTCCAGGGCCGAATCCGCCAGATGGTTCATCTGGACCCCCATGAGCATATTCTCGCCGCTGGCCAGCTCGACGTCGGCGCGGCCGATGAATCCCGCCGCGATCATCGTGATCGCCAGAACGATGATCAGGACCATCAGCAGGGCCACGCCCCGCGTGTGATGGAGGGTCCTTGATGGATGGATGACTGGGCCCATACTCCGCCGGAGGCGCTCCTTCGGTCGTTAGTCGTCGTCGCTTGTCACGATTTCGTTGGACGGGCTGAGCAGATAGCCGGCCCGACTTCGAACCGCGACCACGTTCTCATATCGCTGGTGCACGCCGTTCTCGACGAACCCGAACGTAACAGCGAGCAATCGCGTCCTCGGCGGCGAAACGCCGAAGAAATCGAATTGCACATTGCTGCAGTCGGAGATCAAGGGCGTGTACTTGAGGCTGTACAGATTCCGCAGTTGATTCTTGGTCAGGGGCTGCGCCAACTGGGAGAGGGTGTACTCGGGATTGGTGGCCGCCGAGAACCGGCACAGCCGCAACATGTCGCGGTTCGAGCCTCGTTCGATATAGATCAGCTCGTCGAGGTTGATCCGACCGTTGTTGTTGTCGTCGGCCCGCCACAGGACCAGATCGTTGTCCGGCGCGGCGCAAATCAGCTTGCAGTTGCTGACGAGTTCGGACAGATACACCGTCGTGTGACGGATTCTCGCCTGGATCCTGGCGCTGCCGCCTCCGGCTGTGCCGGCCCGGCTCATCGCGAATGCCAGAGTGGCCACCGCCGACAAGATGATGCTCGTCACCATCAAGCCGACCATCAGCTCGACCAGCGTGAACGCCCTGCTGTTTCCTCTTCGTCTTGCCTGCATTTGCAGCTCTCCATACGCCGTATCGGGAATCCTACGTTCTAACGGCCGATCAGGCGAGCAACGGTCGCCATCAGGCGGCCCCGGTCGTAGACGCGTACGAAGACCAGAGTGAAGCCCGAGTTGGCGACGCAGGTCACGTCGCGGCGGAACCCCGCATACAAGGGATCGGAGAAGACGACGCCCGCGTGGTCTTTGACCTGCCCCTGGGTCTCCGCATATCCGTTCCACCGGCTCACGATCTGGTCGAACGGCGTGGCGACGATCTGGTTCATCAGGTCGCCGGCCAGACGAGCCCCCACGGTGCGGCGGCTCCCCTCGGCCTGGGCCGCCGCTCCGCTGGAAAACGGCAACAATACGCCGGCAGCCGCCATGCCCAGGATCACCAGGGCCATGACGGCTTCCGGAAGCGTGAACCCCGATCGCGTCTGGACGCGATCAGTACGCATAGTAGGCGGTCCCGCTGTTGTCGGTGCCTGTATTGCCGGGCCGGATCTCGCCCGTCGCGGGTTTGTAGATCCAGCCGCAACTGTTGTCCGCCGCCGCCGGGAAGTCCGCATCGTCCGCCAGGACGGTGACCGTATTGAGCTTGTTGAACGGATTCACCGGAATGTTCGACAGATAGGGCCCAAAAGGAAATCCGACCGTTCCCCGAGCCGCGGTCTGCCCGTCGGCGCTGCTGGACAACGTGGCCTGGGCGAGGAACGCCTCCCAGGTCGGAGCTGCGGATCGATTGCCTCCCGGATATCCCGGCGGAACTTCACGATGCTGGCTCGTATACACGGGAATGAACCTGCGCAGCAGGCTCAGATCCATGGACAGCGTCGTTTCTCTCGCCGAGGTCGCGCTGTTGCCGATGGCGGGAATGACGATTGCGGCCATGACGCCCAGCAAGACGACGACAATCAGGATCTCCACCAGGGTGAAGCCCTTCGCACGTCTCATGGTTGCCCTTTTCATGCTCTTGTCTCCCTGCCTCAGCAATTCTCATCGTAGAGAAGAGGCTGACCGGCCTCGGGCAAGCCCTTGGCACGGTCAGCCTGGAAAAGTCTCTTGCACGGCAAATCCGCAGCGTAACTTACAGTTTGGCTATGTCTTCGGGGGCCATACCGGCAGGACCAACGCCCGTACGGATTTCGCCCGTGGTCGCGGTGTAGACCCAGCCGACGCCATCGGCATACGTGGCAGCCAAAGTATCCGAGTTGTTGAACGGGTTCTCAGGAACGCGCTCGAGGTACGGGCCGTAGCAGTTGACATCATCACGGACTTTCGTGCCGCTCGGGGTGCCGTTGATGTTCGTCGTTTGCGTCATCTGGGCGGCGAATGTCGCCAGATCCGGTGCTTTGTCATTGTGCTGCACCTTGTACAGCTCGATCTGAGACCTCAGCGTCTGCAAGTTGCTGCACAGACTGTTGGTCTTGGCCTCGGTGCTGGCCTGGGTGAACTGCGGAATGACGATCGCGGCCAGAATGCCCAGAATGACCACGACGATCAGAATTTCGACCAGCGTAAAACCACGTTTAGCTTGCATTCGTTTTCCTCCTCAGTGTGAGATAGATAAGTGAAACGCCTCGTAAGAAAGAAGGCTACGTTGCCCTACTACCGGGAAGCTATCGGCAGAACCGATCAGCCACTTAACCGACTTGCTTTCTTTGGGTCGCAAATCCTCCTGCAGTGAAACAAGGAAAACCAACACAACCATGACCAATACTTCCATGCTGATGTTGAAGACGAATTTGAGAGCCTTAAGGGTGCGGCCAGGATCAGGCCCGGCCGCGTTATCTGCGGCTCCCACTCAGTCCAAGCAAAACATAGGAAATGAAGAACGCAGGTGCAAAACGAGGAACAGAAAAAAATCCGAAATTCGAATATCGAAATCCGAAACAAGCACAAATGACCGAATCGCGGAACTCAAAACGAGCCTCCGGCCTGCGACAGCGTTTCGGTGATTTGGATTTGGAGCCTTTGGATTTGTTTCGGATTTCGATATTCGGATTTCGGATTTGCGTCCTGGGGTGTATTAGAGGTCCACCAGGTGCTCAGACAGAGTTCGGATGCGGATGATCCGGGTCTTCTGGCCCGCGTGGGCCAGGTCGATCCGGATGGGGTCCATATCGTGAATCACCGGCTCGATTTTATCCGCCCATTCGATCAGGACCACCGATTGCGGATAACAGAAATCATCGAACCCCAGCATCTCGAACTCCGCAAGAGACCCGATGCGGTAGGCGTCGATGTGATAGATGTCGAAACGGCCGCGGTACTGGTTGACGATGACGAATGTAGGGCTTGTGACGTTTTCGCGGTCTACGGCGCCCGCCCCTGCGGCGATCCCTTTGATCAGATGCGTCTTTCCGCTGCCCAGGGGCCCGCAGATTGCGAAGACCTCGCCGCCTTTGAGCCGACTGCCGATCCGTCGGCCCAGGTCTATCGTGTCTTCCGCGCCGTGCGTCGTGATCGTCGTCTCCATCATCGCATCCCCAGTTGAGCCGGATAATGGCGCCCTGTCGTCTGCGAGGCCGCGGCAAGCGCGACGCCCTCCGGGTCGTCCTTGAGCAGTCTCCAACTCAGGAACACGGCGCCGTCGGCGGTCCGAATCGCGACGAGCCCTCGATCCAGCGTCTCCCGGGCAGACACGCCGGAGACTTGAGCTGGCGTCAACAGCGAAATCACAGCCATCGCATGCGCTTTCATCATCTCGATCTCCAATAACCAGCCGCCGGAGTTCAACCGGTCAGATGCTCATAGCCTCCCGGCTCCAGATCGACCACACGCCCATCCGTCATCCGGATCTTCATTCCTCGACTGTTCGTGACGCGCCCTACCGCCGTGAGCGGCAGCGGGTCGCGCCATCGCGAACGAAGCTTCTCCCACTGATCGGCCGCCAGGGTGAACAGCAGTTCGAAATCCTCGCCCTCGTTCAACGCGGCCGCCAGCGGGTCGGCCTGGACCTTCGCATCTGTCGAGATCGGCAAAGCCGACGCCTCGACCACCGCACCGACGCCGCTCTGGTCGCAGATCCTCTTGAGGTCCGTGCTCAGGCCGTCGCTGATGTCCATCATGGCGTTCAGATCGGCGATCCGAACCATCTGCAAGGCCTCGCGGACCCGCGGCTCGAAGTCCAGGTGCTTTCGCAGCCCCGAACCGCCCAAGGAGCCGGTCACGCAGATCACGTCGTCCGCTTTCGCGCCGCTGCGGCGGACGGGCGGCTTGTCCCCCGGCCTGCTGAGCATCGAAACGCACACGACCAGACGCCCTGCGACTTTCCAGGAGGTGATGTCCCCTCCGACCAGGGGACAATCGTATTTGTCCGCCGCGGAGAGGATCCCTGCGTGCAGTTCCTTCATCTGGGCCTCGGCGAACCCGCGAGGCAGGCCGACCGCCACAACCGCTGCGATCGGGACCGTCGCCATCGCGGCGCAGTCGCTCAGACTGGCCGCCATCGATTTGTATCCAGCCCGTTTGAGCCCCGCTTCCCTGACCTCGAAGTGCGTGCCGTCGAGCAGCATATCCGTCGTGATCAGAACGGAGCTGTCGCGCCCCAGGGCGATCTGGGCCATGTCGTCGCCGATGCCGATGGGGATCTCGACGGGCGAGAGTTCTCGCTGCCCGCGAAACCACCCGGTGATGTCATCTTCTCTCGGACTCATGGCCGGCCAGATGCTTCTCCCAGAATGCCAGCTGCTGACGAACCTGCTCGGGTCCCGCGGCGCCCGCGGATACGTACCGCCTCACCACGTTGCCCGCGCCGAGGGACTCATACACGTCCTCGCCGATCGCCAGGGACCGCTCCTTGAACTCCTCCAGCGGAAGCTGCGACAATGAACGCCCCTCCTTCTCGCACCGGGCGACGAGCGAGCCGACGACGCCGTGGGCCTGGCGGAAGGGAACGCCCTTTCGCACGAGGTACTCGGCCAAGGCGGTCGCGTCGAGGAAACCCGCGTCGAGACCGGCCGCGATCTCCTTCGTGCGGAACGTCGTGTGCGAGACGACCGCCGCCGCGATCTCCAGCGACTTGCCGATGCAATCGGCCGCCGAGAAGACGTGGAGCTTGTCCTCCTGGAGGTCGCGGTTGTAGCCGGAGGGCTGGGCCTTGAGAATCGTCAGCATGGCCATCAAGGCGCCGTAGATCGTGCCGGTCTTGCCTCGCATGAGCTCCAGGACGTCGGGATTCCGCTTCTGGGGCATCATGCTCGACGACGTGCAGAAGGCGTCGTCGATGCGGATGAAACCGAACTCGCTCGACGAGAAGATGATCCAGTCCTCCGCCAGGCGGGACAGATGCGCCGCGATCAAGGCGCAGTCGAAGATGAACTCGGCGCAGAAGTCCCGGTCGCTCACGGCGTCGATGCTGTTGAACACGATGTCCACGAAACCCAGGGCCGCAGCGGTGGTCTTCCTCTCGATGCCCAACGTCGAGCCCGCGATGGCGCCGCCCCCGAGCGGAGAGAAGTTCAGCAGATTGCGGCAGTTGCCCAGCCGGACCACGTCGCGTTCGAGCGGCTGTACGAAGCTCAGCAGGTAGGCGCCGATAACGATGGGCTGCGCCCGCTGCATATGCGTGTACGCCGGCATCAGATCGTCCGCATGCTTGCCCGCCAGAGCGACCAGCGCCCTCTGCAACCGGGCGAGGCCCCCTTGCAGCGCGCCGATCTGGTCCCGCATCCAGAGGCGGATGTCGGTCGCCACCTGGTCGTTGCGGCTCCGCGCCGTGTGCAGCTTCTCGCCCGGCTCGCCGATCCGCTTGATCAACGCGCCCTCGACTGCCATGTGGATGTCCTCGGCGGCCTTGTCGAACTCGAACCGCCCGGCCTCGATGTCGTCGCGAATGCTCGCCAGTCCCTTTTCGACGGCCTGAAACTCCGCCTGCGTGATGAAGCCCTGCGCCGCGAGCATGTCCGCATGGGCGATCGAGCCGATGATGTCGTACTTGTACAAACGCCTGTCGTAGGACAGGGACTCCACGTAGTCCACCGTCAGTTCATCGGGCTTGCTGGACAAACGCTTTTCCCAGCTTCTCTGCGTATCGGCCATGACTGTCGCTCTCACGATTTCTGCGCCGCGTCTGAGCGGATGCGTGCGGCCACCGCTCGGCCCAAGGCGTGGCATTGTTCAAGCTGCTCGGGCGTCGCGCAGAACCTGGCGTCCACGATCGGCTCGATCAGCTCCAGTTTGTTGTCTTCCACCAGTTGCCTCATTCCCTTGACCGCCCCGCCGCTCCAGCCATAGCTGCTGAACAGGCCCGCCACGCGGTTGGCGACCCGCTTCTCGCGAAGGAGGTCCAGCAGGTTGTTCATCAACGGGAACATCCCGGCGTCATAGGTCGGACTGCCAAGAATGAGGCCCTGATACCGCCAGACGTCGCGGATGACATACGATACGTGACTGGTCGAGACGTTGTGCGCCCGGATCGTCCTGATCCCGCCTTCGGTGACGCCCCGCTCGACCGCCTCGGCCATCCGCTCCGTGGCGCCATACATCGAGCCAAACGCGACGACGACGCCGGGCTCGGTTTCCTGGCGGCTCCAGCGGTCGTACAGACGAATGATGTGGCCCGGGTCCGTCCGCCAGATCGGGCCGTGCGTCGCGGCCACGATGCGAAGGGGCACGCCCGCGCCGCTGAGCTTCTGGATCGCTTTCTGAACCATGGGCGAATACTTGCCGACAATGTTCGAGAAGTATCGCAGAATCTCATCTTCAAAATAGTGGATGTCCACCTCGTCGTCGAAAATCCCGCCTTCGAGCGTGCCGAACCCGCCGAAGGCGTCCCCGGCGAAGAGAATGCCGTCGGCCATCTCATACGTCATCATGGTCTCGGGCCAGTGGACCATGGGCGTGAAGAAGAACTTCAGCTTGCGTCGGCCCAGGGAAAGCTCCTCGCCGTCGGCGACGATGCGGGTGTCCTGGACGCCGTAGAGTTCCCTGACGAACTCCGCAGTCTTCTTGTTGCCGAGGATCTGGATGCCCGGGAACACCTTCCTGATCAGCGGAATCGCGCCGGAATGGTCGGGCTCGAGGTGATTGACGACCAGGTAGTCGATCTGCCGGTCGGGCCCCAGCACGTGGCGAAGCTTCTTGAGGTACCCATTGACCGACAGATCCTTGACCGTGTCGATCAGGACCGTCTTCTCGTCCAGGATGAGATAGGAATTGTAGGACACGCCTCGCGGAATCGGCCAGATCCCCTCGAACAGGGACGTGCGCCGGTCGTTGACGCCGACCCAGTAGACATCCTTGACGATCGGTATTCCGTATTGCACCGACTACCTCCCCTTTCCCATGGATTTCATTGGACCTCTTGCATGAGGCACAAGCACCGAAGCCCCTGTGCTTGTGCGATTTCCATTCGACCCGGCCGGGGCGCGTACACCGCGCCTGCCGCCTGGGTACGATAGTCCAAAGCCTCCCAGGCGTCAACCAAAAGTGGGAATGTGACGGGCGTGGGGGAGCTTACCGCTTGCATTCGGTCCCGCCCCCTCGTATCCTTCCGGGACGAAAGGCGATGACCGGCCCTGTGGTCGCGTCATCCGATCCGAACCTGCCACTTCTTGGATATCGAGGACATGAGCGCACTACTGATCACGAATTGCAGACTGCACGATGTTCCGGCCGAAGCCCCTTTGCGATCCGTCCTGGTACGCCAGGGCGTGATCGAGCGAATCGGCGACGGCGTTCCTTCGCTTTCCGCCGACCCTATCCTCGATGCCGCCGGTAGGATCTTGGCGCCCGGCTTCATCGAAGTGCACATCCAGGGGGCCGGCGGCGCGGACATCCTGGACTCGACGCCCGAGGCGATCCAGACGATCTCGCGGACCTGCGCCCGTTTCGGAGTGACGGGCTTCCTGGCGACCACGGTCTACAGGCCTCGTCAAGAGAACACCCATCTGCGTCTGGCCGCGAAATACACGGGCCGAGACTTGGGCGGCGCGCGGCTTCTCGGCACGCACCTGGAAGGCCCGTTCATCTCGCCGCACAAACGGGGCATGATCCAGCCGGACTGCTTGGGTGATGCCTCGGCCGCCATCCTCGATGACATCTACGTCCTGCTCGGCGACACCCTCAAGATGATGACCGTGGCCCCCGAACTGCCCGGCAGCGACGACATCATCCGAACGCTGATGGCCAACGGAACGGTCGCTTCATTCGGACACTCCAAAGCTACATACGACCAGGCCCTTCGGGCCTTCGACATGGGCATCGCCCACGTGACGCATCTGTTCAACGCAATGCCCTCTCTGCACCATCGCGATCCGAGCCCTCTGGCGGCGATCTTCGAGCGGCCGGGCGTCACCTGCCAGGTGATCACCGACGGGGTTCACATTCATCCCGCGGTCCTGCGGCTCGCCTACAAGGCCCTCGGCCCCCAGCGGTTCGTGACCATCACGGACGGCATCCAGGCCCTGGGCCTGCCCGACGGCCGCTATGTCTACAACAACATGGAATATGAATGCCGCAACGGCACCCCCCGGTATACGGATGGGACCCTGATCGGGACCGCGGTCCCGCCGAACGACCTGCTGACCCGCCTGATGCGATTCACCGGATGCCCGCTCTCGGAGGCGATCCGGACGGTGACCGAGAACCCCGCCCGCGTGCTGGGGCTGGACCAACGCAAGGGGCGCATCGCGCTGGGCTACGACGCGGACCTGGTCATCCTGGAGAACGATCTGTCCGTGAACGCGACCCTCGTCGGGGGCAGGATCGTCTACCAGCGGCCGGCGGAGACGTGAGCTAAAGCCGGTCGCGTGACTTCTTCCAGAACTCCGATCGTGCGATCGATATCGACGGCGGTGATGCCGTAATGCGTGACCGCGCGAATACGTCTGGAGCCGACGCTGAGCATATGAACGCCTCGATCGTTCAGCCGTTTGATCAGCGAATCCGCGGCCAGGCCCTCCTCAACCACATCGAAGTAAACGATGTCCGTATGAACCTTCGCCAGATCGATGGCCAGCCCCTCGATTCGCGCGATCCCCTCGGCCAGGCGTTTGGCGTTGTCATGGTCCTCCTGGAGCCTGTCGACCATCTTCTCCAAGCCCACGACGCCCGCGGCGGCCAGAACGCCGGCCTGCCTCATGCCGCCGCCCAGAACCTTGCGAACGCGACGCGCTTCCGCAATGAACGCCTGGGATCCGCAAATCACCGAGCCCACCGGCGCGGCCAATCCCTTCGACAGGCAGAAGCTCAGGGAATCCACAGACTGAGTCAGTTCTCTCACATCCACGTTCAAAGCAACGGCCGCATTGAAGAGCCGGGCCCCGTCCAGGTGAACAGCCAGTCCACAACGGCGGGCCAATTCTCCGACAGCCGCCATGTAGGCGGGCGTCAGCGGCGCCCCGCAGCAGCGATTGTGCGTGTTCTCCAGGCAAACCAGTCTGGTGCGGGGGAAATGGACGTTGTCGGGGCGAATGGCGGCCTCGACGTCCTCAAGGCGGAGCGTACCGTCGGACTGGTTGGGAATCGTGTGAGGATGGACCCCGCCAAGGGCTGCGATGCCGCCACCCTCGTAAACGAACGTGTGCGATTGGTCGCCCAGGATCACTTCCTCGCCCCGGCGACAGTGCGTCAGAATCGACGCCAGGTTCCCCATCGTCCCGCTGGCGACCAACAGAGCCGCCTCCTTTCCGACCCGCTCGGCGGCCATTCGTTCGAGCCGGCTGACCGTGGGGTCCTCGCCGAAGACGTCGTCTCCCAGTTCGGCGCGGGCCATTGCCTCCCGCATCTCGTCGGAGGGCAGGGTGACCGTATCGCTGCGTAGATCCACTACTTGCATGATGTCGCACCTTCGTTCACAGACTCGTCCGGCAGGCCGTTCAACTCAGCCACGAGAGAGGATAGCCCGATGGTGCGTCCCCGTCAATACGGCCCCGACGACGGCAGGGCTTTCACCCGTTTTCCGATTGGCTGGACGACCGAACGTGGTATGATGACGTGCATCATGTTCGCATCGCTATACATAGCCGGTGGCTTCTTGTTCCTTGTTTCGGTGGCCGCGCATATTTACGTTCGCGTCCGGCTGCGACCTCACGACCCCGACTTCGACGACTGTTATCACGAGCTCGAGGACCAGCATCCGGAGTACGCCCGGTATACGCGATGGCTGCAGATCACCATCAGCACCGCGGCCCTGGGGCTTCTCCTGATGTTCGTGCCGGTGGTGTTGTAGGAGTTTTGCAGGTGCCTCCCGTGAAAACACGAGAAGCTGACGGCCGATCACGACCGCCAGCTTCATGCTTTTTCGTTGCCTCGTGGCACCGGTTCGGGATTACTCGAAAGCGATGCCCAAGCCGATGCTTGCGTTGTCCAGGGTGTTGCGTCGATCGACACGAACGATCCGTCCCCGCTTGATCCGTGCGTACTGCCCTTTCTCCTGGGCGAGCGTGTCGGTCCTCGGGAAGTTCAACTCGACCACGCTACCCTCGCGGGCCGGCGTGCTGAGCGGAACGGTGATCAAGGCCCCCGTCTTGCTGATGTTGGCGCTGCGGCCGTTGAAGAATCGATCCGCCTCCGGAAGCCAGACGCTGACGGGCCAAGAGAGATCCGTTCTGCGTTCCCTGCGTTGTTCCAGCAAAGTTTCCATGATCTGAACCTCCATTGCACTTGGTTTCAGCCAACGGTGCAATTATCGGTAACAAACAAATAGGGGCTTTAGAGAATATAGCGAATACGACGGTCGCGACAAAGATTTCGCCTCGTCTTCCATCATATCGCGCGATTATCGGCCGTTCAAAGATTGTCGTGTGAAAGAACACGCTCGCAACCCTTGCGTGACTTTCGAGTTTGGCGTATCGTGACTCCTATGGCAGCAGAGGTCATCAAGATCAGTGGTCGCCCGGGGGACCTGGACCGAATCAAAGAGGCCGCGAAGGTCGTGGACGCCGGAGGTCTGGTCGCCTTCCCCACAGAAACGGTGTACGGAATCGCCTGTTGCGTGCAGGCTCAGGCTCTGGACCGCCTGCATCGGATCAAAGGGCGGGATGCCCGCAAGCATTACACCTTGCACATCGGGCAGATCGACGAATACCGCAAGTACGTCCAGAAGGTCGGGCTCCGAACCGAGAAACTCATCGGCCAGGGTTGGCCGGGGCCATTGACCCTTGTGTTCGAGGTCGATTCCGAGCAGATCGCCGAACTGAGAAGCCGCCTCGGCGACGATGTAGCGAACACCCTCTACAAGGGTGGCTCCATCGGCATTCGTTGCCCGGACCATCCTGTCGCCTCCCTGCTGCTGCGTCTGGTGAATCATCCCGTGGTCGCGCCTAGCGCCAATCGAGCCGGCTGCGAGCCACCCAAAGACGCTCAGCAGGCGATCGCCGAACTGGGATCGGACCTGGACCTCGTCCTGGACGCCGGGCCGTGCAAGTATGGAACGAGCAGCACCGTCGCGGCCGTCGGCTCCCACGGGATTCGCCTCCTGCGAGAGGGCGTCTACTCCGCCGCGCAGTTGAAGAGCATGTCCGACGTTGTCTTTCTCTTCGTGTGCACGGGGAATACGTGCCGCAGCCCCATGGCCGAGGGCCTGTTCCGCAAATACCTCGCGGAAAAAATCGACTGCGGCGTTGACGAACTGCGAGAACGGGGCTATAAGGTTCTTTCTGCGGGCACCATGAGACTGGCCGGCGCTCCCGCCAGTACCGGAGCCATCTCGGCGTGTGCCCTGAAAGGAGTGGACATCGGCGATCATATGAGCCGGCCCTTGTCCGGGCTGCTCATCAACGCCAGTGATTTCGTCTACTGTATGACGCGGGCGCACTGCGACCAGGTCGTTTCCCTCGCGCCGGAGGCGGAGCGGAAATGCCTTCTTCTGAGCCCCGATGGCGAGATTCCCGACCCGGTCGGACAACCTCAGGAGTGTTTCAACCGCTGTGCCGGATATATTGAGGCGGCCGTAAAGACAAGAGTAAGTGAGCTGGCGATATGAGAATAGCCGTAGGAAGCGATCACCGGGGTTATGACGCCAAACAACTGATCAAGGCGATCGTCGCCCAGATGGGTCATGAGTGCGTCGACGTCGGAACCGACAACGCGACTCCCGTCGATTTTCCGGACCTCGCCTATGTAGCGGCCAAGACCGTGTCGGACAAGACGGCGGACAGGGCCATCCTGATCTGCGCCACCGGTCTGGGCATGAGCATCGCGGCCAACAAAGTCCACGGCATCCGGGCCGCCCTGTGCCACGACGAGCTCAGCGCGAGAATCTCCCGCGACCACAACGACACCAACGTTCTGTGCCTCTCCGGCGACCAGCTCGGCGAAGTGCTGCTCCGCAAGATCGTGGAAGCCTGGATGACCACGGAGTTCAGCGGGGGCCGTCATCAACGACGGGTCAACAAAATCACCGCGATTGAGGAAGGTCGTGACCCGCGGGAAATCCCGAACGGCTGATTCCAGCCGCGACGATCACCCGGCGCGGACTTCCTGCGAAGGCGTCGCTTCCCGGGACTCGGACGTCAGAGACACCGAAGGTTCCGCCACTCGCTCGGCCGTGCATCCGTCCAGTTCCTCGATGCAAACCCGGTCCAGCTCAAGCAACGCCCGTTCCACCTGCTCCACGCAGCTTCGACGCTGTTGCGAGGAGATCCGCCTCGGGACCTGGATCGGTTCGCCAAAGGCCACGTGAATCCGGCCGAAGGGCTTGACCACAATGAATCGATCCCAGCTCTTGAGCAGCAGCCTCCGGCTGGCCTGGTAACTCACCGGGATGATCCGAGCGCCGGTCATCTGGGCCAGTTTGACGACCCCTTCGCCGACGACCAAGGCGGGCCCCCGGGGTCCGTCCGGAGTGATGGCGACGTTGTTGCCCGATGCAATTCGCGACACGAGCTTTCGCACCGCGGCCTGCCCGCCCCGACTGCTCGACCCCCGGACCGCGTCCTGCTTGAGCCGCCGGACCAGGGCGGCCCCATAATCCCCGTCCCGGCTCATGCTCACGAGCATGCAGGCCTTGCGCCGCGGCGCACGCATCACGTAATAATAGACCAGGTAGAACAGCCGGTTGTGCCAGAACACGAAGATGTTGTTGCCCTGATCGACGTAGTCGTCGAAGACGTCCCGCCTCGTCACAGTCAACCGATTGGAGCCGCAGACGCACCTGAGCAACAGGCTGAAGAAGAACGCAAAAACGATAGTCAGGACTTTGTGCATGACTTCAGATCAGCGAACCACAGATCGACTCGTATCCACGGGCCGCGCAGGTCGACGTGCCGACAGACGCGCAATCCCCCTGATGCCGGGGTATCCGAATAACCGCACACCCTCCTTCAGCGGACAGCCACCTCCAAAATCCCGTCGCCCGCGAATCTACTCGAGCTTCTGCTGGAGCTGCTGGAGCACAGCCCGAACCGACGTCATCTGTTCCTGCAGATCCATCATCTGCTGCGTCTGGCTCTTGAGCCGTTCGCTCAGAACGTCGACCTTCGTCTGGGCATTCTTGGCGTCCACCATCGCGGCGTTTCGCGCCTTGGTCAGAGCCGCCACCTGCTTCTCCAGCATGCCTCGGGTGTCGACGAGGCTCGTGACCATAGCCTGCAGATCATCCCGCGACTTGACCAATTCGTCAACCCGCTGCTGGAGCTGGTCCCGGGACGTGCTCAACTGATCCAGCTTCTGCTGCAGTTCAGTCCTGGACGCGGTCAACTGGCCGACCTTGCCCTCCAGATCGCCGACTTTCGACTCCAGGCCTTTGCGGGAAACCGTCAGATCCTGAATCTGCTTTTGCAGGTCTTCCTTGGCCTTCCTGGCGTCCGCAAGGCCCGATTCCGCCTCGTTCAGCGATTTCTCCAGCCGGCCCACGTCGGTCTGGAGCTGCCCTTTCTGACGCTGGCTCTCGTCCAGCGCCGTCTTGAGCTGCTTGACCTCGGCGCTAGGCTCAGCAGACTCCCCCGCCGTACCGTTGCACCCCATCACAGCGAGCAAGCCAATCGTCGCGGCCAAGCCTACGACCACACACCATCTTCTCATCACTCCCTTCCTCCTTTCCATTCGCCATCACCCTACTTACGGCTCCCCCTGCGACCCGACATGCCTCGCTAGGCACAAGCCGCTTACAATCCCCCTCTGACACAGGCTCTTGGGGCAAGGCGAAGCGGCCTGAGCCCATCGAACCCGATTCCATCATACCCTGGCCGCAGAAGAAACGCGACGAGCCCCCGCCGGACCGCACGTACTGACGATGGGCGTCCTGCACGCCGACGTGACACCGACGCTTACGGTGCAATCTTTGCCGACGGAACGCCACTTGCGATACCGCGTGTCCAGAAGTTCGCGCGTGCTCATCTTCTGAAGCTGCGACAACGTCTGCGAGATATAAGACTCGACGTTGTAGACCGTGTCGTGCACGTTCCGATGGGCGCCGCCGACAGGCTCGGGAATGATCGCGTCGACCAGGCCCATTTGGTGAAGGTCCTTGCTGGTCAGCTTCAGCGCCTGCGCCGCGTCCGGGGCCTGGGAACCGTCGCGCCACAGAATCGCCGCACAGCCCTCCGGCGAGATCACCGAATAGTACGCGAACTCGAGCATGGCGAGCCGGTCTCCAACCGCGATGCCCAGCGCGCCGCCGGACCCGCCTTCTCCGATGCAAACGCTGACGACCGGGACTTTCAGCCGCGACATTTCGGCGAGATTGACCGCGATGGCCTGGGCCTGGCCCCGCTCTTCGGCCCCGATTCCCGGATACGCTCCCGGCGTGTCGATCAGAGTCACGATGGGCAGGCCGAACTTCTCGGCGAACTTCATTTTCGCCAAGGCCTTGCGATAGCCCTCGGGATTCGGACATCCGAAATTGCACACGATCTTCTCTTTGGTGGTCTTGCCTTTGTTCTGACCCACGATCAGCACCTTGTTGCGAGCGATCTGGCCGATGCCCGTGACGATTGCACGGTCGTCCCCAAAACACCGGTCCCCGTGCAGTTCGCGGAAGTCTTTGACCATCAGGCTCAGGTAATCGGTCAGGAGCGGCCGCTGCGGATGCCTGGCCACCTGGACGGTCTGCCAGGCAGTCAGACTGGAGTAGGTACGCTTAAGCTCCGCGATCCGGTCCTTCTCCAGACGACGGATTTCGACAGAATAATCGATCCCCTTCTTCATGCCGAGCTTGCGAAGCTCTTCGACCTGCTGCTCCAGATCGGCAATCTTCTGCTCGAAATCCAAGTAGCCGCCGCCTATTCTGTTGCCTTCGGGCGCCATACCTTATTCTGCCTACTCCACGGGGTGTAAACTCCCCTTGATGTTTTGAAACAGCTCTCTCTACACAAAAAACCGGCCGCTCATCGGCGGCTCCGAGGTTCTTATCGCCGGGTCCTTCGGCATTTCTTTCGCTGTAGAATGTAGCATCTCGGACGCTCAAATGAAAGAAAAAATTTGACAGCCGCCCGGGACGGCTATAGGCTTGTGTATCGCCCGTGGTGCACATTTCTCTTGTAAGGTCTTATGCGTGAAGAGTTTACGGAAGGTTTCCATCATAGGATTAGGACTCCTCGGAGGCTCGGTCGCGCTGGCTGTGCGTCAGCGTATGCCGGGCGTCCAGGTGGTCGGTTACAGCCATCGCGCCGCCACGCGCCGCAAGGCCAAGACCCTGGGGATTGCGACTCAGGTGGTTGGGGATCTCGCCGCCGCGACGGCCACCGCCGATCTGGTCATCCTGGCGACGCCGATCTTCACATTCGAGGAGTATTTCGCGGACCTCTCCCGCACTGTGCCGCCAGGCTGCATCGTCACCGACGTCGGCTCGACGAAGTTGCTCCCGCATCAGTGGGCCGAACAGCGCCTGGGGAACTCCGCCCGCTATGTGGGGTCGCACCCGATCGCAGGGTCCGAACAACGCGGCGTCGAATTCGCCCGCGACGATCTGTTCGACACCGCTCGGTGCATCCTGACCGCCACGCCCGCGACCGATCGCCCGGCCATGAAGCTGCTCAAGGACTTCTGGTCCGCCCTCGGTTGCTCCATGCGGGTGATGAGCCCGGCCGAACATGATCGCGTCTATGCGAACATCAGCCACCTGCCGCACGTGATCGCGGCTGGGTTGGTCAACGCCAGCGATGACGAAGACATGAAGTTCGCCGGCAAGGGGTTTCTGGACAGCACGAGGATTTCGTCCGGTCCGGCCTCGATCTGGACGGACGTTCTCCTGGCCAACCGTGAGAACATCGCGGCCGGGCTCGACCGGACGATCGCCGAGTTGTCGCGGTTACAGGCGGCCATCCGCAATGGGCAAAGGGATCGGATCACGGAATTGCTCGAGACCGCTCGACGCAAGCGTGCCGACCTCGTGAAGTATAAGATCCGAAGGAAGGAACTACTGTAGTGAGACAATGGCGTTTTGAGGTCTTCAACCGGCCCAGCCTTCCCGACGTTGCGGGCAACAGCGTGCTGGCCGATATTCGCGAGTTGGGCATTACCACGGTGCAAGTCGTTCAGTCGGCCCGCGTCTTCCTGATCGAGGCGGATTTCGACCAGGCGTTCGCGGAACGAGTGGCCCGCGAACTCCTGGCGGACCCCATCTGCGAGCAGTACCATCTCGGTCGCAGCGGCCCTCCGGCCGGACTGGCGAAGGCCACGCTGATCGAGGTTCACCTCAAGAGCGGCGTGACCGACCCGGTGGCCGAGTCAGTCATGGCGGCCATTGAGGACATGGGCGCCTCCCCTGCCGGCGTGCGGACGGCCCGCAAGTACATTCTCCTGGGCGAGATCAAGCCCAGCCAGATCGATACGATCGCCCGCAAGATCCTGGCCAACGACGTCATCGAAGACGTCGTGATCGGCGACCAGGCCGAGCCGCCCAGCCCGCATCTGAAGCCCTACGAACTAAACCTCGTGCACTGGCCCATTCGCGACCTGGACGACGCGGGCCTGGAGGCTTTGAGCAAGGAGCGGGACTTGTTCCTGAACCTGGTCGAGATGAAGACGATCCAGGAGTACTTCCGCAAGATCGCCAGAGAGCCCACCGACATCGAACTCGAGAGCGTCGCCCAGACCTGGAGCGAACACTGCGTCCACAAGACGCTCAAGAGCCAGGTGGAAATGGACCATGAGGGCCGGCAGATCCACTTCGACAACCTGCTCAAGGAGACCGTCTTCAAAGCCACCCAGCAGCTCGGCAAGCCTTGGTGCATCTCCGTGTTCGCCGACAATGCCGGCGTAGTCGAGTTTGACGAACAATCGGCCGTATGCTTCAAGGTCGAGACGCACAACCATCCTTCGGCGCTCGATCCCTACGGCGGAGCCGCCACCGGCATCGGCGGCGTCATCCGCGACCCCATGGGCACCGGCATGGGAGCCCGCCCGATCGCCAACACCGACATCTTCTGCTTCGGCCGGCCCGACAAGAAGTTGGACGAAGTGCCCAAGGGCGTCCTGCACCCCCGCCGGATCATGCGGGGCGTCGTCTCCGGCGTCCGCGACTACGGCAACCGCATGGGCATCCCGACCGTCAACGGGGCCATCTACTTCGACGACCGCTACATGGCCAATCCGCTCGTCTATTGCGGCAACATCGGCGTGATGGACAAGAGCAAGGCTTTCAAGCATCAGCAGAGCGGCAACCTGATCGTCGTCGTCGGCGGACGAACCGGCCGGGACGGCATCCACGGCGCCACGTTCTCCAGCGGCCAGATGACGCATGAACACGAGACGATCTTCTCGCACGCGGTGCAGATCGGAAACGCCATCACGGAAAAGAAGATGCTCGACGTGCTCGTGCAGGCCAACGAGGCCGGGCTCTATGAGGCGATCACCGATTGCGGCGCAGGCGGCCTGAGCAGCGCGGTCGGCGAGATGGGCGAGAAACTCGGCGCCGAGGTGGATCTCGACAAGGTGCCGCTCAAGTACACGGGTCTGAGTTATACGGAGATCTGGATCAGCGAAGCCCAGGAGCGAATGGTGATCGCGGTCAAGTCCGAGAACCTCGAAGCCGTTCAGAGGGTCTTCGCCAGCGAAAACGTCGAGGCCACTGTCATCGGCCGCTTCACGGACGACAAGAAGCTGCGCCTTCGCTACAACGGCCGGCAGGTGGGCGAACTGGACATGGAATTCCTCCACGACGGCGTGCCGAAGTATCGGCGCCGGGCCTCGTGGAAGAACCCCAAGCTCAGCGAGCCGACGCTGCCGGAGAAAGACAGCTACACCGACGATCTCCTGCGATTGCTGTCGTCGTACAACATCGCCAGCAAGGAGTGGGTCATCCGCCAGTACGACCATGAAGTCCAGGGTGGCTCGGTGGTCAAGCCGCTGGTCGGCGCCGCCAACGACGGCCCCAGCGACGCCGCGGTCGTGCAGCCCAAGTACACCTCCCAGAAAGGCATCGCGATCAGTTGCGGCATGAACCCTCTGTACGGCGACATCGATCCGTACTGGATGGCCCTGGCCGGGATCGACGAAGCCATCCGCAATCTGATCAGTGTCGGCGGACGAGTGGACCGCATCGCCCTGCTGGACAACTTCTGCTGGGCCCGTTGCACCGATCCGGAGGTCCTGGGCAGCCTGGTGCGGGCGGCGCAGGCCTGCTACGACGGCGCGATCGCGTTCCAGGCTCCCTTCATCTCGGGCAAGGATTCTCTCAACAACGAATTCGTCTGCGAAGACGGCTCGCTCATCCGCATACCCCCCACCCTGCTGATCAGCGCCATGTCGATCGTGGACGACATCGACAAATGCGTGACGATGGATCTCAAGCGCGCGGGCCACCTGCTCTTCGTCGTGGGCCGGACGAACAACGAACTGGGCGGATCGCATTATTACAGAGAGAACGGCCACACCGGCGCAAACGTCCCGAAGCTCGACTTGGCGCTGGCGCCGCAGATCGCGGCCCGGATCGCGTCGGCGATCGCCGATGGACTGGTCGCGAGTTGTCACGATTGCTCCGAGGGCGGCCTGGCCGTCGCGTTGGCGGAAATGGCGTTCGCGGGAGGTCTGGGCGTCGAGGCCGGCCTGCGAGGCCTGCCCAAGAGCAAGGACTGCTCGCGCACGGACGCGCAACTGTTCAGCGAATCGAACAGTCGATACATCGTCGAAGTGACTCCGGAGAACTTCGACGCGTTCGCCAAGAGAATGCTGAATCTGCCGTTCGGACAGATTGGCACGGTGACCGAAACGCCGCGTCTGGTCATCAGAGACGAGGACGGACGCAGCGTCGTCGACGCCGGAATCGACGTTCTCAAACAGACGTGGCAGAAGACATTCAACTGGTGACCACAGGTTGGAGCTTAGGGATCACAGATGGAACAAGTTCGAGCGATCATCTTGCGGGCGGCGGGAATCAACACCGACCTGGAGACTCAATACACGTTGGAATTGGCCGGGGCCAAGGCGGACCGGGTGCACATCAATCGAGCGATCGAAGACAAGTCGCTCCTCGATCGGTATCACATCGCGATTTTCCCCGGCGGCTTCAGCTACGGCGACGACGTCGCGGCCGGCAAGATCATGGCCAACCAGGTCGTGCACCACCTGGCCGAGCCCGTCCGGAAGTTCATCGACGACGGCAAGCTCGTGCTGGGCATCTGCAACGGCTTCCAGGTCCTGGTCAAGGCGGGCATCCTCCCCGGCGCCAACGGCTTTCGACAAGAGGATGTCACCATCACCAACAACGACAGCGGCAAGTACGAAGACCGCTGGGTCTACCTCCAGCCACAGACGGACCGATGCGTCTTCATCGAGCCGGGCAAGCGGATCTACGTGCCGATCGCGCACGGCGAGGGCAAGCTCGTCGCCAAGAGCCCCGAGGCCCTGGAGAAACTCAAGAGCGAGGGCCACGTGGCCTTCAAATACGTCGACGCCAACGGCCAGGAAGGCCCCTTCCCGGTCAATCCCAACGGCTCGACCGAATCCATCGCGGGTTTGACCGACAAGACCGGTCGGGTCCTGGGACTCATGCCCCACCCTGAGCGGTACATCCGAAGGACGCAGCACCCCCACTGGTCGCGCCTGGGCAAGGACCTCCGGCCGGACGGCATCGAGATGTTCCGCAACGCGGTCAAGTACGTGCGGGAGAATCTGCTCGCGTCCTGCCCTGCGTAATCCTCACAACACAGGCATCGCGCCCGTGGAAAAGGCTCATAGCAGGGGCAGAGCTTGCCCTCGCACACATGGGAGATGCACGTACTACGAAGTCAATCCAGCAGACCGTTCAAAACCAGCGCCGCTTCCTGGCGCAGAGTCAGGAGCTGTCGGAGATTCTGTCTGGCCTTGGTCAGTTCCTGGCGGCTGTGCTCCTGGGCGACCGGCTACGGCCAGGGGTCAGGCCCTCGATTACGCTTTAGCGGATATCTGGCATGTGGGCAAACACATCCGAAACGGTCGTGCGGGGGGAGTTTTTCGCATTAGCCCAAGTTACGCTGTTGGGGGGATTTTTCAAGGATTTCGGAGGTGAGATCATTGTTTCTGGGGCGTCCGGTGGGCAACGCCGCCAAAGAAGGCAAAGGCCTGAACGTGCCCGTCCCAGAACGTCTCGGTGCACTCCCGCTCATACGCCCGCACAAAGAACGCGTCGGAATACGGCAGGGTCATCACGAAGAAACACACCTTCCGCAACACCC
>DATIKY010000136.1:0-9388 GCA_035476995.1 Sedimentisphaerales bacterium | reverse complement strand
GCTGCGGCTCCCCTCTCTCCGTGGCCAACAACCTCCTGTTCTGCTTCGTATCCATACCATCCAGCATAATCCCAATCTCCTTGCCCTCTACTCTAATTCTCGGCAAGGAATTGTCTCATCTATTCTGACACAGAGGGGTGTCGAGCAGGTAGTTCATTGGACAACCCCTCGGTGCGTAGGTGCTCCTTGATCTCGAAGAGAGTCCTCCAGGGTTGGCACTTGAGCCAAGATCACAACCGGAGGCTTTCCTCAAGCCTGTCCGTGCTTCATCCAATCCCGCAAGCCAGCATGCCATGTCTCAATAACGGAGTCTCTCATTATCCGTTGGAGTTCTGCCTCGGGCGGACCACCCATCCTCTCACAGATATCGGGAGGCACCGTGCCTTCCTCGGCGAGACGCATCAGACCTGTCTTGAGTTGTTCCTTCGTATAGACCCTTCTGATGTAGCTCGCAGGAAACCAATCCTCTTGAATCTCAGCTTTCGGCTTCTCTGCAAGATATCTGACACGATAAGAACGATAATTGTACCGGGTGTCGCACAGTTCCAGGACCTCTGCCAAGTCCCCATGAGCCAACACGATGTCGCCGACTACGGCTGCACCCACAGTGAATGATGCCACCTTGTCTTCTGGTAAACAGCATTCCAGCACTCTCGAAATCTGATCTGGAATGGGCAAACCCGTAGCATTCAATACCGCGCGGCACCTTTCCAATATGCAGAAACAGGTGATTCCAAGCTCAGCCGCTATTGCCTCAAGCTGTCTGGCATCGAGCAAGAAGTCCTGCCTGTTCGCCACATAGTGCACCGCCTTACTCAACTGCCCATATCCCCTATATGAGAAGTGAGACATAGCTTTTTCATGATCTGACATTAGTGCCAGAGCCCGCATCAACCGGTTCCGTGTGCTGTTGAGCAGGCGACCCGCCCTAAGGTCCTTTGTCCTGCCCAGAGGTTTCTCGGTACGCAGATACCAGCATTTGCCAAGATCAACCTCTGCCTCCATGTGGTTAATCCTCTGAGTCAACCGTGCGATTGAATCGTCGATATTCGCACTTCGACGCCCATAGAACTCCTCAAGGTCGGAATTGGCACCGAGCAAGTTATTAAGTTCCTCGATAAGAAGGAAGTGGCGGTAATAGGGTTGCTCATTGGTTTGGCTGAAAAGGACCAGGTTTATGAGGACCTCAAGATCTCGACGCATTCGGCTCTGTAATTGCTCTAAGAACTGAGTGATGAAGATCCGGTCTATCCGATCCACTCTTACCCAAGGGGGACCGCCCTCTTCAAGAAGATGAGGAATGATCATGAGCCCGTGCACAGCGTTCTTGTCGACCTCATCAAGACTTGTACAGAGCACATACGCCCTCGCGTCCTGCCAGACATGACCTGCAATTGATAGATATGCGGCTTCATCGAAGGCGAGATGGCGACGAAGCGATTCGGCACCTTTTATGCTCAACTCGGCAAACATGCCAAGTCCATTCGAGGACTTCTTCATCTGTTGAGAATCATTCATTTGGTTCGCACAACTACAATTGGCATCTGCAGGCATTTCTGGGGACATCTTACTCATTTCGCCGCCATCTTGGCTGCCCGGAGTCTCCTCGTTTGGTTCGACTTTCTTCATCTCCCGGCCACAGTGGGCCCTCGCGATGAAGACGATGCGCCCCAAGGACCCCGCCAACCACCGCACCTATCGAAACCGAATACCACTCAACCACTCTGGGCACTCCCAACTGCCGATTCTCACCTGCTCATAGCCGAAATCTTCGCACGGACGGGCGGAGAGGTCAAGCCGAAAAGGAAGAAGACATCAAAACCACAGGTTGAGGGCCATAGACCCCGGGCCAACAGAGACACGGCCGAAGCGGCCGTGTTGGGGGAGTTTGGCGCATTGGGGCCTCCAGCATGATACAAGACGGAACCTGACACCGCATAGGGGTACGAAGTACACCCTCCCGCTGGCGGCCCTAAGGCGGAAAACTCCCGGCCCGCTGGGCCGGAATCTTGTCGTTCAGGTCCAGGGGCGAGGGAGGGTTTGAAGCCCGCCCCTACGGCATCGATGAGGACTTGTCGAACTTTCACGACATCTGTGAAGAAGGGCTGGCGAACTCCGTAGGGGCAGGTCCCCGTGCCTGCCCTCCCGACGTCCGAGCCGCCCGTGACGGCCTGAGACCGAAGAGGGCAACCACGGAGGGTTGTCCCTACCAACCCTGGAACCTTCGCACGCACGCCGGCGAACCTATCATCTTCGCACGGCCGGGGCGGAAAGATCAAGGCGAAAAGGCGTAAGACGTCGTGCCCGCAGAGGAGCGAAGACCCGTCGCCGGCCTTGAGGCAAAGCAACCAATGCAGGCCGTCAAACGGGAGTTACCCCCTGCCTTCCAGTCTCTTCCTGATCCATGCGGGACTGCGACGCATGGGCAGAACCGCAACAATGTAGGCAATATCATCGGCAATCTCGTAGTAAACGGCATAGGGGAATCGTCTCGAGAGCATTCGGTAAAGACCGTGCGCTCTACTGTGAATACCCGCGTAGACTACTAGCGATTCCATATCGCCAAGTAGGCTGTCCCAGAAGTAATCGCCGACACCCGGTTCGCTTTGGTCGTCAAAAGCCTTCCCGTCGTTCAGGTCCTCGGCGACCTCCCTCAGGATGACGACCTCGCGCACTCTCACGATTTGCGACTCGCTCTTAGCTTTTCAAGAGAAATGAACTCCGCCTTGCCGCTCTCGATCTTTCGCTTGCGTTCTTCGAGGATATCGCGATGCCAATCCGGCGACTCGATTTCGCCTTCTTCCTCTACAAGCGACTCCCAAAGGGCTTCCATGGCCGCAAGACGCTCAGTTCGGCTCATTCTCTTGATTTCCCGCGTATCCATTGGGACCCTTCCCATAGGCCATTGCATGCCAAGCAGTTACCGATTCGCTACACGTAATGATAGCCGAAACCACACAAACGAGTCAAGCGGATCGCAGGGAAATCCCCCTGGCCCGATCCATGGCTGCCACGTGGGTGCGACCAAGGCCCATTTCCGGGGGACATCTAACTCATTTCGTCACCATCTTGGTTCCCGGAGTATCCTCGTTTGGTTCGACCTTCTTCATCTCCCGGCCGCAGTGGGTGCTCACGATGGAGATGATACAACCCAAGGATCCCGCCAACCACCGCACCTATCGAAACCGATCATCTCTCGACAACTCCGAGCACTCGCAACTGCCGATTCTCACCTGCTCGTAGCCGCAATCTTCGCACGGACGGGCGGAGAGGTCAAGCCGAAAAGGCAGGAAAGATCGCGCGAACAGTATGGAGGCGGAAAGGTGTCGACCAGCGGAGACACGGCCGAAGCGGCCGTGGTGAGGGAGTTTGGCGCATTGTGGCCTCCAGCGTGATACAAGACGGAGCCTGACGCGGCACGGGCGGACGCAGTACATCCTCCCGCTGGTGGCCCTGAAGCGGAAAACTCCCGGCCCGCAGGGCCGGAATCTTATTGTCCAGGTCCAGGGGCGAGGGCGGGTTTGAAACCCGCCCCTACGGCATCGATGAGGACTTATCGAGCTTTGACGACATCTGCGAAAAAGAGCTGGCGAACTACAGGCCCCCGTGCCTGCCCTTCCGGCATCGGGGCCGCCCGTGACGGCCTGAAACCGAAGAGGGCAACCACAGGGGATTGCCCCGTTGTTCTACGCATCTCTGGCGGGCGTGTGAGGGGGATTCTCCGCTTTGGCCAGAAGCATGATATCGGCAGAGCCCGGTTCCACGGTCCGGACGATCCCGCTCTCGTGGCGAGGTCTCCACTTCGTCTATCATGCTGCTGGCGCAAAGCGCAAAATCTCGGGGGTCTGGGGGCAGCGCCCCCGGTTCTTGGATGCTTCCAACACCCGGGTTCTTGACAGGGGCAAGATGTGTAGGACAACAAGGGAGTTGCCCCTGCCAGCCCTGAAACCTTCGCAGGCCCGCCGGCGAACAGGGCGTCCTGTACGGGCGGGTTTGAAAACCGCCCCTGCGACCATAGGAGGGTCGCCGTATTTCATGCTGCCGGCAAGAAGCGGGAAATGCCCGGCCGAAGGCCGGAATCCGGATCTGTCCGTCCCCCTGCCTCGCATCATCCGAAGCCCCCGCATACGACGGCGGTGAGCCACAAGGCAAACGTGATCACGCTCACAGCCAGGCCCGCTCTCGCCCACGTTTCACGTCTGTCCATAACCATAGCCGCGACGCTCACTGCCAGCGCTGCGGGCGGACCGAACACGACCAGGACTCCTCCAAGGAATCCGAGGGGAGAGCCTCACCCAAAGCCCGGAAGGCACAGCAGCGATGCCGCTGCATAGAACCAGGGCGATAAGGCCAGCCAGAAGGCGACCTTTCCCATCCCACCTGAGCTTGTCCGCTCGTATCCCACGAATTCCGCGACTCCGGGCACTCCCAATCTGGAATTCTCATACGCCCACAGCCCTAATCTTCGCCTGGCGGGCGGAGAAGTCAAGGCCCAAAAAGGGAGAATCCGCCGCCGAGGCATGGAGATCGCACAGAGAGCTTCCCATCCAGTTGTGAATTGCCGCAAGGGAAGAACAAGAGCAGGTAGCCGAAAGAAACGAAAAAGGACGAAAAAGGGGAAGAAGACGACGGATCGATATGCGGTCTTTGGGGCTTCTCTGCTTTTTTCGGCTTCTTTCGTTTCTTTTGGCTGGGAGGGATTGGGTTGCGGCCGAGGGCCGCGTCAAGCCCTTTGGGCCTCTGTGGTGAAGATCGCCCGAGTTTTGCGTGGGCGCGGGCGTCGGGATGCTGTACAATGTGGTCTGGTCGCTAGGGGTGGCCCGTGTGCGGGCCTGAGAAAACACCCTCCGAACCTGATCAGGATAACTGCCTTGCGGCGAAATCAGCCGCACCGGGCAGGCAAGCCTGCGTAGGAAAGCGATGACGACAGCACGTTGATTGTCATGAGAGATCGCTTCCCCGCAGGAGCGATCTTTTTTTTTGCACAGAGGAGTCGGATTCATGACGACACAATTGACAGATGCCCGAGCCGGGATCCTTACAGAGGCCATGCGGCAGGTCGCCGCGAGCGAGGGAGTGGACGTGCAGACCGTCCGCGAGGAGGTGGCCGCGGGCCGGCTGGTGATCGCGGCCAACAGGGCCCATTTGAGAGGCAATCTGAAGCCGGCCGGCATCGGCCGGGTCCTTACGACCAAGGTTAACGCCAATATCGGAACCAGCAGCATCCGATGTTCCGTTCCGGCCGAGATCGAGAAGATGACCGCGGCCCTGGAGGTCGGGGCCGACGCGATGATGGACCTGAGCACCGGCGGCGATCTGGACGCCATCCGAGACGAGCTGCTGGCTCACTGCCCGGTCCCCTTCGGGACGGTTCCGATCTACCAGGTGATCGAGGGCCGCAACGTCGAAGACGTCACCCGCGACATCATCCTGAAGACAGTGGAGAAACAGGCCAGACAGGGTGTGGACTTTTTCACGATCCACGCCGGACTGCTGCGGGAGCATCTGCCTCTGCTCGAAAAGCGGGTGATGGGCATCGTCAGCCGGGGCGGGGCGCTGCTGGCCAAGTGGATGGTCCACTACAAACGCCAGAACCCGCTCTACGAGATGTTCGACGACCTGTGCGACATCATGGCCCGGCACGACGTGTGCTTTTCGCTGGGCGACGGACTGCGGCCCGGCGCGATCGCCGACGCCACCGACGAGGCCCAGCTCGCGGAGTTGCGGACCTTGGGCGAACTGACCCAGCGGGCCTGGGAGCGTGGCTGCCAGGTCATGGTCGAAGGGCCGGGCCACGTGCCCTTCAACCAGATCCAGTACAACATGGAGATCCAGCAGAAGCTCTGCCACGGGGCGCCGTTCTACGTGCTCGGGCCCCTCGTGACGGACATCGCGCCGGGCTACGACCACATCACCTCGGCCATCGGGGGCTGCGCCGCGGCCTACTACGGGGCGTCGTTCCTGTGCTACGTCACGCCGCGGGAGCACCTGGGCCTGCCGAACACCGACGACGTCCGCGCGGGCGTGGTCGCGGCCAAGATCGCGGCCCATGCCGGCGACGTGGCCCGGGGCCTGAAGGGAGCCGCCGACCGGGACCGCAAACTCAGCGTCGCGCGAGGCAACCTGGACTGGCCGACGCATATCGGCACGTCGCTCGATCCGCAGACCGCCGACCGCATGCACAAAGAGGCCTGCAAGGAGATGGGCATGGAGGAGATGCAGACCGCCGACTATTGCTCGATGTGCGGCAAGCACTGGTGCAGCGTCCGGATCAACCGCGAGGTGCGGCAGGCGGTCGCAGGCAAGGCCTGATCCGCGGCAAACGGCGCTACTTGCCCACCGATCGGACCGCGATTTCCGACATGAGGTTGTCGAAATTCTGGACGGTGCGAAGCACCTGCACCATGTCGGGCAGCCGCATGATCCGCGCGATGTCCGCCAGAGCCTGGAGATGCCTGGCGGGATCTTGCCCGATCGGGTCCAGCAGAATGATCAGAATGTGCGGGGGGCCGGAAGCCAGGGGCACATCCAGCGGATTCTTCGACACGCCGAGGAAGATGACCGATTCGGTCACGTTCGGCACGTGGGTGTGCAGCAGCACCACGTCGTTGGTCAATTCCACCGGCTCTTCCTGGCTGATGGCGTGCAGCAGCGTGGTGACCGCCTGGGTGTTGGCGGTCCGATGGCCGAAGTAGCCGCCGAGGAGTTCGAGGACCGCCTCTTCGGTCGTCGCGACGTCCATTTGCAGCCGGGTTCGGTCCCGCGTGAAGGTCGAGAAGATGTACGCGGAATCGGCAATCTTGTCGGCCGCCTGCTGGCTGTCCCATCGCTCGGCGGGCGGAATCAGGACCGAGAAGGGGATCTCGGCGAACTCCTTCGCCAACTGGCCGGGCAGCCGGTCCAGACTGGGCTGCCACGCGAGTTCGCCCTTGCGGGCCCCCATGAGGATGAGCCAATCGTCTTCTTCGATCGTCGAGACGACGTGCCGAACAACGCCCTTCCAGGAGGCAGGGGTCTCGAAGGAAACCGACACCGACGGGGGCGTTCTCTTGATGAAGTTCCCGGCGGCCAGGAGCGTCTCGGCGGAACAGAGAATCAGCACAGAGGTTCCTGCCTGGCTGGCCAGCGTCTTGACCGCGGTGGCGACGGACTCGAAGCCGGGCTGGCGTTCCGCGAAAGGAGGCAGGACCAGCAAGATCCGCTTGGCCGTGCTGACCGGCCTCTGGACCCGATTGACCATGACCAGTTGGAGACTCCGTTCGACGATCGGATCGATCGTGCGTCCGAAGATCCGCGTTCGGGAACTCACCCGGCCATCCCAGTCCAGCAGGATCATGGAGATCCGATTGTCCCGGACGGCCCGCAGGACGCCCGAAGGAACGCTCACATCCACGTGGGTCAGCGGAGTCACCGGGATCCCCGCCGACATCGCCCGGACCACGATGTGGGCCAGGATCTTCTCGGCCATCGCCACGTCCTGCTCCACCGCGGCGCTCTCCGGGACCACCCTCAAGGGGTAGAGCGGCTCGTGGGAGTTCTTCTCCCGCAGGAGCAACGCAATGTCCAGCAGCTCCTTGGCCCCCGGACGGTCTTCGAGGGGAATCAGCGTCCTGTGCGGCGCGGTGGACGCGTCGAAGGCCGCCTGTTCCTCGTGCAGCGCAACCCTCTTGCCCGCCCTCTCCGTCACGATGGACCCGACCAGACACGTCACGGCGATCATCATGATGGTCCCGGTGATCACCGCTTCGGAAAAGAGCCCGAGGTTGTAGCCCACCAGAACCGCCGCCAGCGTGGCCGCCGCCTGGTTGACGCTCAGGCCGAAGATCAGCAGCCCTTCGTCCCGGATGTATCCCAGGGCCTTCTGAGAGAGCCACGCCGCGAGGAATTTCGCCGCCAGCGCCACGAAGATCATCCCTGCGGAGAGGACCCACGCCTCGGTCCCGGTGAACAGCAGGCTCACGTCGACCAGCATTCCGACGGACAGCAGGAAGAAGGGAATGAAGATGGCGTTCCCGGTGAAGTGAATCCTCGTCATCAGGATGCTCTTCTCGGGAATCAGGCTGTTCAGCGCCAGTCCGGCCAGAAACGCCCCGATGATCGGTTCCAGACCGGCTGCGTGCGCCAGATAGGAACTCAGCATAGCGACCGCCAGGACGAACACGAATTCCGCGTTCTCGTCCGCCAGGATCTCGCGGAAGAACCACCGTCCCAGTCGCGGAACCAGGACCACCACCGCGCCGACGTAGACGAGGATGGAGACCGCAAGACGCGCCCAGAACCATGCGTTCAGATCCCCCTGGCTGGCGCTGGCGATCACCGCGAGCACCAGGAGCGCCAACGTGTCGGTGACGATGGTGCCCCCCACGGCGGTCGTCACCGACCGCGACTTCGCCAGTCCGAACCTGCCCACCACCGAAAAAGTGATCAGGGTGTGCGAAGAGAACATGCTGGCCAGCAGGATCGCCACCGGCACGGTCATGCTGAACACCCAGATGCCCATCGCGACGCCCATCGCCAGCGGAATGCTGAAGGTCAGGAGCCCGAAGAGGATCGTGTGGCTTCGATTGCGCCGCACCTGGTGAAGATCGATTTCCAGACCCGCCAGGAACATGATGTACAGCAGCCCGACCGTGCCGAGCAGTTGCACCGTCTGGTCGCGCGAGAGAATCCCCAGCCCGTGGGGGCCGACCAGCGTTCCGGCCGCGATCAGCCCGACGATCTCGGGCAGGCGGACCTTCCTGGCAAACAGCGGCGCAACGAGAATCATCGCCATCACGCTGGCGAAGATCAGCACCGGATCGGAAAACGGCAACATCGGCATCCCTGCAATCACTCCCTGATGCGACGAACCACACCCAAACACCTTCATCTTCGCAATGCACTATAGAGGATCGCCGCGAAACCGACAAGTCCGATCGTTCCCGATAGCCAATCCGATTGAAGACGAACGGCGACTTTCAATATGCAACCTGCCCAGCGAAGGCGGGACGCCAATACGTCCTTTGCCACATGGAAGTTACGACAGCCCCTCCCCCAAGAAAGTGTCGCACCCGGCTGATTCCCCACCTACGACGGCCGTTCCCGCCGGACGGGCCTGGATTACGCCAACGGCGCGGGCATGGACTACTCGTATGACACAGCCGGCCGGTGAGCCGTTTGCGTTGTCGGGTGATTCTGGCGGGTTGGAGCTGGCACACGGCTCGGGACCGAGGGGGGAAAGAGTCGTTCCCGTACGTGGCGGGGGCCGGGCAGGGGCCGAACGAGCGATAATGGGGCTTCTCGGCGCAGAGCGGGTCGGCGGCAGGCCGGTCTTTGCTTACTGTGCCTGCGATCCGAGCGGAGGTTGCCGTGACGCTCTGGTCAAGACCGCGAACGGCACGCCGCCTGC
>DATIKY010000135.1:0-17426 GCA_035476995.1 Sedimentisphaerales bacterium | reverse complement strand
GTATTGGCACGCGTTCGACACGCTGATCGACCTGGGTCTGATGAACCAGGCGGAAAAGAACCTGACGGAGTGCCTGGAGACGTTCGGCGAGCAGCCTCTGATCCTGGAGCGACTGGCGACGGTGAACCTGGTCAAGGGCAGGACCGAGGCGGCGCGGATCTACCTGGGCGCTCTGCGCAAGACGCTCTTTCACCATCGCTGGGCCAGCGAGCAGGTGGCTCGACTCGACGCGGACCCGGATCTTTCGTCCGACGCGGAGATCCAGCGTCTGCGGGTCGGCTATTTCGGGAGCGGTGCGCCTGCGGAATTCTACGACCCCGAGACGTTGCTGACCGCGTTGATCGGGCCCGAGACAGAGCAGGGGAGCCGCAACCGCATGGCGTTCGAGTACCTGATGGCCTGGAACCTGCTCAGGAGCAACCTGGGCAGGATCGCCCGGCAGGTCAGGCGGTTGAGCGAGTTCGGCTACACGGAGATCCCGCCGCTGTGGCAGGAAGCGATCCTGATCTACGCCTACGGCGCAGGCAAGACGGACATCCTCAAAGCCTTGGCGATCCATCCGGAGATCGAACGGCGATTCAAGAACTTCAGCGCTATCGTCAATCGCCATGGCGTCGACAAGGCCGCCGCCATCCTCGAACTGGCCAGGGACTACCGCGGCAGCTTCTTCTTCTATTACTTTTGTACGAAGGTGGCGAACCGATGAAGAACCGGCGCGTGCGACATCTCGGGCTTGCTGCGATCGCGACGCTCGTTCTTGCGGTGATTGGGATCGCGTGTTTTGGCGGATCGCCCTTCGTCCCGTCGATCGACCAGGCGACGACGGTCGGTCGGCTTCCTCGCATCGAGCCCAATTACGTCGGCGTGGTGATCCCGCCGAACATCGCGCCGCTGAACTTCCGGGTGCGGGAGCAGGGCGAGCGGTACCGCGTCAGGGTCCTCTCGGATCGGGAGCCGCACGCCGAAGTATCGAGCGGAACGTCGAAGATCGCGATCCCCGAGCGGCGCTGGCGACAGTGGCTCCAGGCCCATCGGGGCGCGGAGCTTCGATTCGAGGTGCTCGCGCTGACCGACGCGGGATGGCAGCGGTACGATGCGTTTGCGATGACGGTCGCCAACGAGGACATCGACAGCCATCTCGTGTACCGTCGGATTCGCCCGGTCCACTCCGCCTGGCGGGACATGGGCATCTATCAGCGGGACCTGCGGACGTTCAAGGAGTCCGCGGTCCTGACGAGCGACTACGTGCAGGGCGGATGCGTCAACTGCCATGCGTTCCGCGGCAACCGCACCGACACGATGCTCGTCAGCACGCGCGGCGAGACCTCCGCGCTGGTCTTCCAGGATGGGCAGGTCGAGAAGGTCGGCGCGAAGTTCGGGTACGCCTCCTGGCATCCGAGCGGGAAGATCCTGGTCTACACCGACATGCTGGTGAGCATGTTCCTCCACCCGGCCACGGAAGAGGTGCGCGACGTGATCGATCTGGATTCGTATCTGGCATACTACGACACGCAGTCCAGGCGGGTCGGCACGGCGCCGGACCTGGCGAAGAAGGACCGACTGGAGACGTATCCGACGTGGTCGCCCGACGGACGCTGGCTGTATTTCTGCAGCGCGCCGCTGACCTGGACGAGCCGCAGCGTGATTCCCGAGCAGTACAACGCGATCCGGTACGACCTGATGCGGATCCCCTACGATCCGAACCAGGGGACCTGGGGACAGGCCGAAACGGTGCTGGCGGGCAGCGACGCCGGCGGCAGCGTCCTGCTTCCGCGGATCAGTCCCGACGGGCGATGGCTGATGATGACGATCTGCGACTATGGGTGCTTTCCCGCGTACCGAAGGAGGAGCGATTTGTACGTGATCGACCTCCACGCTGCGCAGAGGACCGGCCGGTACGCGTTTCGCAGGCTCCGGATCAACAGCAACCAGAGCGAGAGCTGGCACAGTTGGTCGAGCAACAGCCGGTGGATCGCGTTCAGCAGCAAACGCGACAACGGTTTGTTCACGAGGACGTACCTGGCCTACGTCGACACCAACGGCGTCGTGCGGCAACCGTTCATCCTGCCGCAGAAAGACCCGACGGACTACGAGTCCTGCCTGTGGACGTACAGCGTTCCCGAGCTGGTCGTCGAACCGGTGCGTGCGACGAAGGAAACGCTGGGCCGGGTCGCGCGGGGCTCGCGGAAGATCTCGGTCACGATGCCCATCACGACGGCCACGCCGAAGGCGGACACGACGCCGCAGGCGGGCATTCCGTACCAGGTTGGACGCGAGTAGACGAAGCGGAGGAACAGATTCCCCCGGGAGATCGCGGGACTGGCGCAGCAGGTCTCGCCGAGATCGTTCTGCGCGACGAGCTTGTAGTGGGGTCCTTCCTCGATCACAGTGCCTTTTCCGCTCTCCGAGAGGAAGTAGACCTTGCCGTCGGCGCAGACGGGCGAGGCGGAGTACTTGCCGGGCAGGGGCGTCTTCCACTTGATGTTCGACTCGGCGCTCCACTGCGTGGGGATCGCTTTCTCCTGGGACCAGACAACGGCCACCACCATACCAGATTCCGCGATGAATGCACTGGTTCTTTGATCAGGCGGCTGCTGTGTATCGGCGCGATCCAGTGGGGCGGCCTCTTCTCGATTCGGCCAGCCGGCATTGGCGAAGTGAGGATGCGTGTGCTCTGCTGAGCGTAGTCGTGGAACTGCTTGTCCCAGAAGTCCGATGTCTCAATCGTTGACGGCCCCCGGCGTCGGGATCGTGGCGTGCCAGTTGTTGGGGTCGTTGCCGTAGCGGGAGGGGAACAGGCGATTGAGCGACAGGCCGTGCCCATCGGCCTCGACCGGCCACGGATCGAGCCCGTCGGCGAAGGCTTCGGGGTGGGACCCATCGCTGTAGGTGACGCGATCGACCTCGATCCAGTGGCGGATGCCCCTCTCGTCGACGTCGCCGGGCTTGATCAGTCGGAGGGTTTCGCCCTGGTTGGCGAGCCTGCCGGAACCCCAGTCGAACACCTTCGCGTCCGCAGGGATGTGATAGACCTGCATCGCGCGCATATCTCGGACCAGCAGGACATGTTGGCCGGGATCGAGCGTGACCGGCGCGTCGCTTGGGAAATAGAAGTCGATGCCCGAGTCGTCCGTCAGCCGCCAGGGCTCGTTGCAGGAGAAGTCGAACAGTGTGACGGGGCCTTGGCTGATGTTGAGCAGCTCGACGTACTCCGCGTCGGCGTTGCCCGGCGGATGGTACATGATCTCGTCGATCACCACCGGCCCGACGAGCGGATAGGCGTTGGCGCGGCCGGGCGTCAGTTCGGACATGAAGACGAAATGGTACGTCCCGGCGCTGGGGAGATGACGCCCGAAGGAGACGCTGGTCTCGGAGGCCCCGAACACTTCGGAGACGACGAATTGCGGATAGAGGGGGTCGTCGCCGGACGAGAGGTAGACGCCCTCGCCGTTCTCGCTGAAGGCAAACGGCACGAACACGCCGGGATCGAATGGGTTGGCGAAATTCGTGCTCTCGTAGAGCACGAGGTAGCTATTGGGCTCCATGATCGTTCCGTCGGCGATCCGATATTGCTGGAGATCCTGCAGGTTGTCGCTCAGGAACCAGCCGCCGATATCGACGGGAACTCCGCTCACGTTGTACAGTTCGACCCAGTCCGGCGCCTCGGCGTGCGAGTGGGCGAGGATCTCATTGATGACGATCGGACAGCCCGTCTGCCGCCACTGGTTCGCGAACAGGGCCAGATCCACCGCATTCACGCGGCCCGTTCGATTCAAATCCGCAGGACTCTCCAGTCCGGCCAGCCAGTCCTGCGCGAACAGGAGCAGATCGCTCGCGTTGACCCGACAGTCGCGGTTCAAGTCTCCCGGCGGGCAATCCGCCGAGGCAATCGAGCAAAAGGCCAGGAGGGCCGTCATCAAGATCAATTCGGCTTTCACCACTCACATCTCCGAAGTCTCTGTGCTTCTGTGCTATCGCCCCGGCGATGGCGGCGCTGCCTGCCAGTTGTCCGGGTCGTTTCCATAGGCCTGCGGATCGATGCGACTGAGCGACATGCTTCGGCCGTCCGCCCCGATCGGCCAGGGGTCCGAGCCGCTTGCGAAATCCTGCGGATGCGAGCCGTCGCCGTATGAGACCCGGTCCACCCGCAGCCACTCGATCCGGCCGCCATCATCGATCGAGAACGGACGGCTCAATTGGATTTTCCCGGTGTCGTCGGACAGTCTGCCTGGTCCCCAGGCGAGGATCTTGGCGCGAGTGGGCAAAGCGTACGCCGCGCGAATCCAAGCGGGGTCCCTCGCCAGGATCAGATACTCGCCCGGCAACAGATGAACGACCGGATCGTTCGGGAAGAGCCAATCGACCGTGGGGCTTCCCATGTCGCCGGTCAGCCGCCAGGGAGCCCCTTTCTGCGCATCATAGAGAGCGACGGATTCGTCGCTGATATTGAGCAATTCCACGTATTCGGCGTCCTGCTGGTCGGCGGGATGGTACATGATCTCGGTGATCACCACCGGGCCGACGACAGGAGCGGCGTTGGCCCTTCCCGGCGTGGGCTCCGCCAACGCCACGAAGTTGTACGTTCCTGTGCTCTTCTGCCGGCGGCCCAGCGAGACGCCCGTTTCGGAGGCGTCGAACTTCTCTTCTTCGCTGTAGCCGGTCAGGACGCCGGCCAGGCCCGAGTGCAGGTACACCGTCTCGCCGTCTTTGGCCAGGCCGAAGGTCTTGCTGGACCCGGGATCGGCCGTGTTGCCGAAATGCTGATCCTGGTGGAAAACGAGATAGCCGCCGGCCGGGAGGAGAGTTCCTTCGGCGATTTGGTACTTGGCCAGGTCGTTGCCGTTGTCGGAGAGGAACCAGCCGCCGATGTCGATCGATTGGCCGGTCGTGTTGTACAGCTCGATCCAGTCGGAGGCTCCCGAGGAAGGATTGGACAGGATCTCGTTGATCACGACGGAACCGGGGTCAGGGAGCAGGCCGTTGTCGTCTGTGCCGGGCGAGCCGCCGGCCAGGGCGCTGGGCTGCCAGGCGCTCTTGCTGCCTGGATCGCCCGTGCGGGGATCTCGCATCGTCAGGGAAAAGCCCACGCCATCGGTCAGATCGAACCAGTTGTCTTCGTACTCGAAGCTCTGGATGACCTGCCCCACGGCGTCGAGCAGTTCGATCCTTTCGCCTGCGTTGTCCAGACTGCCTGCGTACTGACCGACGACCGGCAGCTTGTTGCCGCAGATTGCTTCAAAAGCTGTGAGGTCTTTGACCAGCAGGCAGTAACCTCCCGCAGGCAGGTCGAAGGGGGGGAAGGTGAACGTGATGCCCCTGGCGAAACGCACGAGGCGCAGATTGATGCTCTGGGAGCCGACGTTGGTCAGCTCGATGAACTCGGCATTGGGATCGCCCGCCGGATGATAGTGAATCTCGCTGATCCGCAGGTTCTGGGCCACCGGACCGACCGCAAAGACCGCTCCATTCAAGGCGCTCCAGACGCCATTGCTCAGAGTCCGCGATTGTACGACCACGGTGCTCGACAAGGGTATGGTTCCAGCGTATCGGATTGCGGCGGGTGCGACGCCGGTGGAGGAGACGCCGCTCGGGGTGTTGCCTCCGATCAACTCCGCTGAGATCAGAAAATCGGAACTGGCGAGGGATTCGTTCAGCCCTTGAATTGCCAGTACGTTGCCGCCCGCGCGGAGAAGACCGATGTGGCTGCCGACGTCGAACGATTCGAAGTTCACCGCGTCCACGTCGGAGTGGCTGGCGGCGGCTCTGGAGTCCCACGCCGGGGTCCCGGTGAAGTTGACCCGCTGAATCTCCACACCGTTGAGGTAGGCGATGAAGCCGTCGTCATACCGAACGTTCAGGGTGAGCGAAGCGAGATCCTTCAGCACTCCGGCGTCGAGCACGAACGGGATGCGGATATAGCAGGTCGCGTTCTTGCCATACATCGCGGCCTGCACGTCAATCGAGAAGTACCTCTCGTATCCGGCGCTCCGCTCGAAACCGACGCCGCCATAGCCGATCTGCCAGGCGGCGGCCGAAAACGTGGGATCGCTCTTCCATGCCTCGTCGACCGGCGCGGTCGGGACCATCGCCAGCCGCAGCCCGTCCTCGGCCACGAGGATCGTGGAACTGCTGACGCTTGGCACGGTGCCGGGCACGCGAGGGTCCGTGCCGTCCAGGGTGTACCAGATGTCTCCTGCTCCCGCGGTCATCGAGAGGACCGATCCAAGGGCGGCGTGCCCTCCATGCTGAAGGGTGCCGTTGATGCGAAATTCGGGCGCTGCCACCTGCGGATACAGGTTCGCATTCCTGAGCGAGGCGAGGACCTGGTTGCTTCGGGTCGGGAAGAAGCCGGCCAGTTTGGTGTTCTGCGTATTGAGCCAGTCGGCGCGCGTGTAAGGGTTGGTCGGGCGGCGGTTGTCGCCCCAGCGGGCGGATTCGCCCACGATCGCGCGATCGATCTGGTCCATGCGGACCTTGTAGAGATCGGCGGCTGCGGGGTGCGTCAACGGCCCCTCGTGGAAGAAGCTGCGATGGATGGCGTCCGCGAACCGCAGGCGGTATTCCGCATTGTTCGCGAGCATAGCATGGATGCCTTGATTGGGTAAGCCTGGACTTTGGCCGACGCTGTTGGTGCCTTCGGTCGTATGTTCGGCGTCCCAGGAATGGAACCGCCACTTGCCATCGGGCGTGTTGCGATGGGTGGCGTACCAGTTCTTGTGCGGCCAGTCGTGGTTGCCGGCGTACCAGTTGGCCAGCAGATAGGCGATGAAGTCATCGACGTCGAGGAGGTTGCAGAGAGCCTGGTACTTGGCGGCGCTGGTCGGGTCGGACGCAACCGCGTTGGCTGCGGCGACCATGGCGTTGTAGCGGGTCGATGCGCTGCCGCTGGCGCCGCTGTTGATGACGCCGCCGGTGCCGTGCTTGATCGCGTCGTATTCGCTCGGATCGCCTCCGAAGACCTGGGCGGCCCAGGCGTGGTCCGGTCGTTCGTGAAGGTAGTACATCCCCCAATAGAGCCCGTCGAGATAGAGATGGACGTAGGCGCCGTGGGGGGAATGGCCACCGAGGGCATTATGAAGATCCGCGACGTACTGGTCCTGAATGTAGGTTGCGGTCTGTTGTTGATCCGTCCCGGCGTGAAGCCAGGAGTGGTTCAGGACCGCGTCGAGCACGACGGTGTTCAGACTCGTCAGAGGAGAGTCGGGGAACAGGCGATTCTCCAACTCGGAGGGGCCGCCTGTGGGCAAACCGTCGTCGGTATGGGTCTTGAAGCGAGGCCGCATGGAGAGCTTGAAAGTCTTCCATCGCTGGAGACTGGTGCCGCCGCCGGAGACGCCGCCTTGCATAGCGATGGCGCAGTTGGCCTGGAGCGTGTCGCCTGTGGCAGGGTCGATGTACTCCAGCGACGCGACCCGTTCGGTCCCGTCCTGGGACTGATTGACATAGATTCCTTTGGAACCGAACCAGTCGTCCTTGGCCATCACGAGGGAAATGGTCGGCACAGCCTTGAGGTCGTCACTGATCGTTTTTGCGTAGAGGCCATTGAAGCGGTCTTTGCCGTTTGGGCCGACGACGTCGGGGTCCATCTGGTAGTCGCCTGCGACGGAACCCCAGGAGGTGGGATACCCGGTTGGGGTGAACTGGGCTCCGGTCTGGGGATTTGTGGCTTGATTGATCACATCGTCCAGAAAGATGTATGTGTGGGTGACGACCCTGGTGGACAGCCAGCCGGGCTTGGAGGCGCCGGCCCGCAGGCAGGTGGTTGTCGTGATCGGGATCGGGCCGGAGTAGAGCGTCCCGACAGGAAGACCGGTCCTGAGATCGAAGGGAGAGGAACCGTCGATTGTGTAGTAGATTCTCGCGTCGGCCGTCTGCGTCGTGATGGCCACGAGGAACGGATCGTCGTAGAAGCCGCGACTGTGGCTGAACCCCAGATCCGCAACTCGCCCGAGATAGGGGGCGGCGTTGGCCGCGCCGGGCGAGGGCAGCCCGAAATATCGCCACTGCGAGGGATCATCGGCGTCCCGGCCGTAGGAGATGTCCGGACGTTGCTCCCCGAACTCGACGCTGTCGATCAGGGTTACGCCGTCCGCGGCGTATAAGGTAACCTGATCGCCCGACGCGCTGAGTCGAAAACCAGCATGCAGACCCGCGGCAACCGTGTCCCCATCGGCCCAGACGAGGAGATACCCCTTTGGGGGTATGATCGTAAGAGCAGGGCGATCGGTCGGAATCTGCGACTTGGTGGGCTCGGAGGGATTATCGGTCAAATACAGGCCGGCCGCGTCGATCACCACATCGCTGGGGTTGTGCAATTCGATCCAGTCGTCGTAGTCTCCCTGGGGGTCCCTGGCCGTGGAGCTGTTGGACGCCATGATTTCGTTGATCCGCAGGGCGGAGGCGTCCGCGGCGGCCGCTGGTGTCGCAACGGGACCGCCCCTCGACGCGATGCCCATCAGACATAAGATCGACAACCATCTCATCAGGCACTCCGCCATTCCACTTTGTTGCACAGCCCCACTCGATGCGAAGCGGATACCGGGTTTCCGTCGAAGCCTGGGTCGCCCCTATCCTATTCTACCAGATTGAGGCCTCTGAGGCAACCGCCGACAGCGGGATGGACACCTCGACCGACGCATCTGGGTCTCAGAAGCCACATTTTTTCTTTGAACCCGAGGTGCGAAAGGCTATAGAATAGCGCCGTTGTAAAAACACCCCAGCAGTCGGAGATAATTTGGATGGGCGCCGCCCGGCCTTGAATCCTGTGCCCGCCTTGAAAAAGTCTTGCAGTCGGCCGAGACTACCCGTACAATCAGTGACTTTTCTGAGCGATCCTGCTTAAGAAAGGATGAACAACGGCATGAGTCTTCAAACGTTCTTCAACCCGAAGTCGGTTGCGATCATCGGGGCCTCCCGCCAGAAGGGCAAGGTGGGATACGAGATCCTGGCCAATCTGGTCGCAGGCGGCTACGCGGGAAGAATCTACCCCATCAACCCCAAGGCCGAAGTAATCGATGGGCTCAAGGTCTACCCCGACTTGGCCTCCGTCGGCGAGACGCCGGATCTGGTGATCGTCATCGTGCCCGCCCAGTACGTCGCCGGAGTGCTGGAGGAGTGCGCGAAGGTCCGCGTCAAGTCTGTCATCATCATTACCGCGGGCTTCAAGGAAGTGGGACCCGAGGGCAAGAAACTCGAAGAAGAGATCATTCAGATCGCGCGCCGGTCGGGGATTCGATTCGTCGGGCCCAACTGCCTGGGCTTGATCTCTCCCTCCCACAAGCTCAACGCCAGTTTCGGCGGCGATCTCCCGGTCCCCGGCGGAATCGCCTACATCTCCCAGTCCGGTGCCCTGCTGGCGGCGATTCTGGACACCGCCAACGCCAACGGCATCGGCTTCAGCAGCCTGGTGAGCATCGGCAACAAGGCCGATGTCGATGAACTGGATCTGATCGAGACCTTCGGCTCCCAGCGGGAGACCAAGGTCATCGCGGGCTATCTCGAGAACATCAAAGACGGCAACGCCTTCGTGCGGGAGGCCGAGCTGATTTCCCAGAAGAAGCCGATTCTGCTGATGAAGTCCGGCAGCACCGCGGCCGGCGCGAAGGCCGCTTCGTCGCACACCGGCAGCCTGGCCGGCGGGGACGTTGCGTACGAGTCCGCGTTCCGTCGGGCCGGCGTCATCCGCTGCGAGTCGATCAAAGAGCAATTCGATTTCGCCCAGGCCTTTGCCAATCAGCCGCTTCCGAAGGGGCCCAGGGTGGCCGTCATCACGAACGCCGGCGGACCGGGCATCATGGCGGCCGACGCCATCGAGCAGAAGGGCCTGACCTTCGCCAAGCTGACCGAGGAGACGAAGAAGAAGCTGGCGGAGAAACTGCCGGCGGCCGCGAACGTGCACAACCCCGTCGACGTGCTCGGCGACGCGCTGGCGGACCGATACGAGTATGCGATCGACGTTACGCTGGACGATCCGAACGTCGATTCCGCGGTCGTGCTGCTGACGCCTCAGGCGATGACCCAGAGCAAGGAGACCGCCGAGGCGCTCGTGAAGATCGCCAGAAAGAAGGGCAAGCCGGTCCTGGCCTGCTTCCTCGGCGCCGCCAAGGTCCAGCCGGGCCTTCAGGTCCTCCGCAAAGGCGGCGTCCCCCAGTACGATTCCCCCGAAAGCGCGGTGGCGACGCTGTACGTGATGTCGGAATATGTGCGGTGGAAGGGCCGGCCCAAGCGAGTGGTGCGTCTGTTCTCCGTCAACCGCCGCAAGGTCGAGAGCATCGTCGAACGGCACCTCCGCCAGGGTATGCTCGACATCGGCGAGGCCGAAGCCAAGGACATCATCGAAGCGTACGGCTTCGCCACGCCGCGCGGTTCGATCGCCACGACGGCCGACCAGGCCGCGGGCATCGCCCAGCAACTCGGCTACCCGGTCGTGCTGAAGATCTGGTCGCCGGACATTCTGCACAAATCCGACGTCGGCGGCGTCAAGGTGGGCCTCAAGAGCGAGCAGGAGGTCAGGGACGCCTTCGACTTGATGATGTACCGCATCCCCAAGAAGAAGCCTGACGCCAAGATCCTCGGCGTCCTGGTCCAGGAGATGGTCCGCACCAGCGGCAGGGAAGTGATTCTGGGCATGCACCGCGATCCGCAATTCGGGCCGCTGATGATGTTCGGCATGGGCGGCGTCCTGGTCGAAGTGCTCAAGGACGTCTCGTTCTACCTGGCCCCCCTGACGGCCGAAGAAGCCAAGCAGATGCTGGTGAACACCAAGACGTATCAGATCCTCCAGGGGGTGCGAGGACAGGAAGGCGTGGACATCGAAACGATCGCGGAGGGCTTGCAGCGGGTTTCCCAGCTCGTGACCGAGTTCCCCGAGATCAAGGAAATGGATATCAACCCGTACGTAGTGGGCCGGCCCGGCACGACCGCGATCGCCGTGGACGCCCGAATCAGTCTGGAAAAGAAATAACATGCAAGAATTCGATTGGAAGTCAAAGCACAAGGACAAGATCAAGACCGCTGCCGCGGCCGTGAAACTCATCAAGTCGGGCCACAGCGTCTTCATCGGCACCGGGTGCGCCCAGCCGCAGCATCTCGTCGACGCGCTGGTGGAGCACTCCGAGCACATCTACGACGCCCACATCGTCCACCTGTTGACGATGGGACGGGCGCCGTACGTGCAGGAGAAGTACCGCGAGAAGTTCAAGATGAACAGCTTCTTCGTCGCGGAAAACGTGCGGGACGCGCTCGAGAAGGGGATCGGGGACTACACGCCGATCTTCCTGTCCGAGATTCCGATGGAATTCGAGACCGGGCGGATTCCGGTCGACGTGGCCCTGATCTCGGTGGCGCCGCCGGACGTAAACGGCCTGTGCAGCCTCGGCGTGTCCGTGGACATCGTCCAGGCCGCGGCGGCCAACGCCCGCTACGTGATTGCGCAGGTCAACAGCAAGATGCCTCGCACGCACGGCAACAGCTTTCTTCACGTCAACACGATCGACGTGCTGGTGCCGTACGATGAGCCGGTCATCGAGGTTCCGATCGTAGAGCCGGACGACGTGTTGCGCCGTATCGGCCAGAACGTCGCCCGCCTGGTCGAAGACGGCAGCACGATCGAATGCGGCATCGGACGGATTCCCCAGGCGCTGGCGGAGTACCTCGTCGACAAGAAAGACCTCGGTGTCCACACCGAGATGTTCAGCGACTGGATCATCGACCTGATCGACTGCGGAGTGATCACCTGCTCCAAGAAGTCGCTTAACCGCAGCAAGGTCGTCGCGAGCTTCTGCATGGGCACGCAGAAACTTTACGATTACATCGACAACAATCCGTTTTTCGAGTTCTATCCCACGGAGTACGTCAACGACGTCAACATCATCGCACAGCACGACAAGATGGTGGCGATCAACGTGGGCCTGGAAATCGATCTGACGGGGCAAGTCTGCGCCGATTCGCTCGGCTACAAGTTCTACAGCGGCATCGGCGGGCAGGTGGACTTCAACCGCGGCGCCGCCCGCAGCCGCGGCGGCAAGGCGATCATCGCGATGCCGTCGACCGCCAAGGACGAGCAGATCTCGCGGATCGTATCGCACCTGAGCGAAGGCGCCGGCGTCGTGACGACTCGCGGCGACGTTCATTACGTCGTGACCGAATATGGCGTCGCCTACCTGCACGGCAAGAGCATCCGCGAACGGACGATGGACCTGATCAATATCGCGCATCCGAAGTTCCGCAAGACCCTCATTCAAGCCGCCAAGGCGAGGAACTACATCTACCAGGACCAGATCGAGTTGTCGTGGGACCAGCTCAATTATCCTGAGGAGCTCGAACACTACGCGACGCTGCGCGACGGGACCGAGATCTTCTTCAGGCCGATCAAGCCGGTGGATGAGTCTGCGTTGTCCGAGATGCTGTACTCTCTGAGCGAGCAGTCCGTGCGGACGCGCTACATGACCCGCACGGTGGCCTTCCCGCACAAGGACCTCCAGCAGTTGACGAATATCGACTACAAGCACAACCTGGCGATCGTGGGCGTCGTCCCCGGTCCCGGCGGCGAGGACATCGTTGCCATCGCGCAGTACTTCCTCGATCCCAAGACCCAGGCGGCCGAAGTGGCCTTCCTGGTCCAGGACGAGTGGCAGGCCAAGGGCATGGGCACGTTCCTGCTGGACTACATCACGCAGGTGGCCCGCCAGAAGGGCGTCAGGAAATTCTACGCGAAGGTGCTGGCCGACAATCGGCCGATGCTGGCGATCTTCCAGAACTCGGGGTACAAGGTCGCCGTCGAATTCGACGGCGACGTCTACAACGTTTCCTACGATATCACCACGAAAGAAGAGTGACCGAGGCACGATTGTCCGCGCGAAACGCCGTATTTATCCACTCGGAAGACCTCGAGAAGCATCACTATCCCGAGGACTGCCCGTTCAAGACGGAGCGAGCGGCACGCACGCGGCGAACCCTGTACACCATGGGGCTGCTTTGGGGCGAAACGACCCGCGAAGCAGCCCCGGTTCCTGCGCCGCGGACGGTGCTCAAGAAATTCCATTCCGCTCGGTATCTGCATGCCCTCAAGGCCGCCCAGAACGGCAAGTGGGAACTCGACGCCCTGAACATGGGGATCGGGACGCCGGACTGCCCCATCTTTCGAGGAGTGTATGATTACGCGGTGCTGGCCGCAGGCGCCACGCTGGTCGGCGCGCAGTTGATTCTGTCGGGGGAGGCCGATGTCGCATTCAATCCCTCCGGCGGTTTCCACCACGCCTTTCCCGAGAAGGCGACGGGGTTCTGCTACATCAACGACTGCGCCCTGGCCTGCGCTGTGTTGGCCGATGCGGGCAAACGCGTTCTCTACCTGGACGTGGACGTTCACAACGGCGACGGCGTAGCCCATGCCTTCTACAATCGCTCCGATGTGATGACGATCTCGTTGCATGAGAACCCCAGGACTCTGTTTCCTGGCACCGGCTTCGAGGACGAGATTGGCGAAGGGGAAGGTCGCGGGTACTGCGTGAACCTGCCGCTGCCGGTCGGCACGTTCGATCAGGCATATCTGCATGCGTTCGATCAGGTCGTTCCCCCTCTGATCGGAGCGTTTCATCCGGACGTGATCGTCTTCGAGCTGGGCGCCGACACGCTGGCAGGCGACCCCATGGCGCACCTGCAGTTGACGAACAACGTTTACGTCGAGATCATCAACTCCTTGCTGCGGCTCAACAAACCGATCCTCATGACCGGCGGGGGCGGCTATCACATGGAAAACACCGTGCGGGCCTGGGCGCTGGCCTGGACGGTCCTTTCGGGTCAGGATCTTGCCGAGGGGATGGACGCCGCGATCGGCGGGGTCATGCTCCAAAGCCTGGACTGGCAGGGGGGCTTTCGGGATCGGGAACTGCCGGTGTCGAACCAGCAGCGGGAGATGGTGCTGCCGGCGATCCGGGCCTCGATCGAGACACTCAAGACGAAGATTTTCCCTATTCACGGGCTGTAATCATACGGATTCGCGCTGATGCTCGCGCGGATCTGGCCATCCTCACGCGTTGCTCATGGCAGGATATTCGCCTGCACCCCAGGGAAACGTCCCCCCAAAAAAAAAGACAGACAGCGTACAAGCCGCCGTGCTTTGTACGCTGTCTTCGGTGTGAGTGTAAACCCGCAATCCGGCTATCCGGCCGAGGGAGTCTGTTGCTGAGGAGATTTCACCAGGAAAGTCACCGCAGCCGCTGCGACCAGCAGCCCGGCCGAGCAATAGTAGGCAAAAGCGAAGGTCTTGGTCGAGTCGTAGACCTTGCCTGCCAACAGCGAGAGCATGAAGCCGCCGAGACCCCAGGCGGTGAACACCAGGCCGTAGTTCATGCCGAAGTTCTTCAGGCCGTAGAAATCCTTGGTGATCGACGGAAACAGCGACAGATTGGCTCCGTAGTTGGCGCCGATCAGGACCGAGAGAATCGCCAGAACGACCGTGCCGCCGAGAAAGGTGCCTGTCTTGGCCTGCGAGAGCAGCAGGATCAGAATAGCCTGCAGCACGAAGCAGGCGAACAGGGTGGCCTTTCGTCCGATCTTGTCCGAAACCATGCCGGCGATGATTCGGCCGGCCCCGTTTCCGATGGCGAGCACCTCCACGAGGATGAAGCCGAGAGCGACGCCCGCCTGGACCTGGGCCACCGTGGCCAGCTTGGAGATGATCATCAGTCCCGCGCCGGCGCCGCAGGCGTACATGAACCACAGGATGTAGAACTGCCAGGTCCGCAGAACCTCGCTGGGGGTGAAGTCCTCTTTTCGGGTTGCGCCTGCGGAAGCGGGTTTCGCACCCGGCGGGACGTAGCCCTTGGGTGGAATCCGCAGCAACTGCGCCAACGCGACCACCACGAGGAGGAACCCGATGCCCAACACCAGCATGGTCGTGGGCACGTCGTACGACTTGATCAGGGTCTTTGCCAGAGGGGCCACATACACGCTCGCCAAGCCGAACCCGGAAACCACGATGCCTGCAATGAGCCCGGTCTTCGCGCCGGAAAACCACTTGACGGCCGGCGGAGTCGCCGATGCGTATCCGAACCCGATGCCCGCTCCGGCCAGCAGTCCGAAACAGATCGCATACCCGAAGGTCGATGTGGTGCGGCTGGCCAGGATCATGCCGATTCCGACCAGGATGCCGCCGATCGTCGCCACCAATCGCGGTCCCAGGCGGTCCTGCATGCGACCGGCGGGTACCATGACCAATGCGAACACCAGGCAGGCCAGCGAATAGGGCAGCGATTTCCCTGCTTCCGTCCAGCCCCAGTCGGCGGGGATTTCCTTGCTGACAACGCTCCAGGAATACAGGACGCCCAGGGCCAGGTTGATGCCCGTGCCGGCGAAGGCGACGATCCAGCCGCGACCGGCGGCCGGGTTCTGAGCGAGAACGGTCTGTTGAACTGTGAGATCGGTCATGACCGCTCCTTAGGATCGATGATTGATAAAGGATGATGGATGATGGATGATTGATTGAGACAGGGCTTACTTCTGCTCCCAATCATCAATAATCAATCATCCATCATCACTTTCGAAGTTACTTTCCGCGGCCTTTGACCAGGGCTTCGACGACGCTCGGGTCCGCCAGGGTCGTGATGTCCCCGAGGTTGTCGGTGCTGTTCTCGGCAATCTTGCGGAGGATTCGACGCATGATCTTGCCCGACCGGGTCTTGGGCAGCGCCGGCGCGAACTGGATCACATCGGGCGCCGCGATCGGTCCGATCTCCTTGCGAACGTGCATGACCAGTTCCTTCTTGAGGTCTTCGCTCTCGTGGATGCCTTCCTTGAGCGTGACGAAGGCGTAGAGGGCCTGTCCCTTGATCTCATGCGGCATGGGCGTCACCGCGGCCTCGGCGACTTTCGCGTGACTGACCAGCGCGCTCTCGACCTCGGCGGTGCCGATGCGGTGGCCGGAGACGTTGACCACGTCGTCGATTCGGCCCATCAGCCAGTAGTCGCCGTCCTGATCGATTCGGCAGCCGTCCCCGGTGAAGTACTGGTCGGCGAACATCGTAAAGTACGTGTCGATGAACCGGTCGTGGGCGCCCCACATCGTTCGCATCATGCCTGGCCAGGGTCGTCGAATACAGAGCTTGCCGCCCTCGTTGCGGTCGCACTCGGAACCGTCGTCGCGAAGCACGACGGGATCGACGCCGAAGAAGGGTTTCGTGGCGCTGCCGGGCTTGAGGTTGAACGCGCCGGGCAGGGGCGTGATCATGAAGCCGCCGGTCTCCGTCTGCCACCAGGTGTCGACGATCGGGCATTTTTCCCGGCCGATGTTCCTGTGATACCACATCCAGGCCTCCGGATTGATCGGTTCGCCGACCGAGCCCAGGATCCGCAGCTTGTCCAGCTTGTACTTGGCGGGCCATTCCTCGCCCAGACGCATCAGGGAGCGAATGGCCGTGGGGGCGGTGTAGAAGGAGGTCACGCCGAACTTGTCGCAGATCTGCCAGAACCGTCCCGCGTCCGGATACGTGGGGATGCCTTCGAACATCAGGGAGGTGGCGCCGTTGGTGAGCGGGCCGTAGACGATGTAGCTGTGTCCGGTGACCCAGCCGATGTCGGCGGTGCACCAGTAGATGTCGTCGTCGTGGACGTCGAAGACCAGCTTGTGGGTGAGGGAAACGTGCAGGAGGTAGCCGGCGGTCGTGTGGACGACGCCTTTGGGCTTGCCGGTGGAGCCGGAGGTGTAGAGGATGAACAGCGGGTCCTCGGCATCCACCCATTCGGGCTCGCAGGTGCTGGCCACGCCCTCCATCGCCTCATGCCACCAGACATCGCGCCCATCGTTCATCTGCACGGGCTGGCCGGTGCGCTTCACCACCACCACATGCCGGATGCTCGGGCATTGCGCCACGGCCGAGTCCACCTTGGCTTTCATGGGGATGTCGGTCTTGGCCCCGCGGACGGCGGTGTCCTGGGTGACGAGCAATTTGCAGGTTGAATCCTGGATGCGGTCGCGGAGCGAATCCTCGCTGAACGCCCCGAAGACGACCGAGTGGATCGCCCCGATGCGGGCGCAGGCCAGCATGGCGATCGGAAGTTGCGGAACCATCTGCATGTAGAGGCAGACGCGGTCACCCTTCTTCACGCCCAGCGATCGCAGCACGTTGGCGAACTTGCAGACCTGCGTATGGACTTCGCGATACGTCAGACGGCCATCCTCACCGGGGATGTTGCCTTCCCAGATAAGGGCGGTCTGGTTCCCGCGGGTTTCCAGATGCCGGTCGAGGCAGTTGACCGACAGATTGGTCCTGCCCCCGCTGAACCACTTGGTGAACACTTCCTGGCCAAAGTTGTAGTCCAGCACGCGGTCCCACTTCTTCTGCCATGTAAAACCCTCGGCGATTTCGGCCCAGAATCGCTCGGGCTCATCGATGGAACGCCGATACATCTGCTCGTACTGCTGCTGACTG
>DATIKY010000134.1:0-26104 GCA_035476995.1 Sedimentisphaerales bacterium | reverse complement strand
AGATCCGCGTCCTGCAACGCAAAGCCTACGGTTTCAGAGACACGGAATTCTTCAAACTCAAGATCTACGCTCTGCACGAAACCCGCTACGAACTCGTAGCGTAACCCACCATGAAAAGTACGCAAAAACCGGATGAGCCAGATATATGCCCTTACGGGCACACTACGAGCCCGACCCGCCCCCATTCCATCGCGACTTCGCGGAAGAGGTAGCCTCCGCGTCACCGTTCTGCTAAGATAACCGGCGACTCTTGTTAAGGAGATGCTTGTGATGCTACGGTGTCCAGTGGTATTGGGTCTGCTGGTGCTTCTCGTCCTCATCAATCCAGCGTTGGCGCAGGCGGAAGGTTTCATCGTGGGGGCCTGCACGCACTTCAGCCAGGGCAAGGGGCTGCTCGAACGGAACGTCGAGAGTATCAAGCAGGCGGGCATTGCGTCGATCCGCGATGAAGTGGGCTGGGGCGCGATCGAGCGGGAGAAGGGCAAGCTGGCGATGCCCGGGCCGTACGACGCCTACGTTCGCAGGGCAGCCTCGGAAGGGCTCAACGTGCTGCTGATCCTCGATTACGCCAACCCGTTCTACGACGACGGCGACCGGCCCCGTTCGCCTGAGGCGATCGAGGGGTTCTGTCGGTACGCGGAGTTCGTCGTCCGGCACTTCGGCAAGGACGTTCGGCTCTACGAGGTCTGGAACGAGTGGGATATCGGCATCGGCCTGCCCCAGCGGCACAACAAGGGGGGCTCGCCCCAGGACTATTTCAACCTGCTCAAAGCGGTCTATCCGCGAATCAAGGCGGTCGATCCCGGCGTGACCGTCATCGCGGGGGCCTCCACCAGCGGCGCGGTCAAGAAGGGCTGGCTCGAAGAGGTCGTCAAGCTCGGCGGTCTGGCCTTCTGCGACGCGGTCTCGATCCACAGCTACAATTACAGCGACAAGTTCCCCGAGCGAGGACCCGAGGCATGCTCGGTCTGGATGACCGGCGTACAGGCGATGCTGCGAACGTACAACGACGGCAAGGACGTGCTGTTCTACGTGACGGAGATGGGCTGGCCGACCCACGTCGCCAAAAATGGCACCGATCCGGAACTGGCGGCATCCTACCTGGCGAGGCTCTATCTCCTGGCCCGCACGTCGCCCTCGTTCAAAGGAATCTGGTGGTACGACTTCCAGGACGATGGATGGAATCCACAGTACAACGAGGACAATTTCGGCCTGGTCCGCCCCGATCTGACGCCCAAACCCGCTTATCATGTGATGGCGGACATCGCGCCGCTGGTCGCCGGGGGCGAATTCGTCGGTAGCCTGGACACGAAGGACGATAGCCTGCGGGGCCTGCGGTTCAAGGTGGGTGCGAAGGATTGCTGGGCCCTGTGGTCGGCCGACGACAAGGATCGCCAGGTGATCCTCCAGACCGAGTCTCCCGAGCGGCCTCTAACGATTCAGCAGACGGGCTCTGATGTCCGCGCGGTGAACTGGGGCTTTCGCGACTGGACGAGCCGGCGAAATGGGCCGGCGGCGAATCAAGTCTCGCTGGTCGTCGGCCCCCGGCCGGTCCTGATCGGCGATGATCTGGCGGGAGTCTCGATGGTGTCGGTCGTTGCCCGATTCCGCGATGTCGCTGAGAAACCGTAGAAGCACGATTGAATGGAGTCCCACGATGCACATCCATGCTGACAGAAGAGCGACGGTCATCGTCTTGTTGCTTGTTTCTGCCTTCCTGGCCGCACCGGCGGTCGGGCAGGGGAGGTTCAAACTCCGCGAGCTGTATCCCCAGGAAAAGGTCGCGAAGGTCCTGATCCCGCCGCAAGAGTGGCGGCCCTGGCCCACCTGGAGCGACCGCCAAGCCTGGGAGAACCTGCCTGAATCGGTTCGCAAGGATCTCATCGCCAATGGCGAACAGTGCCTGGGCTACCAGTGGCCTTCGTTGCCTGCGACGCTGTTTCTGGAGTTCGCGAGGGAGGGAAACCGCAGCCGGTACGAGAAGGTCCATTTCGACCGCCGCTACACCCTGACGAATCTGCTGATCGCCGAATGCGTGGAGGGCAAGGGCCGCTTCCTCGACGATATCGCCAACGGCGTCTGGGCCCTGTGCGAGGAGTCGTTCTGGGGCGTGCCCGCCCACGTGGGGGCTCAGAAGGCGGGTTCGGGCCTGCCCGATTCGTCCGAGCCCATCGTGGACCTCTTCGCCGCCGAGACGGGCGAGAGCCTGGCCTGGACCTATTACCTGCTCGGCGAGCGGCTCGACAAGGTCTCGCCTCTGATCCGAAAGCGCATCCGGCTCGAAATGGACCGGCGGATACTGACGCCTTGTCTGACACGCGACGATTTCGGCTGGATGGGCTTCGCCGGCGGACGCGTCAATAACTGGAATCCCTGGTGCAACGCCAGTTGGCTCACGTGCACGCTGCTGGTCGAGCCCGACGCGGACCGGCGGATCGCCTCGGTTGCCAAGATCGTTCGCAGCCTGGACCACTTCCTCGACGCCTATGCCGACGACGGCGGCTGCGACGAAGGGCCCGGCTATTGGGGACGGGCGGGGGCCTCGCTCTTCGATTGCCTCGAACTGCTCCACAGCGCCACGAACGGGGCGATCAACGTCTACGATCGGCCGTTGATTCAGGAGATCGGCCGATACATCTACCGCGTTCACATCGCAGACGATTACTTCGTGAATTTCGCGGACGCCTCCGGCAAGGCCCATCCGCCTGCGGAACTGGTCCATCGCTACGGCAAGCGGATCGGCGACGACCGGCTCACGGCGTTCGGGGCCTATCTGAACAGTCGAATTCCCGAGGGATTCGTCGGCGCCAGGAACTACAGCGTCGGGCGGTATCTGGCGGAGGTTCTCCATGCCGTGGAGTTGAAGGCCGCCCACGCGCAGGCGCCGCTGCCCAGAGACGTCTGGCTCGACGGAATTCAGGTGATGACCGCCCGATGCAGGGACGGGATTTCAGACGGCTTCTTCGTCGCGGCCAAGGGCGGTCACAACGCCGAGAGCCACAACCACAACGACGTCGGCAACTTCATCGTCTATATGAACGGCCGGCCCATTCTGATTGACATCGGCGTCGAGACCTACAGCCGCAAGACGTTCAGCAATCAGCGGTATGAGATCTGGACGATGCAGTCGGCCTGGCACAACCTGCCGACGATCGACGGGGCGATGCAGACCCCCGGCGGGCAGTTCGCCGCCAGGGACGTCCGCTACGAGGCCGACGACGATCACGCCCAGTTGAAGCTCGACATCGCCGGGGCGTATCCGCGCCAGGCGGGCCTGAAGTCGTGGGTTCGCACGGTCCGGCTCGACCGCGGCCGGGACGTTGTGGTCACCGAGCAATACGCCCTGGAGAAGCCGGCCGGGCGGATCATGCTAAGCCTTGTGACGCCGTGCAAGGTGAGCAAGCAGGGGAATGGCCGGCTCCTGTTGGAGACGGTGGAGCCAGGCGAGCCTCGACTGGCCGTACGAGTGGTCTACGACGAGACGAAACTCAAGCCGACCGTGGAGACCGTCCCCGTCGAAGACGGCCGGCTCCGTTCCGTCTGGTCCGAGCGGCTCACCCGCATCCTCCTGATCGCCGAGAAGCCTGCGATGCAGGACACGTGGATGGTGCGGATCGAACGTGTACAGAACTGAGTAGGGTGTGCCGTGCACACCTTCTTGATTCCATGGGATTGTCATCGGTGTGCATGGCACACCCTACACATGACGAGAAGTCGACATGCAGCCATTTACGCTTCTGATCAAGCCCTCCGGGTCCGATTGCAGCGTCGATTGCAGCTACTGCTTCTACAAGTCCCGCTCGGCCGAGATCGGCGCCGGCCGGCAGCGGATGAGCGACGACGTTCTTGAGAGACTCGTGAAGGATTACCTGGGCCTGCGATTTCAGATGTCGGGTTTCGCCTGGCAGGGGGGCGAGCCGACGTTGATGGGTCTGGCCTTCTTCAAGAGAGTGGTCGAGATGCAGAAGCGGTACGGCGTCTCCGGTCAGGAGGTCGGCAACTCGATTCAGACCAACGGGCTGCTTCTCGACAACGTTGACTGGTGCCGGTTCCTGGCCGAGAGCAAGTTTCTCGTGGGCGTCAGTATCGACGGGCCTAAGCACCTGCACGATCACTATCGGCTCGACCTCGGCGGGCATGGCACGTGGGACCGGGTCATGGCGGCGATCGCTCGCATGAAGGAATTCGGCGTCGAGTACAACACGCTGACGCTCATCAACCGCCTGACGGCCGATCACCCGGACGAGATCTTCGACTTCCTGATCGGCCTGGGCATTCGGTACCTGCAGTTCATCCCCTGCGTCGAAGTCGATCCGAAGAGCGGGGCGGTCGCAGAGTTCTCCGCGACGCCGAAGCAGTACGGCGGCTTTCTGTGCCGGCTCTTCGACCGGTGGATGGCGTTCGGGCCCGACAAGCTCAGCATTCGCGACTTCGACTCGATCCTGACCCACTGCATCAGCGGCCGACATACGATCTGCACCTTCGACCGCCAGTGCAGCCAGTACATTGTCGTCGAGCACCAGGGCGACGTCTTCCCCTGCGATTTCTTCGTCGAACCCACGTGGCGTCTGGGCAACCTTCTCGAAACGCCGATCGAGCAGCTCGCGGCCTGCGCCCGCAAGAAGGCGTTCGCCCGCTGCAAGAGCAATCTGGCGACGAAATGCCTGATCTGCCGGCACCTGGCGGTCTGCCGCGGCGGGTGCATGAAGGACCGCGCTCCCTTTGACCCCAACAACTACGGCCGCGAGAGCTACTTCTGCGAGAGCTACCGCCAGTTCTTCGACTACGCCATGCCCCGGTTCCTCCAGGCGGCCGCACAAATCCGCGTAGGGGCCCTTGTCAGGCCGCCGGAATTGACCTAACATATCCTCGCGGCATGCAGGGTGTGCCGTGCACACCTTCCCTCCATAGCGTTCGTGGTGTGCATGGCACACCCTACGGCTACGACTGGGCGCCACATCAATACAGATGGAAAGGAGCAGGAGTATGACGCAGGTTGATCGCAGAGCATTTGTCGCCGGCTCAGTGGCCGCTCTGACCGGGGTCGCCACGACCGGTCGGGCCGCCGAGAGTATGGCGGTCCGTCGCGGCAATCGCGTCGCGGTTGCCACGTACTCGTTCTGGCGGTTCAAAGAAGGGCTCAGAATGCCCATCGAGCAGTGCATCGACGAGGCCGCCCGCATGGGCTTCGACGCGGTGGACATTCTGCTTCGCCAGATCGAAGGCGAGGAGAACGTGGACAACGCGTACCTGCAGAAGCTCAAACGCCATGCCCTGATCAACGGCCTGGATCTGTGCTCGCTGTCCACCCACCAGGGGTTCGTCTGGCCGGACGCCGCCGAACGACAGAAGAACATCGACAAAACGATCAAGCAGATGGAGGTCGCCTACCAGCTCGGCGTCCCGATCGTCCGGCTCAACACCGGCCGCTGGAACACGACCAGGAGCTTCGACCAGTTGATGGCCAACCGGGGCATCGAGCCCATTCTGCCCGGTTACACGGAAGAGGACGGGTTCAAGTGGGTGATCAACAGCATCGAAAAGTGCCTGCCGACCGCGGAGAAGTGCGGCGTGATTCTGGGCCTGGAGAACCACTGGGGTCTGGCCCGCACGCCGGAGGGGCTGCTGCGGATCGTCAACGCGATCAATTCGCCGTGGCTGCGAATCCTGCTCGACACAGGCAACTTCCTGGAAGACCCCTACGACAAGCTGGAGATGTGCGCCCCGCAGACCGTCTTCATGCAGGCCAAGACCTACTACGGCGGCGGCCTCTGGTACACGCTCGATCTCGACTACAAACGCATCGCGCAGATCATGAAGAAGCACAACTACAAAGGCTACGTGTCGCTGGAGTTCGAAGGCAACGAGGACTGGCGAACAGCGGTTCCCAAGGGCCTGGCCCTGCTCCGCACGGCGTTCGCGTAAACCCTATTTGACGAAAGAGGATGCAAGCCCTTCTGTGTGCCTGGAAAGACGGACATGAAAGCACTGGTTAAACGCAAGGCCGAGGTCGGCCTTTGGCTTGAAGAGGTCCCGGTCCCTACGATCGGGATCAATGATGTGTTGATCGAGGTCGTCAAGACGTCGATCTGCGGCACGGACGTGCATATCTACAACTGGGACGTCTGGTCCCAGAAGACGATCAAGGTGCCCATGACGATCGGGCACGAGTTCGTGGGCCGGATTGTCGAGATCGGCGGCAACGTGCATGATTTCCACGTGGGCGACCTGGTCAGTGCCGAAGGCCACGTGGTCTGCGGACGCTGTCGCAACTGTCTGGCCGGCCGGCGGCATCTGTGCAACGCGCCGTGCGGGATCGGCGTCAATCGAGACGGGGCGTTCGCGGAGTACATCTCGGTACCGGTGACGAACATCTGGTACTGCGACCCGGCCATTCCGACGGACGTTCTGAGTTGTTTCGATCCGCTGGGCAACGCGGCCCACACGGCGCTGAGCTTCAACCTGGTCGGCGAGGACGTCCTGATCACGGGGGCCGGGCCCATCGGCTGCATGGCGGCCGGCATCGCCAAACGCGTCGGCGCCCGCCACGTCGTGGTGACCGACCTTAATCCCTATCGTCTGGAACTGGCGAGGAAGGCGGGGGCCACGCTGGCGCTCGATGTCCGGACCGAAAGCATCCAGGACGCCCAGAAGCGGCTGGGCATGAAGGAGGGCTTCGACGTGGGCCTGGAGATGTCGGGCAGCCCGCAGGCCTTGCGCGGGATGATTGCCGGCATGGCCCACGGCGGCAAGATCGCACTGCTGGGCATCCTGCCCCGCACGGAGATCGATTGGGATTTCGTCGTCTTCAACGGCCTGACGATCAAGGGCATCTACGGCCGCGAGATGTACGAGACCTGGTACAAGATGACGATGCTGATCCAGGGCGGCCTGGACATCTCGCCTCTGATCACGCACCGGTTCCATTACACCGAGTTCCAGAAGGGTTTCGACGCGATGCGCTCCGGCAACTCGGGCAAAGTCGTATTGACCTGGAAGAATGGAGCATAAACCAAAATCTCGAAATCCGAAGCACGAAATCCGAAACAAATCCAAATAAGGAAGCTCAAATGACCGAAACGCTGTCGCTCGTTCGAAACTCCGTTTTGGATTTCGAGCTTTGGTCATTCGTGCTTGTTTCGAATTTCGAGTTTCGGATTTCGGATTTCTGACAGCAGGCGGACCTGCTGTCGGGAGGATGTGAACGTGTTTGGCAATATGCGGAACTATCTATCCGGTCAGCTCGACGAGATTCGGCGGGCCGGGTTGGAGAAGCCTGAGCGGGTCATCACGAGTCCGCAGGGCAGTCGGATCGAGGTCTCGACGGGGCAATCGGTCGTCAATATGTGCGCCAACAACTACCTGGGGCTGGGGAACCATCCCGAGGTGGTGAAGGCCGCGAAAGAGAGCTACGAGAAGTGGGGCTTTGGCCTGGGCTCGGTGCGGTTCATCTGCGGGACCCAGCAGATCCACAAGGACCTGGAGGCCGCCGTCACTCGGTTCCTCGGCACGGAGGACACGATCATCTACAGCTCGTGCTTCGACGCCAACGGCGGGCTCTTCGAGACCCTTCTGGGGCCCGAGGACGTGATCATCAGCGACCAGTTGAACCACGCCAGCATCATCGACGGCGTCCGTCTGTGCAAGGCCGAACGCCTGCGGTTCAACAACAGCGACATGGCGGATCTCGAAGAGAAGCTCAAGTCCGCAAAGGCGTCGCGGTTCCGCCTGATTGCGACCGACGGCGTCTTCTCGATGGATGGCTACGTCGCCAGGCTCGACGACATCTGCGAACTGGCGGACAAGTACGACGCGTTGGTCATGATCGACGACTGCCACGCGGCGGGCGTCATCGGCAGGACGGGCCGGGGCACTCCCGAATATCGCGGCGTCATGGGTCGGGTCGACATCATCACAGGCACCTTCGGCAAGGCCCTGGGCGGCGCCAGCGGCGGCTACACCTCCGGGCGAAAGGAGATCGTCCAGATACTTCGCCAGCGGAGTCGGCCATACCTGTTCTCGAACACCCTGGCCCCGGCGATCGCCGCCGGCTCGCTGAAGGCCCTGGAACTGCTCGGCCGCTCGACCGAGTTGGTGGATCGCCTCCGCTCGAACACGCAGTACTTCCGCGAGCGGATCGCTACGACCGGCCTGACGGTCCTGCCGGGCGATCATCCGATTACGCCGATCATGCTTGGCGACGCGGCCCTGGCCCAGGAGATGGCCCGCCGGATGCTCGAGAAGGGCGTCTACGTCATCGGCTTCTCGTATCCCGTGGTCCCGCAGGGCAAGGCGCGGATTCGGACGCAGGTCTGCGCGGCCCACACCCGTGAAGACCTGGATTTCGCGGTTGAGAAGTTCGGGGAGGTCGCCCGAGAGTTGAAACGATGAGCGTGATTGGAGCGATGCCTGCCCGCTTGTGCTTTTCCGCAGGCGAGAGGCCTGATAGAGTGTTCGCATGGCTCAGGATGTCGATCTGAACAAAGTGGTTCGCCAGCACCTTGAAATGGAGAGCTTCTTCACGGGGTTCGCGGTGAAAGGCAAGCCCCGGCCGGAAGGTTCCATGCCCTCGGATGCCGTGGCTTTAGAGCCTGTAGCGGGCAACGGACTGTCCCATGCGGATACCCCGAGAAGTGAGGTGCAGATGCCCCGGCGGACTACGCCAGTCGATGTCGTCAAGGAATTGGAGGCGATCGCCGCCGAGGCCCGCGAGTGCCGCAAGTGCGGACTGGGCGGGACGCGAACCAACGCCGTGCCCGGCGAGGGCAGTCCGAAGACCCGCATCCTGTTTGTGGGGGAGGCGCCGGGGGCGGATGAAGACGCCCAGGGCCGGCCCTTCGTCGGCAGGGCGGGCCAACTCCTGGACAAGATCATCGAAGCCTGCGGTCTCAAACGCCAGGACGTCTTCATCGCCAACATCCTCAAGTGCCGCCCGCCGGACAACCGCGACCCTCGTCCCGACGAGATCGTCAGTTGCCTGCCATTCCTCCAGAGGCAGATCGAGATCCTGAACCCTGAAGTGATCGTCGCCCTGGGCGCCCACTCCGCCAGGACGCTGCTGAACACCAACCGGCCCATCGGCCAACTCCGCGGCGAGTTCCAGGACTACTGCAACGGCATCGGCCGGCCGCCGATCAAGCTGATCGCCACCTACCATCCTGCGTATCTGCTTCGCAGCTACACACCCGACAACCGCAGGCGAGTCTGGGAGGACATGAAGAAAGTCCTCGTGGAACTCGGTTTGCCGGTGCCGGAACGGGGAAAAGGGGCTTAGGATCTACAATTTGCGGTTTGCGATTCGGCGTCGCTGTTGCGAGTCGTCAAGGCACCCCAATATCTTTCAGAAACCATACCTCTGCAAGTATTTCCGGTCCACGTCGTTTTTTTGAGTAATGGTGTCGCATCTGGTGCGTCTGGTAACACAGATACTGTGAGTGTTCGTGGCAAGGCCGGGAACTCGTCGGCACGTCGGGGCGCATCTTGAAAAAGCCGTCCCTTTCGGGTATCATACCGTTCTGGCAGGCTATCGGAGGAAGGTCCCCCTTGCCATTCCTGCTTTCACATGGGCACTGGTTCGGAAAGGCGAACGTATGAAAAGGGTCGTACTGTCAAGCGTGGTGGTTCTGTGTCTGGCGATCGTCGCTGCATCCGGGGCGACGCGGAAGGTGCCCAGCGAGTATCCGAGCATCCAGTCGGGCATCGAGGCGGCCGTTGACGGCGATACAGTCCTGGTCGCGCCGGGCGTCTACTACGAGACCATCAACTTCACCGGCAAGGACATCACCGTCACGAGCACGGACCCCAACGACCGCGGGATCGTCGGCTATACGATCATCAATGCCGACGGCGACGGCAGCGCCGTAACCTTCGAGAATGGCGAGACTTCCGCCGCGGTGCTGACCGGGTTCACCATCACCGGCGGCTTCGGCACCCTCAACGACACCATCGAAGGCGACAACGTCTTCTGGGGTGGCGGCATCTACTGCCTGCGAGCCTCGCCGACGATCACCAAGAACGTCATCGCCAGCAACCGCGGCCCGGTCCAACTGGGCAACACGAACGCGGACAGTCGCATCTCCTATGGCGGCGGTATCGCCTGTATCGAGAGCAACGCTACGATCACCCACAACGTCATTCGGAACAACGTCGGCTTCGCCGCCGGCGGTTTGATGCTGTACATCGGTCAGGCGTTCATCGCCAACAACATCATCCACGACAACGCCGCCTATGTCGGCGGCGGCGTCTGTCTCATCGGCGGAACCCTCCTGAACAACACGATCGTCGGCAACAACTGCAGCCAGGGCCCCGGCGACGGCATCGGGGGCAACGTCTACGTGATCTTCGAGCCTCAGCTCGGCAACGGCAAGATCGTCAACAACATCATCTGCAGCGCCCCCAGCGGGGGCGGCCTGCTCATGAGAGGCGACTGGCAAGGGGCGGTCATCTCCTGCAACGACGTCTGGGGCAACACGCCGGGCAACTATCTCTACATGAATCAGCAGACCGGGGCCTTGGACATCGACGGCACATACGATCTGACCGGCAAGAACGGCAACATCAGCGCCGATCCGAAGTTCCTTAGCGCGGCCTTCAGCAAGGACTACCACCTGGTCTTCGAGTCGCCGTGCGTGAACGCGGGGGATTCCCTGTACGCCGCGGCGGCGGGCGCCAAGGACATCGACAATCAAGACCGCGTCTATGCCGCCAGGATTGACATCGGGGCCGACGAGTATGTGGGCTACGTCAAACCCGTTTCTTCCGCCGGATACGATCAGCACGTTCTGGAGCCGTCGCAGACGGTGGCGCTGGACGGCGGCCAAAGCTACTTCTACGATCCCGACGGGGTCAAGACGTTCCGCTGGACCCAGGTCAGCGGGCCCGCGGCGGCCCTGGAGAATGCGGACGCCGAGAGCCCCACGTTCGTCCCCGCCGAGTTCGGCCAGTACGTTTTCCAGTTGGTCGTCGGCGACGATCGATATGAAAGCGAGCCGGACTCGGTCCTGATCCTTGTGGCCCCCAACCATGTGCCCGTGGCGGACGCCGGGGGGGATCGGATCTGCGGGGCCTCCTCCAAGGCGACTCTGGACGGCACGGATTCCAGCGATCCCGACGTCGTCGATCGGCTGACCTACCAGTGGACGCAGGTGGAAGGCGAGCCGGTCGATTTGCAGGACGCCGATACGGCCTCTCCGTGGTTTGTCGCCGGCGCTTCGGGCCAGTACGTCTTCGAACTGGTCGTCAGCGACGGCTTTGCCCAGAGCGAGCCCAGTCGCGCGCGATACATCATTGTCCCTGTCACGGCCAAAGGGCAGAATCTCGATGTGGCTCCAAGCCAGGGGTATGGCCCGTACATGCCCGACATCTCCGGCATGAGGATCGCCTACGTCTTGCAGACCACGCAGGGCGAGTTGCAGGTCGTGTACAAGGACATGACGACCGGCAAGCTGGAGACGCTGGCCTCGGGTTCCTACAGCCTCTATCCGAAGATCGACGGCGACCTCGTCGTCTGGGCCGGCGGGATCTCCTACAACGAGATGTCGGGCCCTGTGTGTTCGAACGTGTTCGTCCGCGGCCCCAGCGGTTTGCCCCTGACCCTGCGAAATCGCAGCAGCACGGCCTCGTACAACCATCCGGCCGTGTCGGGCAGGAAGGTCGTGTGGGTGCAGCATGTGGGCCTCGACAGGAACGTGCCCGAGAAGTGGTACAACACGCCTTATGACATCTGCGGCGCTGACCTCAGCAATCTCGATGCGCCGGTCCATTTCACCGTCGCGACGAATGTGGGCCGACGGGACCCGGTCGCCATAACCAATCCCTTCGGGCAGACGGACAGCGTGGTCGACATCAGCGGCGACCTCGTCGTCTGGGAAGGCAATGGCGACATCTACGCGGCCGATCTCTCGGATCTGAGCAACATCAAGGTCGTCGTAGTCTGCGATCATCCAGCCCGCCAATACGACCCGGCGATCTCCGGCCGCTTCGTGGTTTGGACCGACGAGCGGAATGATTACGGCGATCTCTACGGCGCCGACCTCTCCGACTTCGAGAACATCCGCGAGTTCGGCGTGGCCAAAGGGCCCGGCTCTCAGCAGCAGGCCGCGATTGACGGTCCTCTCGTGGCCTACGTCGACAGCGGTCTCCTGGGCGGCGGAATTCGACTGGCGTGCATCACGCGCTATTATGGCGTGCTGAACATCGATATGCCTGGCTCGCCGATCGGGGCCATGCCCGCTCTCGACGGTCGCAACCTGATATGGCTGCGTTTGGCCTCCGGATCCATCCAGGGCGCGAGCCTCGACCTGGCGTATTCCATCTTCGACGGTCGCGTGCAGAACGCCAGAACGGGTCTGCGCTACGATTATCTCCAGCACGCGGTCACCGACGCCAACGACGGCGACGAGATCATCGCCAGCCAGGGCGTCTATGAGGAGAAGATCGACTTCGCGGGCAGGCCCGTGACGATCCGCTCCGAGAACCCCGATGACCCGGCGGTCGTCGCCGCGACGATCCTGAGGACCGATGCGAGCACGGTGACATTCGCCTCGCAGGAGGAAGCCGGGAGCGTCTTGGCGGGATTCACCGTCACCGGCGGCAGCGAGGGGATCTATTGCTACAGCGCTTCGCCCACGATCACTCGCTGCGTCGTGACCGGCAGCAGAGGCCCGGGCGTGCGGCTCGTCGGCCAGTGCAATCCGACCGTCACGTACTCTCAGATCATCGCCAACGGCGCCGCCGGCATCGAGATGTCCAGCGCGTCCGAGGGCCGCACCGTCCGGCAGAATGAGGCGACGATCCGCCACTGCCTCATCGCAGGCAACCGCGCCCAGGGCATCCGCGGCGGGAGGCCGACCACGATCAACTGTACGATCGTGGAGAACGCGCTGGAGGGCATCGACGCCTTTGCCCCGACTGTGATCAACTCGATCCTGTACTTCAACCTCGCCGCCAACGGCGCGCAGATCAAGAGCGGCCGGACCGTCGCCACCTACAGCGACATCCAAGGCGGCTGGGAAGGCGAGGGCAATATCGACGCCGATCCTCAGTTCGTTTCGCGAGGCAACTGGGCCGCAAATGCCTGGACGCCGGGCGACTATCACCTCAAGAGCCAAGGCTGGCGATGGGACCGCGTCGCCGGCTCCTGGACGTCGGACGATGTCACGAGTCCCTGCATCGACGCCGGCGATCCGACAGCCGAGTTGCTGGACGAGCCGTTGAGCGCCCCGCAGGGCGGCGCGGTGATCAACTCCCGGATCGACATGGGGCATTACGGCGGAACAGCCGAGGCAAGCCTTGCCCCGGCCAATCCGTGACGGTCGCTCCAGGCTCGCAAGCGGGCGACAACGAAAAAGGCGACCTCTGCTGAGGAGAGCGGAGGTCGCCTTTTTTTTTGTCGATTGCCGTCGCGGATCGGTTATTGCGGTTCCGTCACGGCTCTGGGGTCCATGAAGTGGAGCAGGTAGTCCGGACCGCCGGCTTTGGTGCCGCTGCCGGACATTTTGAAGCCGCCGAAGGGCTGGACCTTCACCAACGCGCCGACGCTGGGGCGATTGAGGTAGAGGTTGCCCACGCGGAACTCCCGCACCGCTCGGTCCAAATGCTCACGGCTGGCGCTGAAGACCGCGCCGGTCAGGGCAAATCGCGTCGAGTTGGCCCATTCGATCGCCTGGTCGAAATCCTTGGCCCGCATGATCGCCAGGACCGGTCCGAAGACCTCCTCCTGGGCAATGCGGTTCCTGGGGGTGATGCCTTCCACGATCGTCATCGGGACGTAGCAGCCGGTCTTGGGGACCTCGCTGCGGTACAGAACACGGCCTTCCTGAGTCGCGATCTCCACGTACTGCAGGATCGTCTTGCGGGCCTTCGGGTCGATCACCGGGCCCATGTAGTTGGCGGGGTCCTCGGCCGGACCGATCTTGAGTTTTCTGGCGGCTTCGACAAGCTTGGGCACGAACCGGTCATATGCCTTGTCGTGGACGATCAGTCGGGAGCAGGCTGAGCACTTCTGGCCTTGATATCCGAAGGCGGAGTACAAAACGTCCCGGACCGCGGCGTCTTCATCGAATTCCTCGTCGAGGATGATGGCGTTCTTGCCGCCCATTTCGCAGACGACGTGCTTGACCGAGGTCTGACCTTCCGGCGTCCGTCCGGCCCGTTCGAGAATCCGTAGGCCCACGCCCATCGAGCCGGTGAAGGCGATCACGGCCACCTTCGGGCTGTCGACGAGGTAGTCGCCGATGGCGGAACTGGGACCGGGAAGGAAGTTGAACACGCCCGCGGGCAGTCCGACCTCGCGGAAGATCTCGACGAGGTGATGGCCGACGACCAGGGCCTGGCTCGACGGTTTGAAGACGACCGGGTTGCCCGCCACGATCGCGGCGGCGCACATCCCGCAGCCGATGGCGAACGGGAAGTTCCACGGCGCGATGACCAGGGCGACGCCTTTGGGTTGATAGAAGTAGTAGTTCCTCTCGCCGGCGTAGCTGCCCATGTCCTGCGGCTCGCCGAGCCGGATCATCTCCCTGGCGTAGTACTCCAGGAAATCGATGCCTTCCGCCAGGTCATTGTAGGCCTGGGCCCACTGTTTGCCTTCTTCGAGGACCTGCCAGGCGGCGAACTCGAACATCCGCCTGCGAGTGACTTCGGCAGCGTTGACGAGGTATTGGGCACGCTCCGCGGCGGGCACGGCGCGCCAGGTTAAGAGCGCTCGTTCCGCGGCGTCCAACGCCAGCTTCGCCTCGGCCTGTCCGGCCTGGCAGACCTGGCCGAGGATCTCGGAGGGATCGGCCGGATTGATCGAATCCAGCGTGGTTCCGGTCGCAACGTCGTGGCCGTCAATATACAGAGGGTAGGTCTTACGCAACTGCCCACGAACCTCGGCGATTGCCTGGGGAAACGCCTCGCGGATCTTTGGATCGTCCAAACCCGGGAAGATGCGTTCATTCCTGAAGGGCGGCAGCGTCATGCCGCCTTTCGCCTGCGTACTGTCCTTGACCATGTTCCAGATGCTCCCGTTTCAATTCTCGATCCGCGACTCTCGACCTGCGATTGCCGATCGGTTCTTCGCTGGGGACGAAGGCAGAATTATAAGCCAACGTCTGCGAAAGAGACCCTCTCAAGTCAAAGACTTCGCAAAGTGGTCAACCGGCAGACAGTTCGCGGCTCCGCTCGGCGGCGCGGGTCAGCGCAGACGAAACCATGTCGCTGAACTTCCCGGCTTGGAACACTTTGAACGCCGCCTCGGTGGTGCCGTTGGGCGTGGCGACTCGGGCGCTGAGTTGCGCCGGCGTGGTGTTCTCGGTGGCCGCTTTCTCGGCCAGCAGGGCTGCGCCTTTGGCGGTCTGAAGGACCAGTTCCTGGGCCTCCTGCTCAGGCAGGCCCAGCTTGATGCCTGTCGTGATCATCTCCTGCATCATCAGGAAGAAGTAGGCAGGGCCCGAGCCGCTGACCGCGGTCACAGCGTCGAGCTGTCCTTCATCCTCGACAACGATGGCCTGGCCGACGGACAGCAGGATCAGTCGGGCTTTTTCGACGTTCTTTCGGGCCTTCTCATTGGGGTAAAGCACGCTGGCGCCCGCTCGCACCCACGCGGGCATGTTCGGCATGACCCGTACGATGGCCACGTCGCCCAGCACCGACGAAATCAGCGAGGTCTTGATGCCGGCAGCGATGGAGATGACGAGGATGTCCTTGTCGATGCTCCCCTTGATATCCTGCAACACGGTCTTCATGTTCTGGGGCTTGACGCTCAGGACCAGGACGTCCACTTTGGACGCCAGCTCCGCGTTGCTGGCTGCGGTCCGGACGCCGTAGTGCTCTCGCAGGTACTCGATCCGTTCTGCACGGATGTCGCTGACGTAGACCTTGCCGGGCAGGTACACGCCGGCCTTCAGGACGCCGTTGATGAACGCCTCCGCCATGTTGCCGCTGCCGATGAAGCCGATTGTTTCCACGGGTTTCTCCTTCCGGACTCCAAGACATAATGAGAATCGGTGCTGGGTTTTGTGACGCAGGGTATCGCCGGCGGGGCGGAAAATCAACGCAAAAGCCGGGAGCGGGTCAACCGGTCAGCATCTCGAATTGTTCCCGGCTGAGGCATTGCCGCAGCTTCTGAAGGGCGGATAACTCGATCTGGCGGATGCGCTCTTTGGTGAGTCCCAACTCGTCCCCGATCTGTTTGAGGGTCTTGGTGTTCTTGCGGATCGACGCGCCGGCAAGGCCGAAGTGGTGCAAGATGACGTACTGCTCTCGCTCGTCGAGTTCCTGGCGAATGACCTCCGCCAGGTCCAGCCGGGTTCGCTCGATGGCCAGGACGTCGGCGGTGGTTCCTCTCATGTCTCTCTGGATGCTGGCCAGCGACGCGGCCCGCTTGGGCGTCAGTTCGGTGCTTCGGCCCGAGACCTTGGCGTATTCCTTGGCGATGTCCAGCGACGCCCGGCGGCTGAAGCGGAAGCCCTTGGTGTAATCGAACTCCTCCACCGCCTGGATCAGCGCGAAGTTGCCTTTGCTGACCAGTTCCAGGAAGCCCGCGCCGTCGCTGGTGTGCTTGCCTGCGATGCTGACGACCAGACGCAGATTGGCTTCGACCAGGAGCGTACGGATCTCCTCCGCTTCTTCGAGGTAATCCTCCAGACGCGTCAGCAGGGCGGCTGAGACCTTGGACAGCTTGAGCAGGTGACGTTCCTGGTCGACCAGATGCTTGAGGTAATTGTACCGGCGGAACAGGTCGATCTCCTGTTCCCGGCTCAGGACCGGCGTCATCTTGAGGACCTGCATGTACTCCGGCAGCAGGTTCGGCTCCCATCCGTTGAGGGTCGTCGGCATTCCGTCCTCGCCGACCAGTTCGAGCGGGTCCAGTTTCTTCTCGGGATCGGGCCGGTCCAGCGTCAGCGGCGTCCCGAGAATCTGTTCGCGGGCCTGGGCCTGGAGGAATTCCTCGCTGGGGACATACTCGACCTTGCGGGCCAGCAGGGCGGCCGTCCGTCGTTGATTGATGATCCGATGGACGGTGGCCCGACTGCGGTTGAATCGCTCCATGAGCCGGCGGACGCCGACTCCCTGTTTGTGGAGATGGAACAGCTCGGCCGCCTCCGTCGGCTGGATCCGTCCCAGCGGGCGGCGAAAGACCGGCTTGTCCGGGTGACTTTGCTCATACTGCTGGAGAATCGTTCGGGTTGTCTCGTGGGCGATGTCGAGCTTCTCGGCGATCTGCGCGATGATCTGGTGCCGCGACAGCGGAGTCTTGGCCGCCAGGGCGCGGGCCTGGCGGACAGCCTGCTGTCTCTGGAGATCTGTGAGGCGACGGAATCGGCCGGCCCCGCCGACCAGATCGGGATTCTCCCGTGTGAATCGCTCGACGGTCGACTCGACAAAGCCCAGGCGATGCTCGCCGTCCTCGAACACGAATTTGCGGGCCAGAAGGCCCCTCGCCCGCCAACGTCCGATGGTCTTCGTGGAGACGTTGAATCGTGCGGCCAGCTCCTCGATCGTGGAGACTTTCTCGCTCTGTTCGGCGACCCGCTCGGCCATCCTGCCGCTGAGCTTGGCGATGAAGATCTGCAGGTCGTCCCGCAGGTCGGCCCCGGCCAGGATCTCCTGCACGGCCCCGCCCTTGGGCTGAAACCCGGTGATATGAAAGCAGACAAAATCATACGGGTATTTCCGGTCCTTGTCGATCAGAGCGAAGAGCCGCTCGGCCGCGTCAAGCTGCGCACGGCGTTTGGCCTCCGGCGTGAACCGGAGCTGCATGAGCAACTGGGCCAGGTTGTGATTCTTGATCTTTCTCATTCACCGGATGTCCAGTGTACCACAGGCAACGGCGAAAGAGAAGTCCGTTTTGGGCTCGTATGGCCGCAACGGTCTTTCGATCAGGATCGGTCACTGTGTCACAGGCCAGACGCGAACGCTCTGCCTTTCCTCCTTCGACAACTCGAATGGGCCGGGATAGGGGTTGTCGGCATTTCGTTCGTTGCCGAGGTAATCGGTGTCCAGGCGGTAGGGCGAGCCATCGGGTTGCACGTACGGCAGGTCGGGGAGCTTCGCCCGCCCGAGCAGTTCGGTGGTGACCAGTCGTCGCGGCGATCCCTTCGTTGCGAGGCCGTCAAGTTTCAGATGGAGGGAGAGCGAATCTTGTCCTGGTCCAGGTCGGATCTCGGGATCGAAGTCCGCCAGCACGACCGGGTTTTGCTCGGCCGTCGAGGGCTGGGCGCCTTTGAGAAAGACGTTGCCGGCCATGTGGACGGGTTGGGCCGCCTTGTCGTATTGCGCCAGGCCGCTGTTGCCGACAAAGAGGTTGTTGTAGAACCGGTCGTCGCCGCCGGGGATGTTGCGAAGGCCCGCCACTTCGGTGCTGTGCGCCTTGTGGTAGGGGGTCTCGCGTCCCAGTTCCGGCCGCAGGTCGATCACGCCCATGAACAGGTTGTGCGCGTAGGCCCCGCCTTCGGACATATCCAGAACCGATGCCCCCGAAAGGAAGAGATTGTTGTCGATGAGGAACGGGCCGTGATTGACCTCGACGAAGAGGTCCCGGCTGTTGTCGAGCAGGAGGTTGCCGGTCACGCGCGTGCCCTGCGCCATCCAGTCCAGCCAGATGCCCAGGCAGGTGCGATAGATGTGGTTGCCGCGGATCTCGGTGTCGATCGCGGCGTGGATCTTGATGCCCGCCATCTCGGCGCCGGTGAACAGCCGCCGCATGTGAATGTCGTGGATGGTGTTGCCGGTGATGGTGCAGAAGGCGGCGCCCAGGCTGCCGACGAGGCCCGCCTGCTCGCAGTGCGCGATCCGGTTGTTTCGCACGATGTGGCGACCGATGTTCTCGCGGGACCAGCCGTTGGCCAGGGCCCGCTCGATCGTCTTGACGTACCCCTCGGCGGTGTCGGCCGAGGTGTTGTCCCACTGGTCGCCGTATTTGCCCAGCGTGACGCCCACGCAAGTGGAGTAGCGGATGTCGCAGTCCTCGATGATCCAGCCCTTGCTCCAGTGCGTGCCGATCAGTCCGACCTGTTCGGCGGTGGGCGGCGCCCAGGGCGTCGCGGCGTGCATCATCGTGAAGCCCTTCACGGTGAGGAAGTTGACGCCGGGCTTGTCAGGATAGAACACCGTCCGACGGACATTGATCTCGACCTCGGTTTCGTTGGGATTGACGCCCTTGAATTGCGCCCAGATCGTCGTATTCGACGCGTCCACCCGGGCAAACCACAAGGCCGCGTCCGCGGGACCGGCCTGGCGTCCCTTGAACACCAGGCACACAGTCTTGAGTCCGCTGGTGGGCTTGATCTTCACGTGGAACGAGGACCACGACTGCCATCCGCCTGTGTTGGGGACCGAGCAGGCGCCCAGGAGTTCTCCTTCGACACTGTCCAGGCGAACCTCGATGACGCCGCCGGTGGTTTCGGAGGCGGCGCGGATCTCCATCTGATTCGTGCCTTGACCAAAGTCCACTCCTGCATATCGAGCCCAGTCGCCATGCTCGATCCAGCCGATGCACCGGCCGCCCTCGGAGCAGGGGGCGATCTGGACCCCACGCTGTGAGGCGAAGCTTGCGGCGGAAGTACGCATGGCGTTCTGTGAGTTCTCGCCAGGTCGCAGCCAGGCCACGTTCAGGAGGTACTGCTGGTCGCCCGGGCCATATTGCCCGGACGAATCCCCTACGGGCTTGAGCACGTCGTCCAGCTTGGCCGCTTCGATCAGCCAATGGCTGTTCAGGTAGACGGCGCCCGTGTGGTGCTCGCGGCCTCTCGGGTTGAACCAGTCGCCGCGGATCAGGTCGCGGTACGGATTGAAGGACCCGAAGAAGCTGTTCGGAATCGTGGCTTTCCAGGCATCGCCCTCCGCTTTCTCCCAGCCCTTGACGACCTCGGAGCCTTTGATAACGACCTTCTCGCCGGGTGCGGCCCGATATATGATGCGGTTTTGATCGGATTGTCCCCCGCGCGGCGGGCGGATCTGCTCGCGATAGACTCCCTCGTGTACGGTGATCGTGTCGCCCGGTTGCGCCAGCGAGGCTGCGGCGGAGATCGTCCGCAGCGGATGGGACGACGAGCCGTCGGCTGCGTCGTCCCCGCGGGTGGAGACGTGGTATTCCCTCGGGGAAGGCGACTGGGCCCCCCCGGCCCGATCGAGGGAAGACACTGCAAGCACCGCGACCCACAACCCGACGCCAACGAGAATCGTTCGTCCACGCATCGTGCACCTCCCTTGAAATCCCAGCGACTTCGGTCAGCTCAGGTCTTCCCGGCTGTCGGCTTTATGCCACCAGGCTCTTGGCCAGATCGACGGCCGAGGCGGCGTCGGGGGAGTACCCATTCGCCCCGATCCGATCGGCGAAGCTCTTGGTCACGGGGGCGCCGCCCACCATGACCTTGGCCTTGATGCCCGCCGCCTGGAGGGCCTTGATGGTCTTTTCCATGCCGGGCATGGTCGTGGTCAACAGGGCGCTCATCCCGATCAGTTGAACCTCGCGGGCCTTGGCCTCCGCGGCGAACTTGTCCGGCGAGACGTCTACGCCCAGGTCGATCACCTCGAAGCCGGCGCCCTTGAGCATCATGGCGACGAGGTTCTTGCCGATGTCGTGCAGGTCGCCCTGGACGGTGCCGATGATCAGTTTGCCGATGGGCTTGACCCCTGCCTTGACCAACTCGGGTTCGAGCACTTCCATCGCCATCTTCATCGCCCGGGCCGCGATCAGGACCTCGGGGATGTAGATCTCGTTGTTCTTGAAACGGCCGCCGATGACGTCCATGCCGGCGATCAGGCCCTGGTCGAGGACCTGTTTGGGGGCGGTGCCTTCCGCCAAAGCCGCCTTCGTGACGCTCACTGCCGTCGCCTGGTCCCCTCGGATCACCGCATCAGCCAATGCCTTCAGGTCTGCCATTGCAACTCACCTCAAATCAGTATCCGGTTGTATGCTCCCCAATCATCAAGGCCCCCATTAAACCGCCCACCTCAACCCGCGACAAGAAAAAAAACGGGGATCGATGTTCGGTCAATCGGGCAAACCCCATCCCGGCCGTTGACCGGCCCAGGGGAGACGCATATACTGTCGTCCAACGCGATTCGCAGGGGGAATCAGTGATGCACGATGACGGCATGAACGCTCACAAGGGGGAGCGCGAGGACCACGACCATGACCATGGTCAACGCCATGTTCATGGCCAGGAACTGCGCAGGGTTTCGCGCAGGCGGCTCTGGGTGGCTTTGGGCATCATCGCGTCGTTTTTCATCGTCGAGGTGGTCGGCGGTCTGGTGACGGGAAGCCTCGCGCTGCTGGCCGACGCCGGCCACATGTTGACGGACGCCCTGGAGTCGAACGAGCACGTCGCCGCCGTGCAGGATTTGCACATCTGGTCGGTCACCTCGGGGTTTCCCGTCCTGACCGCCACGATCTGGCTCAAGCCCGACTGCACCAGTCCGCTCTGCTGGCGGGGGGCCCTGCGCGAGATGCAGATCATGCTCCACGACCGCTTCGATATCGATCACGTCACGCTCCAATTGGAGCCGGCGGGATTTGCGATGGAGACGGAAACGGCGCACTGAAGCCACAAGTCCGAAATTCGAAGTTCGAAACCCGAAACAAATTCAAAGGATCGAAATACAAATGGCCGAAACGCTACCGCCTGTCCGGGAAGGGGCGTTTTGAATTCTGCCCTTTGGTCATTCGTGCTTGTTTACGTTCCCGCCAAGGCGGGGTCGGATTTCGAATTTCGAGGTTCGGGTTTTTCTTCATATTTTCCTTGTATTGTTTGTTCGGCTCTGGTATGTGATACGCTCACATATAGGAGTTGAACGCATGCAGGATCTGAAAGGTTGTGCTTGTACCGGCAAAACGCTGCCGCGACTGTTGCGGCCGGCGATCCTGTCCACGCTGGCCAGAGGCGGCTCGCATGGATACGCCATGATGGAAGAGCTTCGGCGTCTTTCGGTCGTCGGCGACCGGGTCCCCGATCATACCGGCGTCTATCGGATGCTCCAGGCCATGGAGAAGGAGGGCCTGGTGGCCTCCGATTGGGAGTGCCCCGAAAGCGGTCCGGCCAAACGCAATTACCGCCTCACGGCGCGGGGTCGCGCCTGCCTGGAGCGGTGGAAACAGACGCTCGATGAGTATCGACATACCATCGATATGCTCCTGAAATCGCTGTGACTGTATCGGGAGAGACCACGTGAAAGACTCGACGCCGTTGTCGCGCAAGTGCATCGCAGAGATTCTGGGAACGTTTATCCTGGTCTTTTTCGGAATCGGCACGGTTCACGCCGCCGTATTGACCGGGGCCCAGCAGGGGCTCTGGCAGGTGGCCGTCGTCTGGGGGGCCGTCATTTCTTTGGCGATCTATGCGACCGGATCCGTCTCCGGGGCCCACATGAATCCCGCGATGACCCTGTCCTTCGCCGTCTTTCGGGGCTTTCCCTGGCGACAGGTTCCGTGGTACGTCCTGTCGCAGCTTCTGGGGGCCTTCTTCGCCGCCGGGGTTTTGTATTCGCTGTTTTGCGGGGCTCTGAGCCAGTTCGAGGCCGCACACGGCATCATACGGGGCCAGGCGGGCAGCGAGCTGTCCGCGATGGTCTACGGCGAGTACTTCCCGAATCCGTCCGTTGCCGCGAGTTTGCCGTGGATGGCCAGGGCGGTCAGCCTGACGCAGGCGATGCTGGCCGAGGGGATCGGCACCGCGCTTCTGGCGTTCTTCGTCTTCGCTGTGACGGACGCGAGAAATCAGTCCGGCCCCGGCAAGCGGCTGACTCCTGTGTTCATCGGGCTGACCGTCTCGATCATTATCTCGGTCGTCGCGCCGCTTACACAGGCGGGTCTGAACCCGGCTCGGGATTTCGGCCCGCGGCTGTTTGCATACTGGGCCGGTTGGGGCCCCATCGCCATTCCCGGCCCTCGCGGAGGATTTCTGACGGTGTATGTACTCTCGCCGCTGGCGGGAGCGATCCTGGGCTCGGCCCTCTACCAGTACGCGATTGCGGCGGCTTCGGCTTCCTTGACGAAGCAACCAGAGAAGAGATCTCTGCAACGAGCAGCATGGGAGGAATTGGATGACGATCTCGCGCGGGGGTAAGGCGCTGGACGCCAGGTTGTGTGGCATTCTCGACGCGGCGCTGGCCGGCATCTTCATCATGACCATGCATCGGTTCGGCTTCGACTGGTTTCTTGATTACGTTTCCAGGATGCGAAGGCACATCCCCGCCGAGACGCAGCTCCTGGCCAATGTTGGGGACATGTCGATCGAACAGATGGGTTCCCTCAAGGCGGCGGGCATGACCGGAGCCTACCACGTGGTGCGTTTGGGCGAGGGTCGGGACACCCATCTGACCGTGGACCAGCGTCTACGCACGATTGAGCGGATTCGAGCGGCCGGTCTGGACTGGTATAACTCCTGCGAGCCGATCGGGCCCGAACACACGTCGGAGGAAATCGTCGAGCAGATGTTTGCCGGACTGGAATTCGGTCCCCGTCAGCACGCGGTGATGAGACGTTTTCCCGTACCGGGCTCGCCGCTGTTTCATCATGGACGATTGCCGCTGGCGCGCCTCGCGCAGGTCGTGGCCGTGGGGGCTCTGGCCACTCTGGAGACGCCCAGCGTGCGGAGCATTGCGGTGCACGAGTCGAACGTCCTGGGGCTAACCAGCGGCGCCAACGCCCTCTATCCGGAGGCTGGCGAGCCGCAAGAGGGCGCGGACGCCGGTGAAACCAAGGAAGGCTTCAGTTCGGCGCTTTGGCGGCGCAGCCCGGAGATCACGACGGCCGATTGCAGGAATATGCTTGCGGAGGCAGGCTTCGAAGCCGTCGCTGTCTCGCCGGAGCGGAATGGGAGACTGACACAGGGGAAGAACTGAATCGAGGAGAGTCCTGATGGACAAAACGCGAATCCTGTTCGTTGGCGGATTTCTTGGCGCCGGCAAGACGACGTTGCTGTGGAAGGCGGCACAACTGCTCGCTCAGCGGGGCAAACGAGTGGGTCTGATTACAAACGACCAGGCGCCCGACCTGGTGGACACCAGGCTGCTGGCGGAGAAAGGACACGTGGTTCGCGAAGTTGCAGGCAGTTGCTTCTGCTGCAACTTCAACGGTCTGATCGACGCGGTCGAGGGTCTTCGGGCGGCCGACGCCGATATTCTGATCGGCGAGCCGGTGGGCAGTTGTACCGACCTCTCGGCCACGATCCTCCAGCCGTTCAAGGACAAGTTCGGCGACCGATTCGTCCTCTCGCCCCTGTCGGTGCTGGCCGACCCGCAGCGGCTCGTGAACATCCTCGACCAGGACGGCGGCTCCCTCCATGCCAGCGCCGCCTACATCTTCCGAAAGCAGCTCGAAGAGGCCGACCTGCTGGTGGTCAACAAGATCGACACGCTGTCGCCCCAGGAGCGGGGCCGGCTCGAAGGGGTGCTGGCTGCTCAATTCCCGCAGACGCCGGTGCGGTTGCTGTCCTCGCGAACGGGCGAGGGCGTGGAATCGTGGCTTGACGAGGTGCTCGCGGCCCGACAGGCAGGCTCTCGCATTGTCGATGTCGACTACGATGTCTACGCCGAGGGCGAGGCGGTCCTGGGCTGGCTGAATACGGACATCCGGTTATCGGCTGTGGACCGGGAACTCCGATGGGACTCGTTCTGTTCGGACCTGCTCAACGCGTTGCACGCCGCGTTTCGGGACAGGCAAGCCCGCATCGGGCACGTGAAGCTGCTGCTTGCCGCCGACGGGCAGCATTGCGTCGGCAATCTGACGCATCTGAATGGCCAGTCCCTGGTGCAAGGGCGGATCGAGGGGACGCCGACGAGGGCGGATCTGATTCTCAACGCTCGCGTGGAGATCTCGCCGGAGGACCTGGAGCGAATCGCACGCGACGTCCTGGCGAAGGTCGCCGATCGACGCGTGCGCTTTGAGATCCTGGACCTGCGTTGCCTGCGTCCCGGCCGTCCTCGTCCGACCCATCGTTACAGGACCGTCGCGGGGCCTTGAAACGTTCGCTGTTCTGCCTCCGGTCAAGACGGGTATAATGACGCTTCGTGCGACAGGTTCACGGAACGGATCGGATGGACGACGGAGAACGGTTGTCCACGACATCGAAACGTTGGACCTCGATCCCGTGGCGGCGGGGATCGACGTCGTCATCTACGGCCATTCCCACAAACCGGCCGTGGACTGGAAACACGGCGTTCTGTGCCTCAATCCCGGCAGCTCGATCTGCCAATCTACTTCGCCCATCCGTGCCATTCCTGGGAGCGGGGCACCAACAAGAACACCAATGGCCTCCTGCGGCAGTACCAGCCCAAAGGCTCCGACCTGACGCTCGTCACGGCCGAGCCGCTTCGCTCCCATGTCCGCCAGCCCAACCATCGGCCCCGCAAATGCCTGAAGTTCCAAAGCCCCTTCGAGGTCTTCCACGCTCAGCCGTCGGGATACCCCTTGTCGCCAACTCCCACCCTCGGATACACTGAACCCGCCGCGGTGGAGGATAGGGCTCTGGTGGGAACCACCCCGAGCGCCGCCGCGGTCCAGGGGCAGGGGCGACGTTGTGCATAGGCCGCGTCACCTTACCCTCGATCCTGTCTCTGGCTCAAGGCGATAAATCCCATGGGTCGGGGGACAGAGTCCCCAGGCTCTCGAATGGTATCGTGCCACCGGATCGCTCGTTGACGTCTCCGACTCGGATAATGGCGGATAATAGGATAATAGGGACTGTCCCTCGCTCGATAGGGACTGTCCCTCGCTCGGAACTCTCTCGGAACTCTTGGATAATAGGGACTGTCCCTCGGAACTCTCGGAACTCTAAGGAGTTTCAAGTTCGAAGTGTCAAGTTTCAAGTGAGGAGGGGCCGGTCTCTGGCGACGGTTCTGACTTCACACTTCAAACTTCACACTTGAAACTTGAAGAGAAGACAACGCCTTACGGCGTCACTACGAACGAGGAGGAACCCGCGACGCAGCCTGTGACCGAAACGCGTCACGCTTCTCCCTTCACGCTTCACGATCGGCCGTGCGAAACGAACCCAATTCCGGGAGGCCCGGCGTAACCGACTCTTGCGACGCAGTCCAGCCTTGGGCCGGGGCGAGTTTTGTGTTTTCGCGGTGCGGGGGCTCTGGTATCATGTCGGTCGCTCGTGGAAACGGAAGA
>DATIKY010000133.1:0-10224 GCA_035476995.1 Sedimentisphaerales bacterium | reverse complement strand
CGCTGCGGCTCCCCTCTCTCCGTGGCCAACAACCTCCTGTTCTGCTTCGTATCCATACCATCCAGCATAATCCCAATCTCCTTGCCCTCTACTCTAATTCTCGGCAAGGAATTGTCTCATCTATTCTGACACAGAGGGCAGGCGATGGGAGACTTGCGCGGGTTCGGCCTGCTGGCCGGTTCTCTCTGCGTAGTCTTCCGCAAACGAGAGCAGCCTTGCGGGGTCGCTGACGAGGGTATCGCATGGAGTGTTGCCCTCAATGTACATCTGTTTCAGGACGTTGTCGTCGAACGTAGGCGATTCGGGTATTTGAGGACTTTGACGGACCATGGCTCTTCCTTTCGCTGCCGATGACAAAACGGATTTCGCGAAACATCGTCCAAGGTGCATGAACTCGCTGCTTCATGTGGTATCGGTGGGAAGACATCGTGTGATGAGCACAAAATGAGCAGATAGGCGGGAAGGGCCGGAATCCGGGGATTCTCCGGTCAACTTCAACGTGAGGATTGCGGATTATCTGACTGTGTAGCGTCGGATGGCGCGCTCCTGACGCCTAGGAAGGTTGGCCCGTTTGACCTCAAACCCGTGCCGTGTCGGGCCGAGAACAGGAAAAGCTGCCAGGGCATGCCATATCGTCACGATACCTTCTCCAGTCGCTCGGCGATCCAGACCTTGATGATGGACTGTCGGGGCACGCCCAGACGCTTCGCCTCCTTGTCCAACAGGCTGACCATCCATAACGGGAAATCCACGTTCACCCGTTTCTGTTCCTGTCCGGGCCTTCTCGCCTTTGCCATGTCGAGGTACTTGGAGACGTCTTCCCCCTCGTCAAACCGCTTCTCGAACTCACGCGCTTTCATAAACCTCAATCTCCTTCGGCCCCGCCCGGCGGACCGAGATAATTCGAATCCTGTCAGTTCTGTAGGTGATCACGGCGGACCAGTGTCTGCCGGTGATTTGTCCGATAACGAGAAACCTCGACTCATCAGTCGTCCTTGCTGGAATCTCGATCAGATCAGGATCATTCCAAAGTGCCTGCGCCTCACGGAAGTCGATTCCGTGTTTCGCCTTGTTGCTATTGCTCTTGTTCTCATCGAACTCAAACTCCATATATAAAATCTATACCATATCTATACTCCTGTCAAGAGGCCGTGTTCTTTTCTGCGATGGGAGGCTTTTCGAGAATCGGCTCGATGGATATAGTCTATGGCAGGCAGGAGTGATGCGGCTTGTTGGAGGTCTTCCGCTATGGAGCCGCGTTGCTGTGCCGAACCCAATGCCTATACAGTAAGGAACCAGGAGAATGGCCGAGAACGTCTACATCGATCGATTGAAGGATCACGTCGGGCAGGAAGTCACCTTGCAGGGCTGGCTGTACAACAGCCGGGCCAGCGGCAAGATCCAGTTTCTCATCATCCGCGACGGCACCGGTCTGTGCCAGTGCATCGTCGAGAAGGGCAAAGTCCCGGACGAGGTGTTCGAGGAGTTCAAGCGGCTGGGCCAGGAGTCCTCGCTGGCTCTGACCGGGACGATCCGAGCCGACGAACGCAGCGTCGGCGGGCACGAGATGGCTGTCACCGGCGCGCGGACGATCTGCGCCACGGAAGGTTACCCCATCACGCCCAAGCCTCACGGCGTCGATTTCCTCATGCGGCACCGCCACCTGCACTTTCGCTCGCAGAAGCAGTGGTGCATCGGCAAGATCCGCCACACGGTGATCGACGCGATCCGGCGGTACTTCAACGACAACGAGTTCATCCTCGTCGACACGCCGATCTTCACGACGATCGTGGGCGAGGACCAGACGTCGCTATTTGAGGTGGACTACTTCGGTCGGCCGCTGCACCTGACGCAGACGGGCCAGCTCTACCTCGAATCGGCCGCGATGAGCTACGGCCGGGTTTACTGCTTCGGGCCCACCTTCCGGGCCGAGAAGAGCAAGACCCGCCGGCACCTGACCGAGTTCTGGATGGTCGAACCCGAGGTCGCGTTCATCGACTTGGACGGCCTGCTGAAGCTGGCCGAGGGGCTGGTCTCCAGCATCGCCGACCGCGTTCTGGCGGACAACCGCAAGGAACTGGAGGTCCTCGGGGCGGACATCCCGGCCCTGGAGCGGATCCAGCCGCCGTTCTACAGACTGACGTACACCCAGGCGGTCGAGATTCTGAAAGGCCCCAAGGCCCGCGATTACCTGGCCGGCGAGTTGGAGAGCCTGAAGACTCAGAAGCAGCAGACCGAAACCCGGATTGCGGATCTCCAGAAGCAGGAGGCCGGGCCGATCAAGCAGTGGCAGAAGGACAAGATCGCCGCGGAGCTGATCGACCTCAGCGGCGAGCTCGACGAGTTGAACACGCGGATCGAGAACAATCCCAAGCACGCGCAACTGGCGGCCGAGTTCGAATGGGGCAAGGACCTGGGCGGCTCCGATGAGACGATCATTTCGATGATGCACGACAAGCCGGTCTTCGTGACGCACTACCCGCGCGAGGCCAAGGCGTTCTACATGCGGGCCGACCGCGACAACGAGAAGGTGGTGGAGAACTTCGATCTGCTGGCGCCGATGGGTTTCGGCGAGATCATCGGCGGCTCCGTCCGCGAGGACGATTACGATCGCCTGATGGGCCGGATCAAGGCCCAGGGCCTGAACCCCGAAACCTACGACTGGTACCTGGATCTCCGCAGGTACGGCTCGGTCCCGCACGGGGGCTTCGGCCTGGGCGTCGAGCGAACCGTCGCCTGGATCACCGGCGAAAAGCACATCCGCCAGTGCATCCCATTCCCCAGAATGATGGACAAGGTCTACATCTGAGCTTCTTCGTAAAGATGTCGTAGAAGCATCAAGGACTCGTATCTCGAGCGGGCTTTTTGCCACTTACTGGCAGAATGCCCGCTTGTCTATTCTGTGGGGTCGCTGTATTCTCTGCTCCCATGGTCGAGCGGAACTCTATGGATATCCGGACTGAGAGTCTGGTCGAAGGGGCCCGACGGGCCCGGGGTGTTGTGGTGATCGTCGATGTGTTTCGGGCGTTCACCACCGCGGCGGTGGCGTTTGCGCGGGGGGCGGAGCGAATCGTTATGGTGCCGGAGGTCGATGAGGCTTTGCGGCTGCGAAGCAAGGGCGTCGGCGATGTCTGTGTGGGCGAGGTCAACGGCATCCGGCCGGAGGGATTCGACTTTGGCAATTCGCCTCATGAGTTGATGCAGGCCGAACTGGCGGGCAAGGTGGTGATCCTGTCCACCCGGGCCGGGACTGTCGGAGTCGCGGCGGCGAGCGGGGCCAGCGAGATCTATGCCGGTTCGTTCGTTGTGGCGGAGGCGACCGCGAGGGCTATCTGCCGGGAGGAGCCGGCCGAGGTGACGATTGTGGCGATGGGGTGGAATGCTCAGGTACGGACCGACGAGGATGAGCTTTGTGCTCTGTACTTGCGGAACCTGTTGCAGGGGCGCCGGCCGGACCGGGAGGCGGTTCGCACGCTCGTGCTGGCCAGCGGCGAGGTGGGCAAGTTCCACGATCCCGCCCAGCCGCACTTTCATCCGGAGGATTTGGAGATCGCTCTGGAGATCGACAAGTACGATTTTGCCGTTCGCATCTTCAAGGAAGGGGAGTTTCTCGTGGCGAGGCGACAAGGATGAGCGACTGGACGATCCAGAAACTGCTGACCTGGCTCACCGAGTACCTGACGCAAAAGGACGTGGATTCGCCCCGTCTGAGCGCCGAGCTGCTGCTCTCGTACGTGCTGGGACTCAAGCGGATCGAGCTGTACACGCAGTTCGGCAAGGTCGTGCCGCAGGAGCAGTTGGACCCGCTTCGCAGTCTGGTCAAACGTGCCGGCCTGCACGAGCCGGTCGCGTATCTGGTCGGCCGGGCCGAGTTCTATTCCATCGAGTTCGAAGTGACCGCCGCCTGTCTGATCCCCCGGCCGGAGACCGAGCAGCTCGTGCAGCGGGCCATCGAGTTCCTGCGTAAGCGGGAAGGGGAGCAACTGGTCTGCGATCTGTGCGCCGGCTGCGGAATCATCGCCGTCGCCATCGCCAAGAACGTGCCTGCCGCCAAGGTGATCGCGACGGACATCTCCGCTGAGGCATTGGCCGTGGCCACGAAGAACGTCGAGAAGCACAAGCTCCAGGAACGGATCGAGCTTCGGCAGGGAGACCTCTTCGAACCCCTGATCCCGCCGCTCGACCAGTTCGACCTGATCGCGAGCAACCCGCCGTACGTGAGCGCCGCCGAGTATGAGATGCTCGACAAGAACGTGAAGGACTACGAGCCTCGAATCGCCCTGTACGCAGGGGAATGGGGCCTGGACGTGTACCGCCGGATTGCGGAGAAGGTGGGCCCGTTCCTCAAGCCCGATGGAATCCTGCTCCTGGAGATCGGTTACCAGCAAGGCCCTGCGGTTCGAGAGTTGCTTGAGACGTCGGGCGTCTTCGCTTCGATCGAAGTCGAGAAGGACTTCCAGAAGCACGACCGGGTCGTCGTGGCCAGACGGGGGTAGCGGTCTGGCCTGCGGCAGGCGAATATTGTCTTCCGGCGGCGGGGTGTTATACTGAGGCGCAGGCCGATTCGCGATTCGGCTCACGGATGTTCGGAGAAGACCTATGTTGAAGCGGTTTCGTGTCAATAACTTCAGGAGTTTGCTGAATGTCGAGTTCCGGCCGGTCGGAGTCAACGTGTTCATCGGACCGAACAACGCGGGCAAGACAAACCTATGCTCCGCCCTGCGGTTTCTCGGACTCACCGCCAGCCAACCATTGGAGGATGCCATCCGGACTTCTGTCGGCGAGACTTGGAACATCCGAAATGCCTATGCACCGCAAGAGAACATCGAAATCGAGGTGGAATGCTCTTTGCGGTACAATGGCGAAATGATTGACTTCGACTACTTTTTGAGTCTCACCGTTCGTACCGGGCCTTTGGCTTCTGGGCAGGCGCTCCAAGTCGCGAAGGAGACTCTCATCGCCACGGGGGGGGGGCTTGCTCAGACGGAACTCATCAACAACATGCGAGGAGAAGTCGGTCTATTTGATGAGGAATGGAGCAAGAAGAGTGGGCGCCCTGGACTTCAGCTTCATGATAAGATGAATGTGCCGACCGACGCTACCATGCTTTGCAGGCTATACGATCTTGCTGCAAATCGATTTGCTGGTCTGTTCAAGCAGTATCTCTTAGGGTGGGCCTATCATAGCTTGAATCCTCCTTCGCTTCGCTCGCCCACAGTGGTCCGCGATGCGGCAGGGCTGCTTTCTGACGGCAGGAATTTGACCCGCAGCCTTTTTTCCCTGCATAATGAGAACCCTCGTCTTGAGAGGAAGCTGATAGAGGTCACGAAGACGCTGGAGACCAAGCTGGATCTCTTCACGTACACGTCCCCGGATCCGGAGTCGGTGTTTCTGTTCCTGGAGGATCACAAAGGTAACCGCTTCAGCACGCAGAGCATGTCCGACGGGACTTTGCGGTTTCTGGCCATGGCTTACCTCATCCTCTCTGGGGAGGACTCGAATTCGGAATGCCTGCCGGGGCTCACGATCATCGAAGAGCCCGAGAACGGGTTGTATGTGGGGCATCTCAAACCCCTGTTCGAGAAGCTCGTTGCTCCCGGGTGGAAGGATCAGTTCATCTTCACGACACATAGTCCCTACTTCATCGATCTGTTCGATAGCTGCCTGGAGGGGGTGCATCTGGTCAAGCCCGGTGTGCCGTCGTCTGAGATCCGCAAGCTTGATGTCGACAAGACCAGAAAGCTGCTCGCCGAAATGCCGCTGGGCGAGATGCATTTCCGGGAGATGCTGGGATGAAAATCGGCTACTGTGTGGAGGGAAGCACCGACAGGGCGGTGCTCTGCGGACTCAAAGACCGCTGGTGTCCCCATGCCCAACTGGTTGAGGGGATGTTCCGTGGAACATCGGGATTGAGCCAGCGTCGCGAGATACCGAAGGTATGCGTCGAGTTGGTTGCCAAAGGGGCGGAGATCATTGTGTTTCTGCGCGACGCCAACAACGAACAATGGAAACAGGTCCTCGTCGCCTATGAAGGGGGTTGTCGGCCTGAACACAGGCATATCGCCGTCTTCGGCGTATGTGACCGGAACATCGAATGCTGGCTCTGTGCCGATGCGGATTGGATCGCGACGGAGACACATCGCGAGGTCTCAACCTTCCGCGTGGACGACCCGAAATCTGCCTTCACGCAGGCAATGGGGATCACGGGATTCGACAAGAAGGAACGGGAAATCGCCGCATTGGTCCAACGAGCCCCCTTGAGGAACTGGCTCTCCAATCGCTCATTCAAGGAATTCTACGATAGACTTTGGACGAAGAGCAAAGAGCGAGGTTGCAGGATCGAGAATCTCTTGCAGGCCTGAGACGAATCGCTGGTGCCCTCTGTAGTCTTGTGAGCGTCAGTACGAGATCAGGGTGTGAATCTTGTATTGGGATAGTTTCTGGCGGCCTGGGAGGTCTGTGAGTTCGATGACGAAGGCGATGCCGACGACCTGGGCGCCGACTTTGGCGATCAGTTCGCAGGCGGCGCACATCGTTCCGCCGGTGGCGAGCAGGTCGTCCACCATCAGGACTCTCGCGCCGCGGGGGATGGCGTCGCGGTGCATCTCGAGCGTGTCCACGCCGTACTCGAGTTCGTAGGTGGCCGACTCCGTCGCGCCGGGGAGTTTGCCCTTCTTGCGGACCGGGATGAATCCCGCCCCAAGCCGCTCGGCGACCGCCGAGCCGAAAATAAACCCGCGGGCTTCGACGGCCGCCACGTACTGTACGCCGAGTCCGAAAAACGGGGCGCACAGCGCGTCGGCCGTGGCCGGGAAGGCCTTCGGGTCCGCCAGCAGCGGCGTGATGTCGCGGAAGAGAATCCCTTTCTTCGGCCAGTCCGGTATGGCGCGAATGTACCGAGTCAAGTCAATCTGTTCGTTGGCCATTTTCCATCTACTATCTGCAATGGACTATCTACTATTCTTCGCCCCATCTGCCGCATAGTTTCGCATCCTCCGATGAGGCAGTACTTGCGGCTGCGTCACCAAATAGTAAATCGTAAATGGCAAATCGTAAATGGCAATTCTCACTCGCCTTCCATGAATTGGTACAGGTTCGTCAGCGCGTCCCGGCGGATCTGGCGGATTCGCTCCCGCGTCAGGCCCATCTTCTTGCCGATCTCCTTGAGGCTCAGGGGCCGCTTCTCGCCGATGCCGTAGTGCAGGCGGAGCACTTCGGCCTCGCGGGGGTCCAGCTCATCCAGCAACCGTACCGCCTTGGCCTTCTCCTCGTCCTGAACCAGGCAGTCTTCGGGTCGGCCGGCGTTATTGTCCTCCAGCGTGGATTCCAGAGCGACCGAGTCGTCCTGCTCGTCGCTGCCGAAGCTTTCGCCGGTGTTGCCCAGGACTTCAACGATCCGGTGGATCACCTTGGCTTTGCGAATGGGCACGTGCATCAGCTCGGCCATTTCCTCGAGCGTCAGCTTCCTGCCGACCCGGCCTTCGACCTCCGAAGCCGCGTGACGCCACTGATTGATCAGCGACACCATGTAGGTCGGGACGTGCACCGGCTGGATGTTCTCGAGCAGGGCCCGCTTGATGCTCTGCTTGATCCACCATGCGGCGTACGTGCTGAACCGCGTGCCCCGGTCGGGATCGAAGTAGTCCACCGCCTTGATCAGACCGAGATTTCCTTCCTCGATCAGATCGCCCAGGCTCATGCCGCGCCCGCCGTACTTCTTGGCGATGTTGACGACCAGCCGCAGGTTGCTCCGCACGAGTTGCTCGCGGGCCCAGGGGTCGTTCTCGTCCATGACTTTCTTCCCGTACTCGTACTCCTCCTCGGCGGTCAACAGGGACGACTCATCGATTTCCTTGAGGTAGTCCTTGAGAGTGATGTCGAAAACGATACGCTCCTCCCGCCCGACTGTGGACCTCTCGGCCCCAGCCACCCGGGCTCATTCAATCGGTGTTCACTGGCTCCCGCCGGCGGACAGGGACAGTCCCGGCCTGACGGCTGTTCACTGGGAGATATCGACTGAAGCGGGGGGCTGGTTTAGCGGGGATGCCTGTGAATTCCTCACGATGGGTGCGAATACTTCGAAAAGTCTCCGGGGACCCGCACGGCAGATCTGGCGGAGTCTTTCCAGGGGAGATGTGCGGGAGATATTGGGACGTCCGGCGGCTATTGACCGCTCGATGTTGTCACGGAAACCTGCTGTCGCGACGGGGTGTTCCGGTGCCAGCGATGCACGATCCATACCGCCGCGACAAACGTTGTGCTCGCTACAATCAGCACCACTGCAAAACGCCAGTCCAATCGTCGTCTCACCATTCGCTTTTCCCTTCTCGATCCTTGCCCGCGCCGCCGGGATTCGCTACACGAACCGCTTCAGCGGCGTCCTCATCATGATCCATGTCGCCAGAGCCGAAGCGCTCACAGCCAGCAGGATCACGAGAACATAGGAGCCGCTGAGTCCCGGGATCCGCCGGAGGGTATGACCAACCAACGGATGAATCAGATAGACTCCAAATGCCAGGGGCGCCAGCAACGCAATGACGGCTCCGCCGCGAATCTCCCAGCCATAGGCCAAACAGACCAATACGACGGCAATCCCATGTGAGACCGCCGGAGCGCCGAAACCGAGCCAATGGAGAACCTGGCATTCGACCGCCACGATCAGGGCGATCCCCACAAGGAACAGTCTCTGCCGGTCTCGCGACGGAATCACGTGACATTTGCCGACAGCGACTCCCAGCGGGAGGGCCGCCAGGCCGAACTCCCACTGGGGCAGAGGACGCGGCAGGTCCGTTCACATCCCCGTGGCGTGGATCGCCAGGAGGGCCATGCCTGCGACCGTGCTCAGGGCAATGAGGGGCTCGGCGCCAAGGTGAGACGTCCGTCGGTTCAATGCGTGAATGATCAGGCCCCATAAGAACGCATACGGCAGGTACCACAGGTGGATGCTCGTGCCGGCCAGAAACGTCTCGGCCGAGAGCATCGACCGGAGGGATTCGACGTCATGCGTGCAGAAGGCTTCAGCCAGTCGACACAGGCCATAGACAGCCGACCAGAACAGCCAGGGCATCAGAAGCCGATTCCACCGTCGTTTCAGGAACTCCCTGGTTGAGCCCACCCGTCCGGACGATGTCAGCAGAGAGCAGAAGATCAGCAGGAAGACTGGAAGGCCCGCATAGGCGATGTGGCGGTACGGGGCGTTCTCGGTGTGAAACCAGATGATGCCGATCGCGGCCAGAACCCGCAGCCGATCGATGTTGGCAATCCTCGCGGCCGACAGGGACGCCGGCTCGGCAAGGGCCCCGGTCCCAAGGAGGACCCGACTCCCACACAGGTCGGAGACATGGGTCCTCATCTCGCCATGCCCTCCGGACGAAGGTTCTCGGACGTTCCCCAGGAGCGCAGGACCGATCGATGCCGGTTCTGTTCCGGCGTCAAACCGTGGGCTGTCGCGACGCTGTTCATTCTTCTCCAAACTGTTCCTGATCGATTCGGCGGGGACGCGTCCTTGCCGACTGGCACAATTCTCTGTGAGTGCACGCGTCCCTGTGCGGACAGACAACACGCCGGAGAGAGGGACCCGTGGGTCCTCTGACGGGTAGTCGCTCCGATTCGACGATGCATCCGGCTGAGGTTTGTCAATACGGCTCCGCCCATGACCTGCCGCGGGCCAGACCACCCGCACTCCCGAAACCCCACTGTACCATATTATAGCAGGAGAAGAGATACTCCGCAACCCCCAACGTCCATTTTGGAGCCGCTTGCGGTGTGTGGGATTCGTTGAAATCGAAAGGGTTGGGAGGGAAGCCGGAAACGACTCCGCGTAGACGGGCGGATTTTCGCGGAGACTTGGCCTTGGCCGAGAACATTCTCGGATCTTTCCACCTCGCCGCCGGCGGCCTCGCGGCTGGTGGGCTCTGCCCGGTGTCCGGCGGAACAACGAAGTCTGCATCACGCGGTTCGATTGTCCCGTTCTCCGCTCTTTTCGTGGCAACCGATGTCAATAGGGCGAATCGTCGGACAGATCACCTGTGTCCCGTGACTCTTGCCCCGAAGATATGCCCCCACGGGCACACTACGAACAGCTTTCTGGCTCATCCGGTTTTTGCGTACTTTTGAGTTGAGAAGAGTGGACATGCCGGCTTATCCAAAGGTTTTGCAAGGACTTAGGATAGGAGTCAAGCATGTCCACCAGCTTATTGTACCATGGGTTTGGGATTCGGGGCT
>DATIKY010000132.1:0-50520 GCA_035476995.1 Sedimentisphaerales bacterium | reverse complement strand
TCGGATCGCAGGCACAGTAAGCAAAGACCGGCCTGCCGCCGACCCGCTCTGCGCCGAGAAGCCCCATTATCGCTCGTTCGGCCCCTGCCAGGCCCCCGCCACGTACGGGAACGCCCCTTTCCCCCCTCGGTCCCGAGCCGTATGCCAGCTCCAACCCGCCAGAATCACCCGACAACGCAAACGGCTCAAGGACAAATGGGCCGGGGGGGACCGCCCGCGGGCAACCTCCGACGCCTTGCGGATCTTGTCGATTCGGAGAATCCCTTGATTTCGCAAACCAAGATGGTATGCTCATGGCAAGATCAGGGAAGACACGATCCGTGTGTCCCGCTCTTGGACGTGGTTTTCGGCAGAATGGCACTTCACAATCCTGCGCATCCTCTCGAAAGCACCCTCTCTGAATGCGCCCAGATTGGTCTATTGAAGGTGTCCGATGCACAAACACAGAGTACCGTCACTGAAAATCAGAAATTTGGAAATCTGTCCGCCCGTCATCCAGGGCGGGATGGGCGTCCGCGTGTCGGGCGCGAGCCTTGCCTCCGCGGTGGCGAACACGGGCTGCGCCGGAGTCATCGCCAGCGCCGGATTGGGGTTCTTCGAGAGCCTCCGCGGCTCCGACGCCCGAAAGCTCGGCGAGGAGGTCTTCCGCCAGGAGATCCGCAGGGCCAGAAAACGGACGAACGGCCCGCTGGGCGTGAACATCATGGTGGCCCTGACCGACTATGAGAATCTCGTCAGAGCGGCCGTCGAGGAGAACGCGGACATGATCATCTCCGGCGCGGGTCTGCCTCTGAACCTCCCCGGCTCCGTGGGCGACAGCGAGATCAGCCTGATCCCCATCGTCTCCTCCGCGCGGACGCTCCGCATCATCTGCCGTCGATGGCAGGATCGCTTCAACCGACTGCCGGACGCGGTGGTGGTGGAAGGCCCCATGGCCGGCGGCCACTTGGGCTACTCGCCCGAGAGCATTGCCGACGAATCCGCCTCATCCCTGGAGGAGATTGTCGCCTCCGTGGTGGAGACGGCGAATTCCTTCTCGCCCCGCGTTCCCGTGGTCGCCGCCGGAGGGATCTTCGACGGCCGCGACATCGCCCGGTTCCTCCGATTGGGCGCCTCGGGCGTCCAGATGGCGACTCGATTCGTCTGCACGGACGAGTGCGACGTGCACGAGAACTTCAAGAGAGCCTATCTGGCCGCCCGCCCGGAGGACATCACGATCATCAACAGCCCTGTCGGACTGCCCGGCAGAGTCATCAACAACGAGTTCGTTGAGAAGATCAAGAAGGGCAAGACCATGCCCATCAACTGCAAGTTTCACTGCCTGCGGAGTTGCGACCCCACCCAGGCCCCCTACTGCATCGCCGAGGTGCTGGCGAAGGCCGCCCAGGGCAGGCTGGAGGAATCCTTCGCCTTCGCCGGCTCCAACGCATACCGCTGCCAGGAGATCGTGCCGGTGAAGACGCTCGTGGAGACCCTGACGGCGGAGTTGGCCGAAGCCCTCGCCCAAGAACCGGCCCGCCGGGCCGTCGACGCCGCGTGACACCTCCCTGGAAGGACACATCAAAGGAGCGACGGCAAATCAGTGCCGTCCACGAGGATGGCCGTGCCAATGACGCGGCCGGGGCGGCGGGCCGGGGACATGGATCACCTCGACCACCCGGTGCGGCGGAGCGGACACGACGCAGACATCCGGCGGCCCATACTCCTCGCATTCGATGACCATGCACCCCCCAAGCCAGAGCATCGAACCCACAACAACGGCAATCAGCACAATCCTCTTCATAATCCAATCTCCCGGACCAGCGACACCGCGAAGATGCCCCGTCCGTAGAGAAGAGGCATCTCGTCACCCATTGGCAACAGGTCGCCATCATCGGGCCCCCGCCGGCATCCTGCATGCCGATGAGTTCCGCGCCGACACTTCGACTCACGGGCCGCCCCGCGCACGCTCATCCCAGTCTGGCAAGAGATCCTTCTGCTCCTCCACCCATTCCTGAAGCCACGCCGGATGTCCCTTGATCTCGATGCACTGGCTGTAATAGGATTCGATCCAGATTCTCTGCCAAAGACGAAGCCGTGGCTCCCTTCATGCCGGAGATTCAGCTCGGACCTCCCCGGCTCTACCATGCTGCTGGCGTGAAACTGAAGTCCGGAATATCTTCCGGATTTCGCTTGACGAAGAATCTCGGCGTCCGTATGATAGTTATGCAACAATTGGGCCGGTGCCACGTCGGAATCCTGGAGTGGTCGGGTCGTCAGTCCGGAGAGGTCTGTCATGACCGATGAAGCGAATGTCCCCGAGACCCCAACGCACTGTGGTGAATCCGTTGCGGATGCCCACCATGTCAGCGTTCTGTCCTTGCGGCATTCTCCCCCTGCCCACCGGCCGGCCACGGGCAGCTCGAGCGTGCGAAACGAAGCCAATTGGCTTCGTTTCGCCGGACGTCGGCCCGATCGCGCGGGGTCGGAACTTGACGGGGGCTGGGGTCCGGCTTAGACTCGGGACGAGCCCTGTCGGACGGGCGGGCGCGGCCGCGGGAATGACTCGGCCGCTGCGCCGGGGACTGGCGGGCGGGCCCTGGAAGACACTTGAGGTATGGGAAAGGATCGCGTCATGAAAAGACAGGTGGTTGGCGGGAGTGTGGGGATGGCCCTGGTGGTGGCGATGGGGTGCCTGGTGGTCGCGGCGGAACCGGCGGCGGGACAGGCCTTCAACCAGCCTCCCGAGGGGTTCGCCGCGATGTTCAACGGCAAGGACCTCAGCGGCTGGAAAGGCCTGCTCAAAGGGCCCTATGACAATCCCGACAAGCGGGCCGCCCTGCCGGCCGACGAGTTGGCCAAGCTCCAGAGGGAGGCCGACGAGAACATGCGGGCCCACTGGAAGGTCGTCGACGGCGTCCTGACCTTCGACGGCAAGGGCCGCAGCCTGTGCACCGCCAAAGACTACGCGGACTTCGAGATGCTCGTCGATTGGAAGATCGAGAAAGGCGGCGACAGCGGCATCTACCTGCGGGGCTCGCCTCAGGTGCAGATTTGGGACACCGCCCTGACCACGGTCGGCGCCCAGGTCGGTTCCGGCGGCCTCTATAACAACGAGAGGAACCCGAGCAAACCTTCGAAGGTGGCCGACAAACCCATTGGCGAGTGGAACACGTTCCGCATCCTCATGGTCGGCGAGAAGGTCACGATCTACCTCAATGGCGAACTGGTCGTCGACAACGTGACCCTGGAGAACTACTGGAACAGGTTCGACCGGGAGAAATACCGGGACAGGCCCATCTTTCCCACCGGCCAGATCGAGCTGCAAAACCACGGCAATTTCCTCTACTTCCGCAACATCTACATCCGCGAGATCCTGCCGGCCGAGGAGCGACTCGCGGGTTTCAAGCCGTTGTTCAACGGGCGGGACATGACCGGCTGGGTCGGCAACACCACCGGCTATTACGCCCAGGACGGCAAGATGATCTGCGATCCGAAGAAGGCCGGCGGCAACGTCTACACCGCCGACGAGTACGGCGACTTCATCTTCCGCTTCGAGTTCAAGCTGACGCCCGGCGCCAATAACGGTCTGGGCATCCGGGCCCCGCTCACTGGCGACGCGGCCTACCAGGGCATGGAACTCCAGATCCTGGACGATACGGCAGCCCAGTACGCGACACTCCAGCTTTACCAATACCACGGCTCGATCTACGGCGTGGTGTCCGCCAAACGCGGCCACCTCAAACCGGTCGGCGAGTGGAATTCCCAAGAGGTCATCGCCAAAGGCCGCCAGATCACGGTCAAGCTCAACGGCGCAACGATCGTCGATGCGGACATCGACAAGGCCAGTACGCCGGAGACCATGGACCATCGTCCTCATCCGGGTTTGAAGAGAGACAAAGGCCACATCGGCTTCTGCGGTCACGGCGATTACCTGGAATTCCGCAACATCCGGATCAAGCCGCTGGATGCAGAATAACAACAGGAAGACCGGACGGCGCTGAATGAGACAGCGCCGTCCGGTTCTCTCCCGCCGCTCTCCCGCCTTTTCTTTCCTGATTCCTCGCACCGTCTCTCGCGATCTGCGTAGAATACAGCAGATGCCCATTCTGGGCTAATCTGGATGTGATGCAGCGAGCCGCAGGCTTGTTTCACTCGAACCGGGGGGTACGAAGATGAGACATTTGCACCTGTGCTGGACGGTCGCCTTTGTATTGTGCCTGTCATGGCAGACGCGGGTCGCACAGGCAGGCGGGGACGATTCGATCGAGCGGCTTCTTGACGCGATTGCAGAGGTGGAGAGCCGCAGTGATCCGAACGCCGTGGGCGATCGTGGTCGGGCCATCGGAGTCTATCAGATCCATTGGCGCTACTGGCAGGACGGCACGAGAATTCTTGGCATGGCCTGGCCCTACGAGGATGCTGTCGACCCTGTCAGGGCGCGACAGGTCGTACGGGCCTACCTCAGCCATTACGGTCAAGGCAAGAGCCTGCTCGACATGGCCCGTATCCACAACGGCGGCCCCCGAGGGCACAAGAAGCAGGCCACGCAGAACTACGCTCGAAAGATCGAGGCCATTCTCCGCGAGTCGGCGCAAACCTCCTGATCGGAGAGGGCAGCGTCAGTCAGGCTTGTTCTTGGCGACATCGACAACATCGGGAGTATGCAGGCGGGCGACCGTCTCCTGGGCGAGGGCCTCGTATTCCAGGGCACCCTTGTTGTCGGGAGCGAACGTCGTGATGGCCTGCCCCTGGCTGGGGGCCTCGGCCAGGGCCACCGACTTGTGAATGACGGTGTTGAAGACCAGGGCCCCGAACAGGCCGCGAAGACCCGTCTCGATCCGCTTGCTCAGGGCGGTCCGGTCCTCCACGAATGTCAGAACCACGCCCAGGGGCGCTACCCGACAAGGATAGAAGCGGGCCCGAATGTGACGCATCGTGTCGAGAATCCGTTTGAGGCCATCGAGCGAATAGAAATGGGCCTGGACAGGAATAAGGACGCCCGTGCTGGCCACCAGCGCATTGAGCATGAGCAGCCCCAGCGACGGCGAGCAGTCGATCACGCAGAAGTCATAGTCTCGGGCGACGCTTCGCAACTGCTCGCCCAGGATCAGCTCCTTGCCAGGCATGCCGCGAAGGGCCAGTTCCGCCCCCCCCAGAAGAATGTTGCTGGGCAGAAGGTGCAGCCTGGCGACCCGGGTGCCCACAGCCACGGCAGAGATCCGCAGGTAGTCCACCATGACGTGGTACGCGCTCTTGTCGAAGCTGTTGGGGTCGTAGCCCAGACCCAGCGTCGCGTGGCCCTGCGGATCAAAATCGACCAGCAGTACCCTGTGCCCCTGCTTGGCCAGAGCCGCTGAAAGATTGATGGCGGTTGTCGTCTTGCCGCAACCGCCCTTTTGATTTGCCACCGCTATGATCTGCATTCCGCAGGCGCCACCCCTCGTCGCCGTCACAGACGTCGCCGCTTACCCACATTCACGGATCTACCCCAAATTCAATGGTGTATTTTACCAAGAAACCCCTTTACCCACAAGCGAAAACAGCGTCGGAAGGTCGTGAACAAACCGGAAGACGCCGGGAACCGCTCGATTGGGCCGCTCACGCCGGATTATCGGCCGCGTTCCGGAGGTCAGGGCACACCATTGAGACGAAGCCTGAGGGCAGCGGAAGCGTCGATGAGCCCCCAGCCATGCTCAGGGTCCCATCCGGTCCGTCCCAGATCGCGGGCGGTCTTCTTGATGGTTTCCGCGACCTCTTCCGGTTCAACCACGCCTTGGGAGATCAACAGGGCCGCCAAACCGCTTAAGTGCGGCGCGGCCATGGACGTTCCCTGCAGGTACCAGTAGGCGAATTCGCCGGGATTGCCGGAAAAGGTCTGCTGGAGAATGCCGTCGGGGTATCCGTCGTTGTTCTGGTCCACCTGGGTGTCGCCGCCGGGGGCCAGGACGTCCAGATGGAAACCCGTGCCGGAGTACGCGGCCCTTCGCAGATCGAATCGCGCCGCTCCGACGGCTATGCAGTGCGCCTCATAGCCGGCGGGATAAACCGTCGGGTTGCCGTTGCGGAAATCGTTGCCCATGGCACAGACGATCGTCGCCCCCTGCCCATACGCCCAGGCCACGGTGTCCCGAAGCGTCCGCGTGTTGGCGGCGCTTCCGAAGCTCATATTGATCACGCGGGCCCCGTTCTCCACAGCGAATCGAATCCCCGAGGCGACCGCGAAATGGTCGCCCGAGCCCTCGGCGTCCAGCACCTTGACCGGCATGATCGAACAGCCGAACGCCACGCCGGCCACGCCCAGGCTGTTATTGGTGCTTTGCACGATCGTGCCGGCGACGTGCGTCCCGTGGCCGTGGTCGTCGTTGGGATGCTCGTCATCATTGACAAAGTCGTATCCCTGCACGAAGGACGCCCCGGCCAGATCCGGCGCCAACCGATACCGTCCGAAGTCTTCATAGGCGATGCCGGTGTCGAGCACCGCCACAATCACGTTCGGGTCGCCCTGCACGATATCCCAGGCCTTTTCCATCCGGATGCCGCCGTTGACCGGGTTCTGAAAATTCCATTGGAGGGAGTGCAAAGGATCGTTGGGAACGAACGCGCTGTACACGTAGGCGTTGACTTCCGCGTAATTCACCTCAGGGCAGGCCTGAAGCCTGGCGACCGTCCACTCGGGGGCCTGTCCCCACGGAACCCTGGCCAGGTGGCGGTCGGTCCGGCGACAAGAACGCAGAAGGGAGCAACCGCTGGCTGCCAGGATGTCCGCTTTGACCTCGGCGGGCACATTGGGTTCGAATGCCACGACAATGTCGCATGGGCTGAATTGAATCTGTCCGGCCTGGGAACGGGCGGGCCCCGTTGCAACACGGATCGGCCCCTCCAGCCCCTCGTTCGGCGAGATCCCCCAGCCGCCGGCGGACCCGACGAAAACGCATATGAGAAGCCATGTGCAAACGTTTCTAACCATCGTTTCACCTCTTCAAACAAAGCGGATTGCTATAATTTATACGGCCCGCCGCGCCACGGGGGTTCGTGGAATCCTGGGCCGATAATCGAAGGGGTCGTCCGTTCTCGCGATCGTCCCAGGCACGCACGGGCGGCGCGGCCCGGAAATCCCGCAAACTGGTTATAACCCCCCCGGCAAATGCCGATACGCGAGAATGCTGCAAGTCGGATAGGTCGATGAGTCTGCATGGTGCCAGGAGGTCCGATACATGGCCAAAGCAAGAGAAGTCATGAGCCACCACGTCATCAGCGTCCGCGACGACGAGGACATCTACGCCGCGATCCGTGTGATGGCGACCAACGAAGTTACAGGCCTGCCCGTCGTGGATAAGCACGAGACGCTGGTGGGCATCATCACGGAGAAGGACGTCCTGGTCCTGCTGTACACGATGCAGGACAGGCCCGGCATGGTCCGGGACTTCATGACCCGCGACGTCGTCTGTTTCGATCAGGAGAGCGACGTGGCCGAGGTGGCCGAAGCCCTGCGGACCCGGAACTTCCGGCGGGCGCCGATCCTCGATCGTGGCCGGCTCGTCGGGATCATCAGCCGGCGCGACATCATCCGGCACATGCGGGAGCTGAGGAACGAAGACCGGCTCCTGCGGGACAGCATCCTCGAACTGGTCTTCTGAGGCGAATCCCATGTATGAAACCAGGACCATCATGTCGACCGATGTGGTCAGCGTGCCCCGGAACACGCCCATCACCGAAGTGATCGAGCTGCTCGTCGCCAACGACATCACCGGGCTGCCCGTCGTGAACGACGACGGAACGCTGGCGGGCATCGTCACGGAAAAAGACATTCTCGCCCTCCTGGCCGACGTCCGGTACGCCTGCGGCACCGTCGAGCAGTACATGACGCGGGAGGTCGTCGCGTTCAAACTCGAGGACGATTTCATCGCGATCTGCGAATGCCTGATGAACAGCGACTTCCGCCGGGTGCCGATCCTGGCGGACGGCAAGCTGGTCGGCATCGTCAGTCGTCGAGACATCATCAGGTTCATCACCTCGCCCCTGACGTAGCACCGCTTCCCCATCGCTGCCTGCTCCAAGGCCCCAGGGGAGAACCTGTCTCCACGCATTCGACGGCGCCCCTGCCTTCCGGACTCCTGCCTGGCGCAGGAATGACAGAAGCACGCCCCCGACGACAATAACATCGCTCTACCCTTTACGCCGGGCCGGTGGTACAATGGCTGGGTGTCCAGTTCGTTCAGATGCCGAGGGTCCTTCGCACCGGGCGCTTGTCGCGTGCGACTTTCGGAAGGAGTGGAAGCCATGCCCAGAATTGTCGTGGTTCGAGCCGCCGTCGCAGCATCCCTTTTGCTGTCCGTCCCGGTCCGTCCGGCCGCCGGGCAGCCGCTGCCGGTCCATGCCGGGACGCGGCTGTTGCGCAGCGGTCCTCTGGTCGTGGAGATCGGCGATCCTCAGTCCGGCCAGTGCCTCTGGAACAGGGGATTGCGGTTCTCGCCGGTCGGCAACGTGCTGCGGGTCCAACTCCATGGGCAGGAATTTCTTTACTCGCCGATCACCGGAGGAGCCCTGGGTTATCTCGGCGGCCTTCCGATGGAGTTCGATATCGGGCAGGAGGCCTTCCAGCCGGACCCGCCGGGCTATAACGAAGGCAGCGCCGGCTCCCCTTTCCTCAAGATCGGCGTCGGCATTCTCCGGCGGGACGGGGCCGCCTACAACTTCAGCGCCTCGTATCCCGTGATCGAACTGGCGCGCACGACGGCGACGTGGGGGCCCGACCGCGCCTATTTCGTCCAGACGCTGGCCGGGACCGCCAACGGCTATTCCTGCCGTCTGGAGGAGGAGGTGGTCGTCAAGAACGACCGCGTCATCATGAAGTACCTGCTGGGCAACACGGGAACGAAGACCTTCACGACCGAGCAGTACCTGCACAACTTCCTGTCGTTCGCCGGCCGAGGCGTCGGACCGAATGTGAGGCTCTCGTTCCCGTACGACATCACGACCCTGCCGGAGGTCTTGCCGTGGAAGCCCCCTGCCAAGGTCAGAGCCATCTCGGCGGCGGCCCAGCCGACCACGATTCGAATCGCCAACGCGATCGAATACACCGATCGCGCCTCCGGCGTCCCCAAGATCTGGGTATACAAGCCCGACGGGTATACGGGCCCGGACCGCTTTGGCGTGGATTTCTTCGACACTCGCCAGCGCATGACGATCGAGGCCTCCATCCCGGCAGCCTTCGTGGGCATCTGGGTTACCGATTACCAGGTCTCGCCTGAGCAGTTCATCCAGGCCACGCTGGCGCCGGGCGAACAGATCCGATTCACACGGACGTACGTCTTCCGCGTCGATCGCTCGGCGCCGCAGGACGCCACAGGGGACGGAACCGTGGACATGAACGACCTCGCGGCGGTCTCCGCCTCCTGGCTCAGCGAACCGGGCGAGCCTCGCTGGAACCCTGCTTGCGACGCGCCTCCGGCGGCGGATGACCGGATCGACTTCCGAGACTTCGCCGCCCTGGCAACCCAATGGCGGCAGGAAGGCGGACTTCCGGCTCCCGTGGCACACTGGCGTTTGGACGACGCGACGGGCGCCGTCCTGGTCGATGAACGAGGCCGGCACGCCGGCGTTCTTCACAACTTTCTCGAGGACGATTTGCAGTGGGTGGCCGGTATCGTCGGCGGCGGGCTGCAGTTCGACGGGATCGACGACTCGGCAACAATCGACCCCTGTCCCGCGATAGCCGGCGACGCCCCGCGCACGATTATGGCCTGGGTCAAGTTTTCCGAAAGACCCGCCGCGGACCAGGTGATTCTCGCCTGGGAAGGGTCGACCTTGGACGATTCCTGGGTACTGAGGGCCGACGCTTCCCGAAGACTGAGGTTCTCCTGCGGCCAGGGTTACGCCGTGGCCACGCGACTGGTCGGCGACAGCCACTGGCACCATATCGCGGCGGTCCTCGACCCGCTTGTCCCCGGAAGCCCCCGCACCAGCGACGTGCGGCTCTACGTCGATGGGACGCTGCAGATCGTTTACGAGACGGCCGATCGTCCGATCGGGGCCGAGTTCGTCGACAGGCTGAGCCTCGGGTCGCCGCGGCTCCCGACGGACACCCCCTTCCATGGCCTGCTGGACGACATCCGCATCTACCCTGCGGCGCTGAACCCGATTCATATCAGCGCTATCTGCCGCGAGGCCACCGCCCAGCCGTAATCGAACGGCCCGACCTCCCAGAGTGGAGGATCGTCCTTCCGCCGGGGCATCGCAGGCAACGACAGAAAGGGTTCATGCGGTCCTCATGGGACGATCGTTCCCGTATGAGATCGGACTTCTGCACATTCGGCCCGGGCATCTGCTATAATGGTGGGACGTGACGGACTCGGTGGTTCTTCTTCGAAGGAGATGCTGCGATGCAGGACAGGCACAGGGCGTTCACTCTGATTGAGCTTCTGGTCGTGATCGCGATCATCGCCCTGCTGATGGGCATTCTCCTGCCTTCGTTGAGTCGGGCCCGCAAACAGGCGCGGGCCGTCTATTGCCTGAACAATCTCAAGCAACTGGGCATTGCCCTGCAGATGTACGCCCAGGAGCAGGAGGACTTCATCCCGCGCGCCCTGGATCATCAAGTGAAATGGCTTCTGGTGCTGATGCCCTATCTGGGCGAGAAGTACAAGACGGCCCAGGACTACCGCGAGGTGGACGTCTACCAGTGTCCCGACTTTCCCCGCACGGGTTTCGGAACGGGCAACGCGAGCAATGCGGACCAGACGGTGGACTATGTCGTCAACGCCTGGGACCTCGACGACCCGGGCCTCCTGACCGGCAACAAGGGCAGGCAGAAGGATGCCCCGACCAAACTGAGCAGGATTGGGCGCCCCGCCGAGCGGGTCTACCTGGCCGACAATGAGGCGGGGCCCTGGCGGCCGGTGATTCTCAACCGCAAAGACCTCGACATCGCCTCGGTGTTCAATCTGCTGGATGTGTGGTCCGTGACCCACCTGGCCGCGTCCAGCCAGGAAGCGGTGGGCAACAATCTCACGCGCCGGGTCGCCCGCGACCGCCACCGCAACAAGGGCTGCAACAACCTCTTCTTCGACGGCCATTCCGAATGGATAGCCGCCGAGGACAATACCTCCCGCTACTGGTGCGGCATCGAAGCCCCGTAACCGGGAGCCAATGGTCTGTGGTCGAAAACAAGGCGGCCTCGGCAAGCATGAACCTGCCGAGGCCACCAGTCAATCTCCTGAACGTCCGCTCGGATCACTTATCGTCGCTTTCCGTCGGCGCTTTGTCCGGTCCCTTCATGGCTTCCATGTGTTTCTGGAAGAGCTTCGACGCTTCCGGGTCCTTGTCGATGTTGCTCAAGGACCGCTCGTGCTCGGCGATGGGCACCAGCGCATCAGGCATGTCCGCCACGTACGGAGTCAGGAAGATCAGCAATTCCGTCTTCGACTTGCTGGTAATCGTCCGTCTGAACAGCATTCCCGCCACCGGGATATCGCCCAGCAGCGGTACTTTCTTGACGCTTTCGCTGACTTGGTCTTCGATCAGACCGCCGATGACGATCGTTTGCCCATCCAGGACCGCAACCCTCGTGCTCGCCGAACGCGTGGAGAATGCCTCCGCGCTGAGAGTCTCGGACACCTGGACTTTTTCCGCCGAGCGGGTTGTGATCTTCGGGACGACCGTCATGTTGACCAGCCCTTTGCGGTTGATCGACGGCGTCACCTCAAGAACGATACCGATGTCGCTGCGGTAGTCGATGGTTACCTGGCTCTGTCCGGCCACCGTGGTCGTGCCGGTCGGGATCGGGACTTCCTCGGCCACGGTGATCGTCGCCATCTGATTGTTTCGGGTCAAGACATACGGACGCGACAAGACGTTCAGTTTTCCGGTCTCCTGAAGGGCCCGCAACGTGAAGTCCAGGTCCCCTTGCAGCGTTCGGATCGACAGACCCGTCGGACTCGAAACGCCCCCCTCGGTCGTCAGTGTGGTCGGCTTGCCGAAGATGCCGATGCTCTCGGTGCTGCCGCCGTCGCTGCGGATGTTCAGCATGGAGAACTCGGTGCCCAGGTCCAGCGTGTTGCTATGGGTCACCTCCGCAAACAGGACCTTGATAAGAACCTGGCCCACGGGTCGGTCCAACTCCTCAATGATCGGCTTGATCTTCTCGTAGTTCTTCGTCGAGGTCATGCACAGCAGGGAGTTGGTGTTCGGATCGGCCTCGAAGTATGTCTCTTCGGACAAATCGTCGTTGTTGTCGGAGGAACTGGACGTCGTCCCCCCTGCGGCCGCCTGACCGGCGCCCCCCCGGGCCGCCTGGCCCTGGAACTGCTGGGCGCCCCGCGAGCTGGTGCCCTGCGACTCCAAAGCAGCCATCTGCGTGAACAGGTTGTTCAGGATCGTCATGAGGTTGGTCGCGTTGGCGTTCTCCAGGGGGTAGACAAAGATCCGTCGCTCCTGCTCGGGATTTTCGTCCAGTTCCTTGATGATCTGGGCGATGATCTCCAGCGTCTCCGGCGGACCGCTGACCACGACGGAGTTGGTCCGCGAGTCGGCCGAGGCGATCACCGAGACGTCGGAGATGCTGCCCCCGCCGCCACCGCCGGCTTGGCCGGTCTGCCCGCCCATCATGCCGCCGCGGCCTCCCATCATGCCGCCCATCATGCCGCCGCGCTGGAAGCTGACCTGCTGGTTCTGCTGGGTGTTTCGCGACGTACGAGACGAAGAACTGCTCTGCTGACCGAAGACCTCGTTGATCAGTTCCGCGGTGTTCGTCGCGTCCGCGTACTGCAGGTGGAACACCTTCACGTCGGCCACGTTGGCGATCGGAGAATCGAGCTTCGCGATCACCCCTTCCACCACCTTGAGAACCGCCTCGGGTCCGGTGACCACAACCGTGTTGGTCCGGCTGTCGGCCGCGGCGGTCACCTGCACCATCGTCGAGCCCTCCGCCTGCTGCCCCTCGCCGCCGGGTCCGGCGAACGGACCGCGGAACATCATCGGCCCCATGTCCCCGCCGCCGGCGTTGCGGTTGGTTCGGTTTCGGGAGGTAGTTGAAGATTGGCTCTGATTGAAGAGCTGGTTGATCACATCGGCCGTGTTCGTGGCGTCGGCGTAGCGAAGCTGGAAGACCCGCACGTCGGCGACCTTGGCTGTCCTGTCGTCGAGCGATTCGATGATCTCCTCAACCAGCATCAAAGCCTCCGAGGGGCCGCGGACGACGACGGAATTGGTCTGCTCGTCGGCGGCCGCGACCATCTGCACGTTCATGGAGCCGCCGGCCTGGCCGGTCTGCGAGGTTCCTCCCGTCGTGGCGCCCCGTCCGCCTCGGTCGCCGCCTCGCATCTGCATCATCATCTCAAAGGGACCGCCCGTGGCGCCGGCGCGATTGTTCGTCCGGTTGCGATTGGTGCCCTGGGCCTGCTGCTGAAAGATATTGTTGATCAACGTGGCGGTGCTCGCCGCGGTGGCGTTGGTCAATCGAAAGACGCGGATCTCCGCCACCGACGCCATGTGCGTGTCCAGGGCCACCACGATCTGCATCAGACGCTTGATATTGGCCGTGGTGTCGGTGATGATCAGCGCGTTGCCGTCCTCGTTGGCCTCGATGCTGGCGTATTCCGGACGCAGCGCTTCGAGATTCTCCTTCAAGGCGACGGCCGTCACGTGCGCCACCGGGATGACGTACGTCACGACGCTGTCGCCGGGGACAACCGCGTTGGGGTCCCTGCCCGTGAGGACCGGGATGTTCTCCTTCTTGGCGTTCGCCAGGGTCACCACCTTGAGGGTCTTGGCCGTCAGGACCGTGGTCAGACCCTTCTCCTTGAGGATCGAGTTGATCAGAGCGACCGCTTCGACCAGCGGGATCGGCTGGCGGCTGATCACCGTCATCCGGCCGTCGGACAGGACTTCGTCCGAAACGATGGTCAGCCCCGCGGTCTCCGAAAGGTATTCCAGGACGGTCTGCAGGGGCGCGTCCTGGAAGTTGAGCTTGACCCGGATCTCCCCGTTGGTCTTGACCACCTCCACCGGATCGGTCCCCCCTTGGGACGACGGGCCGGAAGCCTCCTGGGCCGCGACGACGCCGGATGAAACGATGAGGGCTGTCGTCAGGACCAAGCCAACTATACTGATTCTACATGATCGCATTGCACTCACTCCTTCGCACAGGTCAATGACAGAACGTCCCGAACCGCCAGGCTACTGTCCGAGTTGTTGTTTTCGTTGCTCCATGAGGCGTCTGATGATATCGGAATCGGCGCCCGAGGGCGCCGTCGTCGGGCTGGTCGCGGACGGCGCGCTCGGCGGAGACGCCGGCGTCGCCGCCAGGTCGAGCATCTGACGGGGGGTCAGGTTGCCGTGGCCCCCTTCGAGGTCGCGGCCCATCTGAACGACGACCGTTTTGTCCTCCATCACGTATTCGAGCCCGTCGAGGGTCAACGTCTTGACGGCGCCCCGCGCCACCGGATCGCCGCGGCGCAGACGCAGGACCGTGCCGCTCTGGGTATCCTCGATGAACGCGATGAAATCGTCGTTCTCCTGCACGACGCCCTTGAGCAGATAGTAGGACTCCGGATTGGGCATGACGCGCGGGGGCTCCTCTCTTCTCTCGGCCACCGGGCGGGGCGCCGTCCGCTGACGGGAGAAGATGTTTCGCTTCAGGATGATGTCGAAACTGGCCCACGCATTGGGCTGCGCCGCGGCGTTCGGATCGACCGCAACGGTCGTTTGGGTCGTCTCCCGGCGCGACCGCTGGCCCTGGCCCGTTTCGGGCCACAGAACCAGGATCAGCCCGGCAGCCGCCATCGCCCACGACAGGACTCTGGAGCGACTAGAGCATTTCGTTTTCATCGTTGACCTCCGCTCGCGTGTTCTCGAATGGTTTCTCAGAAGGGTTCGACGCCGAACTCAGGGAGATGGCCGAGAGTCGAAGCTGCAGGGACATGCTGTCGCCGGACTCGCTGCTCGACCCGAGCTGCAGGTCGACCACTTTCACCGGCAGTTCCGAGGTCTCCACCCGGTAGAGAAACGACGCGACCGCATCGAGCGAGCCCCGCCCGGCCAACACGAAAGTCGTTTCGACGATTCCTTTCTTGTTGTCCGTTCGGTCGGGCTTCACGGAAGTCACGCCCATTCGCGTCTGACGGGACCATTCCGTCAGCGCCCGCGCGATCCGACTCTCCGATCCGGTGGTGTTTTGCGAATCTTCGGACAACAGGCTCTTCCATCGCCGTTCCAGATTCGTCTTCTTGGCAAAGACGTTCTCAGCCTCAGCGATCTGCGCTTCGAGCTCCAATTTCTCGTTCGTCGTCGCCTCGCGGCCGGCCGACAGCGGATTGACGATGAACGTGTTGAGCGCCAGAGCGCCCACGACCACGATCATGGCCAGCGCGAGCATTCGTTCTCGTTTCGATAGAACCATGGCTACTTGGCCCCCTTGAAGGTGAAACTGATGGCGAACTCCTTTTCCCGCGAGTTCTGCCCGACGTCCCGAATGTGGATCAGTTTGGTGTTGGCGAACGCCGGGTTTCGGTCGATCTTGTCGAACACCTCATAGAAGCTCGACTCGTTCGTGAGTTTGCCGACCACCGAGCCGACGCCGCTCTCGTTCAACGCCAGACTGGTCGCCCAGACGACGCCCTCCTCCGGGAACGCCTGCGTCACCTCGCGGAGGCAACTGAGAAACCGCGGGTCCGTGGCGCCCCAACTGCTGGCGTAGGTCAGACGCGCGACCACATCCTTCGCGTCGGTCAGGTCCTTGTCCATGTCCGTCAGTTGCTGCTTGTACGCGGCGATGTCGCGTCGGTCGCCCTGCCAGCCCAGAAGCCAGAGGCCCAGGCCGATCAGGCAGACCACGCCGATCCCGGCCGCCCACACGAGGAACCGCTTGTGGCTGGCTTTCTTCTTTTCGCCGATCCGAGGGTGGAGGAAATCGACCGCAGGACGTTCCGGCCCGACGGCCGTCAGGGCCACCGCCACGGCGGCCACCACGTGATTGGGCTCGAGGCCCTCCGGAATCGTCACGCCTGCGGGCAACAGCCCGGATCGAGCGTCGCGAACCGAGATCTGATGCGGTCCGAGCCGGTCGTTGATCTGTTTGAGGACTTCGCCCGACAACCCGAAGGCGTCGAACGCGGAGACGTGCTGCGGCGGAGCCTGGTCTTGTCGCGACGACAGAAGGATCTGCCGCTGGATCGTGGTCGTCAGGAGGTCCGCGTAGCCCGAGGGGTTGCCGTCCACCACGAGCGGGATGTGTTTGATGAACTGTGGACTTCCGTTGGCCTGGCCCCAGAGTTCACAGTACGTGGGCCGGGTGTACAGGCCATAGCGAAAGACCGATCCGTTCTGGGAGGGTCTGCCGCCGCAGGCGAAGGCCGACACGGTGATCGACTGGACCTGAACGCCTGCCGCCGCCGCCAGTTCCTTGACCCGCTCCACGATCTGACGCCGGGCGGCCAACAGAAGGACCTGGCTCTTCTGCGACGCGCTGGTCTTGCCGCAGTAGTCAAACACCAGTTCCTCGGAGTTCAAGGAGAAGGCCCGCTCGGCCTGGATATTCAACATCCCGGCGAGCGCTTCCGGCGTCGCCGGAGGGGTTTCGACCTCCTTGGCCAGGACCCACTTCGCCGCCAGACCGACCACAGCTTTCTTTGCCGTGAATCCCTGTTCGCGGAGAAACCGTCGAAGCTGCTGGCCCAATTCGACGACGTTTTCCGGCGAAAACTCCCGATCCCAGGAGAGTTCGCCCGCCCCGCGGATCTCGGGGCGACCCGCCCGGACGCAGAGCTCCGTCGCGACGACCCCGCAGTCGTCGATGGCCAATCCCAACAAATGGCGTGTGCCGACCATGTTCACGTCCCGTCAATGCATACTCAATACAACTCTGGTGAGGGGCTGGCCCTTCCTCAGGGCCGCCACGATCTCCGGCTGCAAAGGCCAGCCGAAGTGGGTGAGGCTCCGCCAGTACACCACGCGGGGCGAGCCGTCCTGGGTGTCCAGAATGACTCGACATCGCTTGTAGGCCCGCCCGTTGCCGGACAGGCAGATGATGTCGGCGGAGTACTGATACGACCGCACCGTGATGTAACTGCCGATCCCGACCGCTTTCTCCTGGCCCAGGACCTGAGTCACCCAGGCGATCGAGTCGAGGCTGTCGCTGTTGGCCTGGCGATATGACACGAGAGAGGCCGCATCGCTTTCCTCCATCCCGGGCAGGCACAGCAGCACTTCCTTGGGCGCGGTGTTCACGTTCACCAGGCCGGGAAGCGTCGTCTCGCTGCTGGTCGTCAGCTTGTCGGCGATCTGGGCGAACTCGTCGTCGGTCATCTGCGAGCGGTAGTAGAAGTCGAGGATGTTCTCAAAACTCGGGTTCGAACTGATCCCGCTTCGCTGGATGATTTCGATGGCCCGCTCCTGCTTGAACTGCTCCTCCAGCAAGGTCTGCAGGCTCGACGCGGCGGTGCTGTCGGTGATGTTGATGCGGGCGCTGCCCTCGGCGTCCACATTCTTCTCCGTGCTGTAGACCGTGACGTAATCGTAGAACCCCGCATCGAGCCGGCCGTTGTGATTGTCGTCGGGCTCGCTCTCGTCGCCGTCGTTCTCGTGGTCGTCGAGGTATCCGTTGAGATTGGTGTCCTCGCCGTAGAGCAGTTCTTCGGAAGCGCCCTTGATCAGGAGAATCTCATCGACCGTCTCCAGCGGCAGGTTCTTGCATTGATATCCGTCCGATTGCAGCAGATAGTACTCGCTCTCGGCGCCGCCGGTGGTGACGTCGGTGTCCTCGTCCCGCCAGTCGATGATCGACGCGGCCAGTTCGGCCGTCATCCCGGGCAGCTTCTGGAGCATCTCCAGCGACGCGGAGTTCAGATTGATCTTGCCCGCTTCGTCGGTCAGGCCGTAATCGAACTCGCGGTCGCTTTCGAGGTTCGAGCGAAGGACCCAGAAGTAGCCCTTGCCCACTTCCTGGGCCTCGTACAGATCGCTCTCGTCGGACTCGATGCCGCCGTTCTCCGCCAATTCGACGATTCTGGCGATGATATACTGGAGCGCCCCGTCGGCGATGCATTCGGCCTGGAGCGACGCGATATGATTGGCCGAGACGGCCGCCGCGACGCGCATCGAACGGGCGAACACCATCGCCAGTCCCGCCAGCACCAGCACGACCCAGATCGTGACGATCAGCACCGTTCCGCGTTGTTCCGTCCTGCGAGGTCTCATCGGCCCCCTCCTCCGGACGTCGTCCCACCGGAGGTCATGCCTCCGGCATCGGCCCCTCCCGAAGCGGCGTCTCCGGACGAACTGCTGCCGGTCGACGTGTCGCTGGCCGCCTCCACAGCCTTGCACTGGATGGCAAAACACTGGATCAACCGGCGCGTCTCGGGCTCCTTTGTGCTGTTCTTGACGGTTCGGCCGTGCCGAGCGAAGTAGGCGATCTCGATCTCGACCTCGACGGCCTTGGGCAGACTGTTGTCGCTCTCGGTGGAATCCCAGTCCTCCAGCCAACTGTCGCCGTCGTAATAACGAAAGTTCAGCGCCGTGACGTTGCGGCACAGAACCTGCTCATGGGGCTCCACTTCCTTGGGCGCCAACAGGTTCGTCGTCACCTCCCGAATGAGCAGATAGGTGGTGTAGTTGCGCTGGTTGGATTCCGTGTCCTGCTTCAGAAGCACCCCGATCTTGCCCACGCCTCCGCTGGGGTTGCTGTCGTCAGGGTAAATGTGGGTCGTGTAGAACTCGAGAGAGTCGTCTTCCCTGCCTTTGAAGCCGCTCGCGTTGGTGGCGACGAACGCGCCGGCCAAGCCGTTGCTGTCCGGCGGGAGCACCCCCAGAATGTCCTGCTTGATCAGCTCGATCGCGCTGAGGGCCTGCGCCGTGGGCTCGACCGCCAGCAAGGAACTGCGATGGGCGCGAAAACCCGTGTACAACGCGGTGTAGAGAGAGGACGCCACCGCGACCATCAGGACCATGGCCACCAGAAGCTCCATGAGCGTGAAACCGCTGCCCACCCGTGCGTCAGGCGTTTTCCCAAGCCGTTTTGTTCTCGGCGGCTGCGTCACGTCAGCTCTCCTCCGGATACATGAGCGTGCTGAGCGTCACTCCCCGTTCGCGTCCCAGCGACTGCCAGGACACCGTCAACTCGAGTTCCCGGACCGACGCGTCGGTCCAGTTCGTCACCGTCAACGACCACTCGTAGTCGGGCCATTCCTTCTCGAACCGGCCCCGCTGCTTGCCGTCTTCCCACTCGCCCGTCACGATCAGCTCGGTCAGCTTGGTCTTGGCCAGCGAGGCCGCCTCCATCTGCCTGCGCGACTGGCCGGCCAGCCGCGTGCACAGCCCGATGCTCCGCATCGCCACCGGCATGATCACCGCGATCAGCACGATCGTGGCCAACAGCTCCATGAACGTGAACCCGCCGCGATCCACCGGTCGGTTTCCTTGCGGCCGAGATCGACCAAGCCGTGTTGTCGAGTCATTGTGCCGCATATTGCGTGTAGATCCGATCGGACTCTGTAATGGAAAAGGACTCGGTGACCGTGGGACAGGCAATCTCCAGGGCCCGCCCGCGTCGATCGATGAGCCGGATCAAGGCAGGGGTGACCGTGCCATATGGCGTGAACTCCACGTAGACCTCGCGGTCCTCCTGCTCGATGTCCTCCAGTTCGATAACAAGGTCCTTGGGCACGGTGTAAGCCTTCCCAAAGCTGGTATCGAGCCGCTCGAAGGCCCCGGCCTTCTGGACCGTCAGCCAGCACGTCCGTTCCCGAGTGTCGAAGTTCAACCGATAGACAAGTCCCTCGCTGATGGCCTGGGAGCGGGCGAACTGCGTCAGAGCCAGGATCTGGCCTGCTGCGTCGTCGCCCCGGCGCGACGTGAAGAACCCGCGAAGAGACGGCGCCGCCATCGCCAGCACGGTCGATAGAATGACCATGACCAGGATCAACTCCAGGAGCGTCAGGCCCCGGCGTCGGTCAAGTTGTCTGGATTGTGCGGTCATGGTCGTTTCTGCTCGCGGATGCGAAAAAGTCGCGTCGCAACGGTCGATCAGTTGTCCTCGGACCAGTTGTTGATGTCGTCGTCGCCGCCCTGTCGGCCGTCCGGGCCATAGGAGCACAGGTCGTACCCATCCTGGTTCATTTGCCCTGGGTATCGATAAATGTACTCGCCGCCCCAGGGGTCCAGAGGAACGCCCTTGCTCAGGTAGGGTCCGTTCCATCCGTCGGAGTCCGAGGGCGGTTTCGTGACGAGAGCCTGTAGTCCTTCCACCGTCGTGGGATACCGGCCGCAGTCGATCTCGAAGGCATCCAGCGCAACCTCAAGCTGCGAGATCTGGGTCTTGGCGGCGGTGATTTTCGCCTGCTGGCCTCGCTTGGCGAACTTCGGGGTGACGATCGCCGCCAGCGTGGCCAGAATCACCAGCACCAGCAGCAGTTCGATCAGCGTGAACCCCGATTTCCTCGCGAGATTCCATTTCAACGACTCTCTCCTGTTGTCAGCCCACAGTTTCATAAGCATCCCAACTCAAAGACGTTCCCGTATTGTGCCGAGCCGCCCTACCGGATCAGCTCCTGCATGTTGAATATCGGCAGAATCATGCCGATCACAATCGTGCCGACCAGGGCCGCCATGACGAACAACAGCGCCGGCTCGGCCATCGCCACCAGCATCTTCAGGTAGCGATCCAATTCCTGCTCGTACGCGCCCGCCAGGCGGATCAGTTCCTTGTCCAGCCGACCGCTTTCCTCCGCGACGGCCACCATCTCGATGACCGACGTCGGAAACAGTTCTTTGGACCGCTCCAGACTGCGGGCCAGGGAGACCCCTCGCTGAACGTCGTCGATCGCGCCGTCCACGGTGTCCGCCAGGACCTGGTTGCCGATCGCCTCCTTGGCGACCCGCAGTGCGGCCACCAGCGGCACGCCCGCGCCGACCAGGGTGCCCAACATCCGACAGAACCGCACGAGCGCGAACCTCGCGACGGCCCGCCCGAACAGCGGCGACCGGAGCAAGGCCTGTTCCATGAGTCGTCGTCCGTCCTGGCTGGCCCGGATCCGTTGAATCCCGAAGACCAGCAGCGCAACGGCAATCACCAGCACGAACCAGTAGTCCACCGCCATCCCGCTGACCGAGACGATCGCCTTGGTCAATCCCGGCAGCGATCCGCCGTACTCCTCGAACATGGTCGAGAACCGCGGGATGAAGTAGATCAGAAGGAACACGAGGATTCCAGTGGCGAGCACCGACAGGATCACCGGGTACACCATCGCCGAGGTGACCTTGTCTTTCAACTCCTTCTCGCGCGCTCGGAAGGTGGCGATCTGCTCGAGCACCACATCGAGGAAGCCGCCGGTTTCGCCGGCCCGGACCATGGCGACGTTGACCGGGGGAAACGCGCGGGGATGCTGGCCCAGGGCGTCGGCCAGGGCCATGCCGCCGGCGACCTGGTCGTGCACCGTCGCCCAGAGCTGGGCGGCCGCAGGCGTGGCGGCCTCATGGCTCAGAATGCTCAAGGCCCGGCTCAGGGGAATGCCGGCCGCCAGAAGGTTGGCCAACTGTCGCGTAAAGGACTCGACCTCGGCCCTGGAAACCCGTCCGCGCCGACGTATTGCGCCGTGGCTCGGACGATCCTCCTGCCTCTCGACGGAGACCGGATTGAGCTTGCGGTTGAAAAGCTGATCGATCGCGGTGGCGCGGTCGGCAGCCACGAGCTTGTCGGCCACCTGGCGGCCCTGTGCATCGATCGCTTTGTAGAGGAAGGTTGCCATCACACGTCCTTACTTCTGCTCGTCCTGGTCCACGAAATCGTGCATCGTGAACGTCTCATCCTTCGTGACGCGCATGATCTCTTCGATCGTGGTCCGCCCGTCGTGCAGGTGTCTGAACCCGTCGTCGCGAAGACTTCTCATGCCCTCCTTGACGGCGACCTTGCGCAGATCCGGGGCCGAGGCGTTCTCGATGATGAGCGACCGGACGTCGTCCGTAATCACCATCATCTCGAAGATGCCGAGCCGGCCGCGATAGCCGGTCCCCTGGCACTGGCGGCAGCCCCGGCCCTTGTAGAGGACCTCAGGCAGCTTGTCGCCGAACCGCTTCTTCAGAGGGGCCATTTCCTCCTTGGACAGGGGCTCCCTGCAATGCTTGCAGATCGTGCGGACCAGCCGCTGGGCCAGCACCGCTTCCAGCGAGGACGCCACGAGGTACGGTTCGATCTTCATATCCACCAGGCGGGTCAGCGCGCTGGGGGCGTCGTTGGTGTGCAGGGTCGAGAAGACCAGGTGACCGGTCAGCGACGCCTGGATGGCGATCTCCGCAGTCTCGGAGTCGCGAATCTCGCCGATCAGCACGACGTCGGGGTCGTGACGCAGGATCGAACGAAGCCCGTTGGCGAAGGTCAACCCGGCCTTGCGGGAGACCTGAATCTGGTTGATTCCATGGAGCTGGTATTCGATGGGGTCCTCGATCGTGATGATCTTCCGCTCCATGTCGTTGATGTGCGACAAGGCTGCATAGAGGGTGGTGGTCTTGCCGCTGCCGGTCGGGCCCGTCACGAGAATGATGCCGTGAGGCCGTTCCAGGACCACCTCCATCATCCTGAGATCCCGCGGGGACATGCCCAGCTTGTCCATCCCCAGCAGAACCGAGGAACGGTCCAGCAAACGAAGGACGACCGACTCGCCGTAGATCATCGGGATCACGGAGACGCGGACGTCGATCTCTCGCCCGGAAATGATGATTTTGATTCGGCCGTCCTGCGGGACCCGTTTTTCCGCGATGTCCAGCTTGGCCAGGATCTTCAGACGCGAGACGATGGCCGCCTGGAACTGCTTGACCTCGGCCGCCAGGGAGGTCTCCTGGAGCACGCCGTCGATCCGATAGCGGACTCGGAGGCTCTCCTCGAACGGTTCGATGTGAACGTCGGTTGCCCGCAGTTCGATCGCCTCGGTCAGGATCTGATTGACAAACCGGATGATGGAGGCCCCCTCCGCCGCCGCCGTCAGGTCCATGTCATCGTCCAAATCGGTGTCGATGACCTGCAGGCCGTTCTCTCCGGCCTCCGAGATCATCGACTGGACGGTGTCGGCCCCGACGCCCAGATACCGTTTGATGCAGCGGTCGATCTCCGCCAGCGGCGCCAAGGCGATCTGAAAGTCCCGGCCGGTGGCCAGGCGCAGCTCGTCGATCGCCGAGGTGTCGAAGGGATCGCTCGTGACGGCCAGCAGATCCCCGTTTTCCCCCTGCAACGGGATGATGTGTTTGTCCAGGAGGACGCGGGCGGGGAACTGGGCGAGGAACTCTCGCGTAAACGTGCGAGGTTCGAGCTCGACGAACGACAACCCCAGTTCTCGAGCCAGGAACCGCAGCATCGGTTCCTCCGCCACGCCGCAGACCGTGAAGGCCCGGGTCGGCGGCTCGCCCTCGGAGAGCAAGCCGCGGATTCCCCGGGCCGCGGATTCGTCAATCAGACCCTGATCGAGCATTCTGTGCACAAGTGCATTCATGGGATGGACCGCGCCTTAGTTCAGAGTTCCGTTCAGGACCAGGATGGCTTCCTGCTTGACCGTGAGGATCTGGCGCAGTTCCTGCTGTGCGGTGGCGAGATCCTGCTGGGCCTTCACGCGGGCAGCCCGCAGCGCGGTGAGCTGCTGCTTGATCGTCTCGGCCGACGCGGACTGGTTCTCCAGTGTGGCGCTCAAGGCCTCGGCAGCTTTCTCGACCGCGGTGGGCTGTCTGTTCTCCTCGCCGGGGAACCGGGGCCGGTTGCCGGCTTCGCCGCCGCGACCACCCTGGCCACCGGGGCCGCCCCGCATGCCCATGCCGCCGAACATGCCGCCGCGACCGCCCATATTGTCGCGACTGAGTTCCATCACCTTCGTCAGACGCGGTTCGAGCACTTTCCAGGACTCGTCGTCGGCGCCGAGCTGTTCTTTCCAGCGTTCCATCATCCGCTGACGCATCTGAGCCGGATCAAAATTCCCGCCGGCCCCTCGCTCGCCTCGGTTGCCCCGGTCGCCGCCGGCCTGCGGCTGAGCGAAGCACAATCCTGCAATCACCAGAGCCAGGACACCCGCCGCCATACCGATTGTCACCATTCGTCTTTGCATCGTGTTTCTCCTTTTACATGGTTGAAAACCGTGCCGATCGGCACATATACACATCGGGCCCCTGGCCCGAACTCCTCCCTTAACACAGCGAGTGGAGGGCGGCAAACGTGTCCTCCATCCCGGCCGGGCAGATCATCCTCTCACGACGACCCCGCCACGCCCGAGTTGGAAAGCCCGCCCATTGTCCGGCCAACCGGCCTTCCACGCAAGCTCCCACTTTCAGCGGCCAGCCCGTCCAGCCTTCTCGCAGACCTTTGTTGACGAACTGCTCCAGCTCGATTCGCATTTCGTCGGAATTCATCTTTATCTCCCTATCTATCGGATCTTTTCGGATGGTCCTGTGACCGATACTGCATTGGACACCCAGTAAGTGGACGCGCGCCGCAGGTGGTTACAGGAAAATGGAGGTTCCGTAAAATCGCGGCTCCCCCTTCTATTAGAGGGGGTCGCAGACGCTTTTCGTGCGAAGTTCTTACTGTGCGAGGCAGATTTTTGCTGTCACCGAGGCGCCCCACGACGCCACTAGAAAGATGAACGGCACGCACATGGAGATTGCTGGACGATCGACAGGAATTCTGTAGAATAGACGTGTGGAAAACACAGACTGGTCCGATGTTGTCGCTTCGCGGAATGGTGATGAGGACGCGTACGCCCGACTGGTTCGGCGGTACGAGAAACCCATCACCGGTCTGCTTTGGCGATTCACTCGAGACCCGGTTGAGTGTGAGGAACTCGTGCAGCAGGTATTCGTAGACGCCTATTTCAGTCTCAAGACCTACCGCGGCGACGCCCCGTTGCTGCACTGGTTGCGGCGGATCGCCACCCGCACGGGCTATCACTTCTGGCGGGACAAAGCCCGGGAATCCGTGGAAACCACGCTTCCGGACTCGGATATCCTGGAGCAGATCGAGGCCGCCCAGGACGACGGCATCGATCCGGCGGAGGCCGCCGCGGTTCTGCAACGACTGCTGGCCCGATTGCCTGCGGACGACCGCCTGGTCCTGACGCTGATGTATTTTGAGGACTGCGGCACCCAGGAAATCGCCGAACGCATGGGATGGAGCCGGGCCAAGGTCAAGACCCAGGCCCTGCGGGCCCGACGCAAGATCAAGGAAATCGCCGAAAGAGAACACCTTTTGGAGAAACTCGGATGGACGCTTTAGAGGCTCTGGCAAAACTGGCTCTCAAGGCACGCGAGGAATCGATCCCGGTCTTCGATGTGGCCGATCACGTGCGCCTTCGGATAAAGTCCGAGAACTCGGCATCGGTCACGCTGATCCCCCTGGGCCTGTTCGGAGGTCTGTCCGCGGTGGCGGCCTCGATCACCTTGTTCCTGGCGATTGAGTTCTGGAAGTATATGAGCAGCCCCGTGATGGAGCTGGTCGCTCCCCTGCCGGAGATGCGGTTATGGTAGATTCGCCAAGACACAGCCACCCTGTGGCGCCCCATCGGGTTCCGCCCACCCGGCAACAGATCATCGCCCAGGTGCTCGTTTCCGCGGTGATCCTCGTCTCCGGCGTCGTCATCGGCGGCGGCGGCACGATCCTGGCGTTAAGAGATCGGATCATCCCGCCCTTCGAATCGGAGAAGATCGACAGTCCTCCGTCCGGCCAGGATGGCGACGAAGCTGAGAAACGATCCAGCTTCGTGGCTGATCGCATTCGCCAGCAATACGAGTTGAACGACGAGCAAACGCGACAGGTCAAGGCCGTGTTTGCCCAACAATTTGCGGCTACGGAGGAACTCTGGAACAAGTTTCGTCAGGCCGAGCAGGACCAGCGGGATAAGCTCGCGCAGGCCATCAAGACGATCCTGACCCCCGAGCAATTCGCCAAATGGGATAGCGACTACAAGAAGATGGTCCAACACATGGACCGGATGCGTCCGTTCGAACCCCGACGAGGGGGCCGCGGCGGACCGCCCTGGGAACGAGGAGACGGACCTCCCGACTTCCGCAAGGACCCCGACGACAATCGTCGCGGCGGCTGGCGGCCGGGGCCGCCCAAGGACTCCAACGACATGATGCGCGGAGACCGGCCTCGTGATGGACTCAGGGGACCGGGTGGCCCGCGTGGCGACTGGGGACGCGACCGGTCCAGAGATCCCAATGACCAGCGGGAACGCCGGCCGACGGAATCACCCATGATGGAGCCCAACGGTCCCCCGCCGGGCATGCGCGAGCCCGGGTAGAACACCGAGGCGACGTGGCACCGCCTACTCAAAGATCAGGATACCGAATTTCTGGAATTCGTGAAAGCTGGGTCCCACTCGGGCCCAGTCCCAACCGGCGGTCTTGCCGCCGTCGTAGTCCACCCGATAGACATTCGCCCGCCATCGGACGCCCGGCCTGGGCGAGACGTTCTGCAGAGGTTTGAGCAGTTCGAACGGGACGAACACCTCCGCCCGCCATCCGGCGACACTCGCGCCGGACTGCTTGGGACCCCCGAAAGCCACCGTCGCCTTGCGGGTCTTGCGGCTGCCCTCATAATGCCAGGGACGCCAACCGAGGAATTGCCCGTCGAAATGGGGGATCAAGATCGGCAGTTCGAAGCCCAGAGGCGAAATCTCGTACTCGAAATACACCGGATGCCGCTCATCCGGCCACAGGAAGAACTCGAACACGTCCTCCGTCCAGAGATCCAGGAAATCCTCGCCCATGGTCGCGGTCAGGACGCGGTCCTGCGCGTCCATGAGCACGTACAACCCGGTCCGCGAGTAGAGCATCTTGAACTGCGTGCGGTACGGATGGCCGTCCGCGCCACGTGAGACCAGTGGCGTCCAGGCGGCCTTTGACCAGGGGGCGGCATCGCCATGGCCGTTGACCTCGAAATCCTCGGCCTGCCGGACCCGCAGCGTTCGAAGGACCTGCTCGCCTCCCGACGACGGCCGTGTCCACACCCAGGAGCCTCCGCCAACCATCACGACAACAACCGTCGCCGCCAACACACGTACGTTCATGACGATTTCTCCCATCCAATGAACACAGGAACCCGCCCGACCATCACACCATCTGGGGTTCTTCACAGTAGTATTCCTTTACTCTATGGAACTCCTCCTCGCAAGCGTCAAAAGCCGTCACGATCAAAGGATCGAAGTGAGTGCCGGATTCCTCACGGATCATCGACGTGGCCAAGTCGTATGGGCCTTCATGACCTCGAATTCGCGATCGCAGAGCCTGGCCGGTTTCAGCAGGACGGAGTCGGGAATGCCGATCTTGCCGATATCATGAAGCGGACTGGTCAGATACACGGTTCGGACGAACTGGGCATCGACGTCGTATCCCGGCCTGCCGGCGGCGGCCAGCCATGTCGCAATCGATCGCGCGTACATCCGCACCCGTTCGAGGTGTTTTCCCGTCTCCGGGTCCCGCGATTCCGCCAGCTTGGCCATCGCGAAGATCGCCATATCGCGAGTCTCCAGCGACAGGATGCGTTCTCCGGTCCTGATCCGTACGGCCAGTTCTTCGGGATCGAACGGTTTGACGAGAAAATCGTCCGCCCCGGCGGAGATCCCTTCGACAATTTGGGCTCATCCGGCTTTTGCGTACTGGGAGATGGGGCAATGACCGGCCGCCGGGGACGCTGTCCCCGGACCCCTGGGATTTTCCGCTTTAGGCCAGAAACATGATGAGCAGAGCCGATCCGTGTTCCATGACGATCGGCACCGCCGGCCCGTCTGTCCTCCGGCCTGACGCCTGTTGTGGCGGGTCTTCTGCCGTGGGCCCCGGCCCTGTCACTTCGCTCGGGCGGCCGTGATCGCCAGCAGGGCCGGCACGCCACGCTCCTTGTCCACGTAGACCATGTCCACGGATTCGATCTCCACATCGGACCGAGGGTTGTTCCACTGTTTGGCGTACGCCACCGCGCTGTCCTGGCTGCCCTCATAGGGCCGGCTCCAGGCGATTTGAGCCCCGGGCAGGACCTTGGGGCCTGCCTGAACGTAGTGCTCCACATCGACCTCGGCGTAGATGGGCACTTCCTCCCTTTGCCCATCAACATAATGGACGACGTACTTGGAGATCGCGAACTTCTTGTGCTCACGGCGGTCCCGGTCGTTCATCCGCTGGTCCAGCCTCGCCGCGTGCAGGAAGAACAACGCGTCAGCTTTGCAGCGGACCGGGATGCCGGTGATCTCGCCGGGCAATTCCTGGGGCAGCCCCTTGCCGCCCAGCATCAACACCTGCGGCACAGGCGAAGTGGGCATCTCGTAGATGTCGTAGTCCACGCCTGCGAAACGCTGCCTGCTCTGGGGAAGCCCCTTGAACGTCCGGCTGTCGTCCCCAAAGAAGCCCCGCTCGTCCTTATACGTCGTCGCCTTGGTGTGGACGTCGATCGGCGTGTAGTCCACGTCCGCCCCGGCAATGACAGTCTTGCCGGCAAACGGCGCCTTGAGGTTCCGCAGCACCGTCGCCAGGATCGTCCGCTTCTTCGCCTTGTTCACCGGCACTGCTTCATTCTCGAGCAGATTCAGATTGCACAGGACGACGCCGCCCGGGCCCTTGCCATAGTGCAGCATCGCGCCGAGGTTCAGCATCGGCTTGACGGTCTGCACGAACGACGCCGGACCCTGATCCAGATGTTGTCCATACCGATGTTCCTGGCTTTGCCGGGCGCAAACTCATAGCCGCCGAGCCGAACGGTGATTTCCCTGGCCTTTCGCGGCGGGTGGATCGGGCAGCTCACCCTGTCGCCGTCGGGGGTCAGGTCGAATTTCACCGGGTCCCTGCCGTCGAACAGCAGGGTCACGCTGCCGGTCGGGTTGTAGTTGACCGATTGATCGTGGACGTACTCGACAACCGTCTCCTCATGCGGGAGCCTGATCTTGAACTCGTAGGGCGAGCCGTCCGCCGGAGCCCCAAAGTCCATGATCAGCGGCCAGCCGTCGGAACCGACGAAGCCGTTGGTCATGTTGTCCCAGCCGGAGAAGGTGCTCGTGGCGAACGGGGCCATTTCGTCGATATCGACGATATAGGTGAACACGTCCGAGGCGACGTACTCGTCGGCGGTCCAGCCAAAGATCCGCTGGCCCGAGAGCATGACGATGTCGCCGGTCGTCAGGCCGCTGGTCAACGGGTCGCGGACGACCGGGAAGGTCACTCGCTCCCGCTTGAACTTGCGGATGACGTGGTCGAAACCGACGATCTTGTTATAGTCCGCCAGCCCTTCGGGCGTCAGGCCGTGGAACAGAAGGGAGCCGCCGCGACTCCAGAAGGCTTCGAGCTTGCCCATGTTGGCCGCGAGGGTCTTGAGATGGGCCGGCGTCGCGGAAATCACGGCGATCTTCTTGTCCGGATCGCCGATCGCGGAAAGGACATCCGCCGCCTTGTCGTACTGCACGCCGATGGCGTCCATCGCCTTGCCAAGCTGCTCGTTATCGATCACGGCCGAGACGTCGGCGACCTCCTGTCTGTAGTTTCGGGCATGCTCCACCAGGTTCGCCAGGAGGGTCTGAGCCACAGCCGATTGGTCGAGCTTGGCGCCGATGGCAAGCTGGCACAGGTACAGCACGCCCTTGCCGACCGGCACCTCGACCACGGCGCTGTTGGTCAATCGCGGGCCGACCTGGATCAGGCTCTTGGCGCCGCGGACGGGCTTGACATAGGCGTTGCGATAGACCCGGTGATCCCCCGGCCATGTGAAAAAGTCCTTGTCCAAGAGTCCGTGGAAAGCCGGGTGGGAGGAATCCTCGATGAACGCGGTCTTGCCGTCCGCGGCCGGAATCTCCGTGCCGAAGTCGTTGCGCCGCGTCCGTTCGGCCGGCTCCATCTCCGCGGGCAGCGCCTGGTACTTCAGAACGTGGGTCTGATCCAACACGATCACCGCCCTGCCCGAGGAGGCGAAGACCGCCAGTGCGGTGGAGGTGCAGTCGGCCTCGCTCAGCGCATCGGGCGCGACGATCAGCACCTTGGTCTGCGGCAGATTCTCCAGACTGGACACGCGAAGGCAGGCCACTCCGACGCCGTCGAAGAAGGCCTTGAGCTTGTCCTCCGGATCGTACACCGCGACGCCCCCCGTCCCCGCGATCGTCACGACCGGCAGAACGGAGACCGACTTGGCGTCACGGAAGACCTCCTTGCCGCCGACGGAGATCGTCAGCACCAACTCGCCTTCCTTACGGCCGTCCACCCTGGGCAAAGGGATCGCCTCGTCGAACCTCTCCGACGTCCCCGGCCGCACGTCGTGCCGCGAGATCTTGCGGTAAACGTCCTTCCCATCCACCGTCAAGAGGCGAGTGAAGGTCATCGTGTCGGCGTACTGCGTATCGTTGAACAGGCCGAACGTGCGGGTGACGGTCTGGCCCGAGCCGAACGTCCAGTCCCATTGTCGCACGAAGACCGCGCGGGGCGCGTTGGCCAGGCGGGATCGCTCGCCTCCTTCGCCACCCAGCCAGAAGTGCCAGCCCGCGTAGAAACCGCCCCAGCGATAACCTTCCTGCAGCATGCGATAGCATATCGCGACCGCGTCCTTCGTCGCGGCCTTGCCCTGGAAGGCGATTTCGCCGCCCCACATGGCGTAGTCGGCCGGATTGATGCCGTTGGCGTAGAAGTCCTCTCCGATGTAGCGAGGCCGGGCCATGTCCCATTTCCAGCGGCCCCGCCCGCCGCCCTCGACGAACGGCTCGTAGGCCAGGTCGGGGTAGCGGACGTCGAGCGTGGCGACGTAGTGGTCGCCATGAACTGCCAGCGTGTTGTCCTTCATCGCTCCGCCGCCGTCGATCATGACGCTCCGCGTCGGGTCGGCCGCCATGACCGCATCGTGGCATCTGGCGATCTCGGCTTCGTACTGGTCCACCAGCGGTTTGACGAAGACGTCGGACGCATAGACGCCCCCGGCCGCGACGAATCGGGGCGTGCGGAGAATGCCCGATTGCGGCGAATTCCAGATGGGGTAATCGAGGTCCTGGAATCCGTCGTGGAAGAACTTCAGCGGCGTATTGAACGTCCTGCGGAGCTTGAGCGGACGATCCGGGTCCGCGGTCCGGCCGTACCAGGCATCGCGAATGCCGACCCAGACCTCGTTTGACTGCCCCGGCTTGACGCCCTTGGTCACATCGATCTGGAATTGACAGAACGGGTTCTTCTCGAAGCCGCAATAGACCCCGTTCACGAAAACGGTCGTGTTCAGGCTGTTCTGGGGGAAGTCGAGGTAGAACGATCGACCGGCCAGCCCCACCGGCACGTGGACTTTCGTGCGATACCAAATCCGGTGCGAGAAGAGCAGGTCGGACCGGCTGACGTTCTTGTCGGACGGCACATCAATGGCTTTAAAGAACGCGACCTCGGGCAAGGCTTTGATCGGTTCGGCGACCTCGCCGGGCATCTGCTCGTCGTCGCGGGTCACTTCCCAAAGGCCTTTCAACGAGACGCTGGACCGCTCGCCCGCCGGGGCGTCGGGCAGTCGGAAGACATTCCTGGCGGCCGTCTCGTCTTTCTCGTCCCGGCCGGTCTGGCCCGGCTTGTGCTTTGAGTTCGGATGGAACGGGCCTTCGGACAGGCAGATCGCGTCGCAGGCATAGAGAATCCGCTGCGGCTTGCCGTCCTTGTCCTTCACCTTGGGGATGCGGATCTCCAGGCTGTGCTCCCCGGCGGCCAGTTGGGCGTCGCCCATGTGAAGCCAGGCGACCTCGCAGAAGAACGCGATCTCCATCAGATCCGTCGTCAGGTCGTCCGGGCTAACCGCTTTCCAGGAACCGCTGTCGATGCGGTACTCGAACGGCGACCGGGCGAACTCGAACCCGATCCGGCCCCAGACCTCGTATCTGGCAGCCTTGCCGATCTCGAAACGATACTGGACAACGACCGCGTCGGCCTTCACCTCGTCCTCGACTTTGTCGGCCTCGAACGAGATGTGCATCCACTGCCCCTCGGAGAGGAACTGGGCGTTGCCCCACCCGGCGTTGTTGACCTTCACATTGGCCCGGCCGGACTCGCCTTCCAGCCAAACGAACTCGCCCGCCCGCGCCGCCGTCGAGGCGACCGTCGCAACCATCCACTTCCGCATACGCGCTCCTTTCGAACCGATTCCATCCGGCGATCCCACGCGCCGGGTTTCCGATGATGCCACAGGAGCGTATGTCGTGTCACCGCTTGCTTTTGCGCCGTCGGTGGGTATGATTGTATGCTGTGCCGTCCAATGCGGGTCCTGTGCCATGGGCGGCGGCAATAGTCCAGGATTTCATGGGAGGCCTGTCATATGAGGATCAAGGTTCTTCTGGTGCTGCTGGCGCTCTGTGCGGGAGTCGCCGTCGCAGCCACCCAAATGAGCGTGCAGGTGCAGAAATGCGTCGTGCGGGCCAAACCCAACGCCATGGGTGCGAGAATCGTCGAGTTGGCATATGGCGACAGGATCGACGTCGGTTCGTTGCAGAACGGCTGGTATCCCGTCACCGTGAACGGTGTGAGCGGATGGGTGCCCGCATCCTCGCTCTCCACGAAGAAGATCGTGATGCGTTCCGGGACCGGCGACGCCGCCACGGGGGCGTCCAGCGAGGAAGTGGCGATGGCCGGCAAGGGATTCAACAAGCAGGTCGAGGACGAGATGCAGGCCCAGGGAAAACTGGACTACACCTGGGTGAAAAAGATGTACGATTTCACCGCCAAAGAAGGTGACATTGTGCTCTTCCGAGCCCAGGGCAGTCTCACAGGAGGTGGCCAATGAACCGCAAATGTCTGATCCTGATCCTGCTGGCCCTGAGCGTCTCGATCCCGCCGTTGTTCATCGGCTGCGAAGGACTGCCCGAGGCAGGCACCGCGGTCGGTCAGGCCTTCGGTGTGATCGACGACGAAGAAGCGGATTCGATCCTCCGCGTCGGCACGGCGATCCAAAATGCGTGGCAGAGACTGACGCCGGAACAGGAATACTACATCGGCCGGGCCGTGGCCGCCAAAGTGTTCCAGAGCTACAAGCCCCTCAATCTGCCCGAGGCCAACGCTTACCTGAATCTGCTCGGTCAATCGCTTGTCGTCTTCTCCGATCGACCCGAGACGTTCGGCGGCTACCATTTCATGCTGCTGGACTCCGATGAAATCAACGCGTTCGCGGCGCCCGACGGTCTGATCCTTGTGACGCGAGGAATGGTCCAGTGCTGCGGGAGCGAGGATGAGCTGGCGGCCGTGCTCGCCCACGAAATCGCCCACGTCGTCGAGAAACACGGCGTCAGCGCCATTCAAGATGCGCGTCTGACAACCGCGGTCACAACCGCCGCCACGGAGGCCGGCAAGCAGTTGGGCGGCGACGAGCTCTCCGATCTGGTGGAGGACTTCGAAGGTTCCATCGGCGATATCACCAAGACGCTGATGAGCGGTTACTCCCGTGGCCAGGAGCGCGACGCCGATGCCGGCGCGGTGAGAATCCTCCGTCGGGCAGGATACCCCGAGACGGCTCTCATCACGATGCTGCAGCGGATGGAGCAGCGTTTCGGCAAGACGCGCGGTGGCTTCGGCTCAACTCACCCGTCCGCACAGAGCCGCATCAACTCGGTCACTCCGGAGATCGAGGGCGTCAGCGTGCCTGCAAGCCCCATCCGACAGCAGCGTTTCGCCAAGGCGATGCAGGCCGTGGTGGTTGCCAACTAGCCCTGCGGACGGAAGGCCCGAGACGCTATGTCCAACGACGTTAAGAAATGCCTTCGCGGATTGGGGGTAGGCCTGGCCGCCGGTCTGGTCGCGCTGATCGCCTGGCGACTGGGATGGCTCGAATCCTGGGAGGCCCCGACTTGGACGTGGCGGGCGAAGTTCTTTTCCCAGAGGGAGGTTCCCTCCCCTGGGGTCAAGTTGATTCTCGTGGACCAGGCCAGCCTCGATTGGGCTCAGGAAGAGAACCCCGATTGGGGCTGGCCCTGGCCCCGCGTAGTCTATGGAGCCATCTCGGATTTCTGCGCCAAGGGCGGCGCAAAGGCCCTCTGCCTCGATCTGCTCTTTACCGACACCACGACCTGGGGCGTGGACGATGACAAGGAACTGGGGACGGCGTTAAAGGCCGGCCCGCCGGCGGTTCTGGCCCTGATGAAGGGCGGCAACCGCACCACATGGCCCGACTTCATGCCCCGTCCCCATCTCAGGATCGAGCTGCCATCGGCGGTGGACTCGCCGAACATGATGTTCCCCCTGGAGGACATCATGGCCGGCGCCGCGGCCGCCGGGCACGTCCTGGGCACGCCGGACGGCGACGGCGTATTCAGACGCATCTCGCCCTTCTGCCGGTTCGACGGAGCCACGATCCCGACGTTCGCACTCGCGGCGTATCTGATTCAGCACGATCCGAATTCCGTAAGGGCCTCAACGCGTCGCCTGACCATCACCGACAAGCGCATCCCTCTCGACCGACAGGGCAACGTCATCCTGCGATTCAAAGGGTCGGGCGGTCTGTCGGAGCCGTTGTCGGCCGCGGCGGTCATTCAGTCGAAGCTCCGCATCGATGAGGGCGGAACGCCGGCGTTGTCGCCGGAGGTGGTCAAGGATTGCTACGTATTCGTGGGATACAGCGCCCCGGGCCTGCTGGACTTGCGGCCGATCCCGATCAATCCGAAGTGCCCCGGCGTCGTTCTTCACGCGACGTTCATCGAGAACCTCTTGACGGATTCGTTTATCGCCGAGACGGAGACTGCAGCCGTGATTCTGGGTGTGCTGGCGACCGCTGTTGCCGCTGCGATTTCTCTGAGCTTCGCTGACAAATGGTGGCAATCGGGGTCGCTCTCGGTCGTGTGGCTGGGTGTGCCGGTGCTCACTGGGTTCGCGGCCTATGCCCAGGGACAATGGTGGCCCGTCGCAACCCAGGGGCTTGCCTCGGGCCTGGCGATGGTTGGGGCTCTGGCCGCGAACTACCTGGCCGAAGGCCGGCAGAAGGCGTTCATCAAGCAGGCGTTCAACCACTACCTCAGCAGCGAGGTGATCGAGAAGATCATCCGTGACCCCAAGCACCTTCAGCTCGGCGGCGAAAAGCGTGAACTGACGATCATGTTCACCGACCTGGCGGGCTTCTCGACCTTCTCCGAGCGTCTGGGACCGGTCGAACTGACTACACTGCTGAACGACTACCTCACCGAGATGACCGACATCATCATGGACGAGGGCGGCACGCTAGACAAATACGAAGGCGACGCGATCATCGCGTTCTGGAACGCGCCGCTGGAGCAACCCGACCATGCGGTGCGGGCCTGCCGGGCCGCGATGCGGTGCCAGCGACGACTGGCGGAGCTTCGCGACGGGTTCCAGCAGCGCACCGGCGCGGTCCTGCGAATGCGAATCGGCCTGAACACAGGCGACGTCGTCGTCGGCAACATGGGGTCGAAGAAGCGATTCAACTACACGATCCTTGGGGACGCCGCGAACCTGGCGGCCCGCCTGGAGGGCGCCAACAAGGCCTTCGGAACCGAGACCATGGTCTCCGGAAACACCTGGGACAAGGCTTCGCCCGAGTTCCGTGGCCGCAAGCTGGCGGACCTGCGGGTGGTGGGCAGGAAGACCGCAGTGCCCGTGTATGAACTGACGGGATTCGCCTCGGAGGCGGCCCCGCCCGGCTGGGAGGCGTTTGCCGCTGGACGGAAGCGATTCCAGAAAGGCGACTTCGCCAGGGCCAAGGAGTTTTTCGAACGACTGCCCGACGACCCCGCGGCCAGGAGCTACCTCCGTCGGTGCACCGACCTGTGTGCCCATCCCCCAGAGGCGTGGGATGGTGTATGGGGGCTGACGGAGAAATGACCTTGCGGCTCTTTGTCGGTGGAATGCGGGGCAGCCGGCCGGCTATCGGGTGCGGTTTCGAAGAGTTCGGCGGCGACACGACCTCCCTGCTGCTCGTCGGATCGCGCGACGAACGGTTGATCCTCGATGCCGGCACCGGTCTGCGAACCGTCGCAGAGCAGTTGGCCCAGATGGAGCCGGGCGAAGTGACCATGGTCTTCTCCCATTATCACCTGGACCACATGGCCGGGCTGATGATGAACCCGCTGTTCTACAGGCCCGACTGGTGGTTCAAGTTCGTCGGGCCGACCTTCGCCGACAGTACCGCTCAGGAGGCGATCACCCGATTGCTGGCGCAGCCGTACTGGCCGGTATCCTGGAAACAGATGACCGCAAGACTCGATTTCGCGAAGTTCCCCCTGGGCGGAATCGACGTCGGCGGCTTGCACGTCCGGGAATGCCCCGTGCCGCACCCGGGCGGGTCCTTCGCCTACCGCGTCGACGACAAGGATTGCGGCGCATCGATGGTCTTCGCCACCGACATCGAATGGCAAGAGCGAACCCCCGCGGACGAAGCGGCGTTCCTGTCGCTGTGCCGCGACCCCAGGCCGGCGGATCTGCTCGTTATCGACGCCCACTTCGGCGACGCGGACAAGAAGGCCTTCGTCGGGTGGGGACACAGCAGTCGAGAAGACTGTCTTGCGATCGCTGCGCAAACCGGCATTCTCCGGGTGCTCCTCGGGCACCATGACCCCGAGGCGAAAGACGCCGCGTTGCGCGAGGTGGAACATCAAGTGAAACGTATCTCGCCCGGCGCCTCGCTGGCCCGGGCCGGACAATGGTTGACGGTTGGGGGCTGAGGAACGACTATGCAGGAACAACTCAGAGCGATACTGCCGTACATTCAGAACGTCACGTTGGCCTTGGGCGTGCTCTTCATCGCATACGTCCTGACGCTGCCGCTGCATCGCCGATACGCTTCGTCCGACGGCATTGAGGTGAAGCGACACTCCGCCCGGCAGTTCTTGGGCATCCTGCTGACCTATCCGGCGTTTTCCGTCCTGGTGCTGTTGTTCTCGCTTCCGGTCGTCCGGTGGTTCTATCATGCTCCCGAGCCGCCCGACACGAAACCTTACGGCGAGGCGTGGCTGCTCTTCTGGGGGATTCACGCCATCTTGAGACTGATCGAAGGGCTGCTGGTCGAGATGTTCGTGCAGATGGGCCGAGCCTGCCCGCTCAGTCGGCTCAGTCGCGGCCTGCTGCACCTGGCGATCATGATGGGCGTCGCCTTCATGCTCATCAAATACCAGTTGGGTTTCGAGATCGGAGTGTTGCTGACCTCCACTGCGATCGTCACCGGCGTCATCGGCTTCGCCATGCAGGGCGTGCTGGGCAATCTCCTGGCGGGCATGTCCCTGCACGCCTGCCGCACCCTGGGCGTGGGCGAGTGGATTCACGTCGACGGAGTCAAGGGACAGGTCATCCTGGTGAATTGGCGGGAGACTCGCGTGCGCACCCTCGGGGGGCACGTCGTCATCGTCCCCAACAGCAAGATCGCGGATGCCAAGATCTACAATTACTCTTCTCCCACAAATCTCCGGCGGCACGAAGTTCTGGTCGCCGCCAGTTACGGCGACCCGCCGGCCGACGTCATCGCCGCTTTGACCGAAGCCGCGGATTGTATCCCCTCGGTCGAGAAACACCCCGCCCCGGACGCCTACATCACCGGGTTCAAGGATTTCTGCATCGAGTACGCCCTGCGGTTCTGGTCGAAACACTACGAACGACGGACCGCGATCGAAGGCGACGTCATGCGGATGATCTGGTACAAGTTCCAGCGCCGGGGGATCGAGATCCCCTTCCCGATGAGCGGCCGACTGCTCGGCAACTTCCTGGAAGCGGTCCACGCCCAGAAGTTCGAGAAGCCGTTGGCGTCGGAGATCGAGCAGAATGTGGACGACATGCTCCACAGCGATTTCGGGCGCAAGCTGCTCGCGAATTCCGAAGGCGTCTGCATCCTCAGTCGGGACGAGCTCAGAACGGTGGCTCGCACCGTCAAACGCACGCGGTTCACCTATGGCGAGACTCTGATGCGACAAGGGGAAGGCGGCGAGTCCTTCTATGCCCTCGTCGAAGGAAAGATCCACGGCATCATCGCCAACTCCGACGGGGCGCGTCCCGTGGAGTTCGACCTGGAACCGGGGTCGCTCTTCGGCGAGATGAGTCTTCTGACCGGCCTGCCTCGAAGCGCGACCATGACCGCGGTCACGAACTGCGAGCTGCTCGAATTCGATCGAGCCGCCTTCACCCAACTGCTGGCTCTGCGTGAGGAGATCCCACGAGTGCTCTCCGACCTGGCGGCCGCACGGGCGGCCCAGAACGCCGCATCTCTGGAGAAGCTCAAGGCCTCCGCCGTCGTGCCGCCGGAATTGGCCCGTGACGGAATCCTGCGACGTCTCAAACGAATGCTGGGCGATCGAAAAGGCCGATAAGGCGATTACGCCGAACCGCGGTTGGGTATGCCACGAAGCAGGCGGTCGGCGACGGTTGGAGACTACCCATGCAGGAACCGCTGAAGGCACTACTGCCCTACGTTCAGAACGCCGGGCTGGCGATGGCGATCCTGTCTCTTGCATACCTCCTGACAATCCCCTTGCGTCGTCGTCGCGCGTGCTCGGACGCTATCGAGCCGGTCAGACGCCCCGGACCTCAGTTCCTTCTTGCGTTGTCAGGGTACCCGGCGTTTTCCGCCGCAGTGCTGTTGCTGTCCCTGCTGGGAATCCACTGGCTCTATCATCCTTCGTTCTATCGCCCCGAGGGAAGACCGCCCGAGACCCTTGTCCAGCGACCGTACGATCAGGCTTGGTTGTTGTTCTGGGGGCTCGCCGCCATCGTGATGCTGATCGAGGGGCTCCTGGTCGAAGGATTCGTGCAGATGGGCCGGGTCTGTCCGGTCAACCGGCTCACCCGCGGACTGCTGCGTCTGGCGATCATGGCGGGAATTGCCTTCCTGCTGATCCGCTATCATCTCGACCACCACATCGGAGTCCTCCTGACCTCGACCGCGATCCTCACCGCCGTCCTCGGTTTCGCCACGAAAGGCGTACTGGGCAACGTGCTGGCGGGCATGTCTTTGTATGCTTGCCGCTCTCTGGCGGTCGGGGATTGGGTCGAGATCGATGGTCTCATCGCCCAGGTGATTCATGTGAACTGGAGAGAGACACGCGTGCGATCCGCGGGCCACATCTGCATTATCCCCAACGCCAAAGTCGCTGGGGCGACCTTTCGCAGTTTCTCCGTACCCGACCCTCTGCGAAGGCATGACGTGCTTGTCTCCGCCCGCTACGCCGACGCGCCCAGCGCCGTCATCGCTGCGCTGATCGAAGCCGCCGGCGACGTGCCCGAGGTGGAGAAGCACCCCGCCCCGGATGCCTATGTCGCGGGTTTCCAGGACTATGGCATCCAGTATATGCTCCGATTCTGGTCCAGGCACTATGAATTCCGCACGATCATCCAAGGGCACGTGTTGCGGATGGTCTGGTACAAATTCAACCGCCGGGGGATCGAGATCCCCTTTCCCATGAGCGGCCGGATGCTGGACAACTTCCTGGAGGCGGTCCACCCCCAGAAGTTCGAGAAATCGCTGGCTTCGGAAATCGAGAGGAACGCGGCCGACATGCTCCACAGCGACTTCGGACGCAAGCTCCTGGCCAACTCCGAGGGCGTTTGCATCCTCAGCCGGGATGAGCTTAGAACGGTAGCCCGCAACGCCAAACGGACGCGGTTCACCTACGGCGAGACTCTCATGCGCCAGGGGGACCACGGCGAGTCGTTCTATGCGCTGGTCCTCGGGAAGATCCACGGCACGATCGCCACCTCCGACGCGGCGCACCCCATCGAGTTCGGCCTGGAGCCGGGGGCTCTCTTCGGAGAAATGAGCCTCCTCACCGGCCTGCCCCGCAGCGCGACGATGATCGCGGTCACGAATTGCGAGCTGCTCGAGTTCGATCGCGCCGCCTTCACCCAACTGCTGGCCCTGCGGGAGGAGATCCCGCAGGTGCTCTCCGACCTGGCGGCCGCCCGCGCGGCGCAGAACGCCGCGTCGATCGAGAAACTCAAAGCCTCCGCCATCGTGCCGCCTGAATTGGCCCGTGACGGCATCCTGCATCGCCTCAAGCGGATGGCAGGCGGTGAACGGCGGGGCCGATCACCCCAAAGAACCTCTTCTCATAAAGGGACCCAAGTATCATGACATCGAATCGCATCGTATTCCTGTCGCTGGCGTTCTGCCTCGTCCACCTTGCTGTCTCGGCGAATGCCGAGTCCTGGCCCTGCTGGCGCGGCCCTCGTGGCGACGGCACCAGCGCCGAGCGGAATGTGCCTGCCGACTGGGACGGCGCCGGCGCGACGTGGAAGACCGAGATCCCCGGTCAGGGCCATGCCTCCCCGATCGTCTGGGGCGACCGGGTCGTCATCGCGACCGCCATGCCCGAGACGACCGAGCGGATGCTCCTGTGTCTGGACCGCGCCACCGGCGAGATCCTCTGGCAACAGACGGTGGTGAAAGGACCGCTGGAGAAGATCCACAAAGAGAACAGCCATGCCTCGGGCACTCCCGCCACCGACGGCCAGCGGGTCTACGTCGCGTTCCGGGTCGGAGACGACATCTTCGCTGCCGCCCATAGCCTCGCCGACGGCAAGCAGCTCTGGCTCGTCCGACCGGGCACACACGCCGGCGAATGGGGCTTCAGCAACGAATGCGTGCTCTACAAGGACAAGGTCATCCTCGACGGCGACAGCAAGGGCGATTCCTTCCTCGTGGCCCTCGGCCGCGAAGACGGCAGCACGATCTGGCGGATCAAACGCACCAACCAGGGGATCAGCTACAGTGCCCCGCTGATTCGCGAACTGAACGGCCGGACGCAGATGATCCAGTGCGGCGACCGTCGCGTGACCAGTTTCGATCCCGACACGGGCGAGGAGCTCTGGACGGTGGACGGCCCCTCGCAGGAATTCTGCGCCACGCCGGTCTACAGCGAGAAAGCCGGGCTCGTGTTCATCAGCAGCAGTTGGCCCAAGCAGGTCCTGTATGCGATCCGGCCCGACGGTTCCGGCGACGTCACGCAGACCCACATCGCCTGGCAGGATAGCAAGGGCGCCCCATACGTGCCTTCGATGATCGTCGCAGGCGACTACCTGCTCACCGTCAACAATGGCGGCGTGGCGTTCTGCTACGAAGCCGCCACAGGCAAAGTCCTCTGGCAGGAGAAACTCGGCAAGCACCACGCCTCGCCCGTCCTTATCGAAGGACTGGTCTACCTCATCAACGACGACGGCCGGGTGAATGTGATCCGACCCGGGCCGTCGTTCGCACGCGTCGCGGCGTATGAGCTGGGCGAGCAGTGTTACGCCTCCCCTGCGATCAGTGACGGCCAGGTCTTCCTGCGAGGATTCAAACACCTCTTCTGCATCGGCCAACAGTCACAGTAGCTCCTCCGCGGAGACCTGTCGGCCCAGGGTGTCCGGATCGTCGGGCATCGCCTGCGTTGCAGTCCCGGCGGTTCCGTGGCCGCAGGCCGTTCGCAGGCGATTCCACGGGTCCCGCATCCGCTTGAGAAGGGCGCCGCCGATCGCCAGGACTGCGAAAACCCCCACGCCATACGCGAGACTGGGGTCCATCCGAGCCAACTGCTGAGGCTTGGCGGTGAAGGACACCATCATCTCCGCGGCAGGCTCGACCTGCAGGGGGCTCTCGAACTGAACGACCTTGCCGCAGATCGGCATCGTCACCTGGATCTGGGACACCGAGGTCTCCGCCGCAGCCTGGGTCTGAAGGATTCGACGCGTGATCAGTTCGAGATTCTCATTGTCGGCCTGCCCGATCGAGTTCTCGATCCGTTCGACCTGCTGCGGACTGAAGACCTGCTGCTGCTGGGACATCGGGGGCATCGCGCCGACCTGGCCTTCGGCCGGGACGCCGCTTTGCTGTCGCAGGCGCCCCCGCGCGTTGATGAGGGCCGCCTTCGCCTGTTGTCTGACGAGGTTGTCGAGATCCACGCGGATATCCTCGTTCAGAGCAGAATTCCCGAACGAGAAATTGTACCCCTTGGCCAGGGCCTGGCGGGCGGCGTCCTGTTCCCCCTTCTCCGACAGCACGCGGGCGAGAGTCTGCTGCTGCTGGGCGACCTGATCGTTCAGGCGGTTGATCTGTACGATTCGTTGCTGATAGGTCTGAAGCCCGTACGAGTGGACGCCGGCGGCATGCGCCGCCCGCGGATTGACGCTCAGCGTCCCGCCGAAATCGCTGTAACCGTAGCCCTCGGGCATGTAGACCTGCCAGGTGATGTTCTTGAGCGGCAGATCGAATCGCGGCCCCTGCAGGGCGTGACGTCCCGACCAGCCGGCCCCCGGCGCATCGGCGACGTAGACCATGTCCATCTGCACGTTGTCCGATTCCTGTTGCGGCAATGGCGTCATCAGGGCGCTGCGTCCGTCGGACTGGGCGTGCAGGGACGGCTGCACCGCCTGTCCGTCCACGCTGAGGGACCAGAGCACCGCCCCATCGGGCAGAATCGCCTGCAAATGGCGCCGTCCGCTGACGCGAAGGACCAGGGTCGCGCGGTTGATCGTCTGGCCGGATGAGGTGACCACCGAGACCAGATCGGTGCTCACCACTTCGGCCCCGATCTGACCGGCGGCCTTGTGCCGTTTGGCCTGGAGAGTCAGCGAATACTCGGGCGAGATGCTCCGACAGCACATGGCGGCCCCGGACAGGTCGCCGATCCCGAAGTGCTCGGGAATGCTCCTGGCGTCCGCGGGACGCAGAGCCGTATCGGCGGAGGCCGGCGCCAGCTCGACGCGTCCGATGGCGAACACGGCGATGTGGCCCTGCTGGAGATCCGCATCCTCGCACCGGACCGGAACGAGAGGAACAGCGCCGTCGGCCGGATCGTACCGGGTTTCGTACGTCACGGTCATCAGGTACGGCTGGTCGTACACTTTGTCCGCCAGTTCGACCCGCCAGCGTCCCCCATCCGACTGCTCTCGACGAGCGACGCCCGGCCCGCCAATCGTCACCCCGACCGCGTCGCTGGGCAGGACCAGGGAGAATGCCTTGGTCCCTGCGTGATACAGACGATAACGAAGGGCGTGTTGATGCCGGACAAGCCCATCGCTCACCTTGGCCACGTGAAGACCCTGGACTGTGATCCGGGCCTGGGTCAATTCGGTCTGCAACTGGATCTCCCAATCCGGACGCAGGAATTGAAACGCCAAAAGCCCCTGCCCCGAGTGGCCCAGTTCCGCGGGATTGACCTCGCTGACGCCCTCCCGCGATGCAACAGACACCCGCACTCCCCGTTCCGAGCCGACGACAAGGCAACCGACGTGCTTGATCCCTCCCACCACAGTCACGCGAGGAGCTGCAAGACGATCCGGGACCTCGGCCATCGCCCGACTCAAGGCCAGCTTCAGATGAACCAAGCCTGTCAATCGGTGCTTGAAGTGGACCCGCACGCGGCGCTGATTCGCGTCTGTGGAATCGTCCCAGTGGCTGACCTGGGCGGCCTCCAGGGCATCGATGTCGAAGCCTTCAGGCATCAGCAGATCCACATCGAACCGTCCCGCCTTGGCGATCTCGATCTCCCACTGGCTGTTGTACACCAGGCGGTCGTCTTCGACGTTGAACCGAGCCGTCTCCCGACTGCGAATCTCGCTTTGAACCACCTGGGCCCGACCGGTCACCACATGGTCGGCAGCGTCGAAACGATACGCCAGAGCGATCTGCCCGGCGGCAAGGTTCGACGCGTTCCCGATCAACTCTGCGGCCTCCGCCACGTAATCCGCGACATTCATGGCCGCCGGATGGCGATCCACCAGAACATAGACGGAGGGCTCTGTCGCAAGACCCACCAAGCTGTGCTGATCCAGGGCGCCCTGGACCACCAGGGGCTCCAGATGCACGTCGTACGGCACCGCGACGTTGGCCGATTGCGTGACCACGGTCATCGCATACGATCCGGTCGCCCCTTGGGTCAGTCGCACCTCCAGGCGCTTGTCCGGGGGATCGAACCGCCAGGCCCCCATCCAGGGTCCTGCGACGGACGTCACCGTCTGGCCCGAGGCGACATCCAGCAGCAGCCGATCGATCTGCCCCTGCGCGATCTGCAGGCGGATCTCATGACGGACCTGGAGCAGACCGGCAGTCACATTCGCCAGGGCAAAGTCCTTTGCGTAGAATCGGACCTCTTCCCTGGCTGCCTGCCGCTCCAGAGGCAGCCACGCGAACACGGCGGACCCGCCTGGGGCAAACATCGCTTCCACGCGAGTCTGCTGCCCTTCCGGATGAGCGACCAGAAAGATTGCCTCGGGGGCCTCGACCGAGACATTGGCGTCCGGAATGACCAGGCCGACGCGATTGGTCAACGCAGCAGGGAGGGAGAACTCGAACCGACGCTGCCGATCGTCCCCTGCCGGCGGCAGCGGCGCCAGGAATACCACCTGGACGTCATACACTCCGGGTTTCTCCACATGCAGGGTGTGGCGGGCGTTTTCCGTCTCCAGACGGAGATGAGCAGCAGGCTGCGCCGGCGACATTAACACCGCCGATTCATCGGTCAGGGCGAATCGCGAGGGTCGATCCGCTCGCACGCGGAGATCGTACCTCAGTTCCATGTCGTCGGCGCCCGCCAGCAGAGCGCACTCGATACGTTCAATGACGGATTGCCCGCGCGTCGCGGTGTGGCCCGAAGCGGTCGTGGAACAGCCGCCGACCAGGACAAGGGTCGCGACGGACGCAACTTGTGCGAGTCTCGGGTGTCTCGGCCGGGTCCGGTACAAGAACCAGGCCGTCGCCAGTGCCGGCGTCAGCCATGTCGTCATCGCCTTGAGCAGGGGCCATGTCGCCGGGACCTTGGCGGCCAGATAGATCGAAACTGCCGCCACCGCTGCCAGAGCGACGCTTCGAGCGCGACGGGACCTGGCAGCCCAAAGCCCGCCCAGAGCGACGATCGCAAGAACCGCGGCCAGATCCGAGACCCGCAAGGCCCGACGCCAGGCAGGGACCAGTTCCGCGCTGACGCGGAGAGCCTGATCGGGGTCTACGCTGACCGCCTGCGCATAGCGAATGACCGTCGGCGTCGGGGCGGGCGTCCAATCGACCCTCGAAGCCTCCACGCCAACCCAAACCGTCGCTCCCAGCAGAGCCAGCGCGATCCCATGCGGAACGATCCGTCGCCACAGAGCCAGGCCCAGAGCGATCGCGATTCCCATCGCAGCGAGGAATCCCCAGGTGCGCGGGTCCCCGCGGACCTGCACCAGCGCCTTGGCCCACGAGCCCGCCACCCGATCCGCAAGATCCGCCAGACCCGCAAAGGCCTCCGTTTGCGGCTGAGCCTGCATGTTGCCGCCCGCGGGCGAGATGGACCATCCGTTCGGGACCGCGACTTGCCAATCCGCATAGGCGATCGGGACCGCGCAACTGGGAGCCGCGAGGTCCACGTTCCGTTTCCACCCTGCGCCGGAAGCGTGCGTTCCACCGTATTCCAGGACGATGGTGGCGGGGTCGTTGGGATTGGCTTGACGCCGCAAGGGAATGAGCAGCCGCCCGCTCGCCTGATCGTGCGATGCCGCCAGGCGAGTCGTCCGCTCCGTTCCGTCGGAGTTCGACTCGTTCAGCGACACGGCCCAGACCCGCGCGTCGGGCGGCATCATCACGGCGAGGAACTGCCCGGTCGTGTTCTTGACCTTGTAGCGAACGGTCGTCACCGATTCCATCCGCCCGTCCGGACGAACTGCCAGCGTGGTGTGGAGATCCGCGATATCGACAACCACAGGCAGCAGCCCGCTCCGCGGATAGGGCTCGACGGCCAGGGTTGCCGCGTGAGGCTCCGCAATGTACTTGTAGGTCGCCAGGATGGGCCCGCTGGTCAGCATGCGGTAATCGCCCGGCAATTCATCCAGAGCGATGGCCAGCAGGGGCGCCGGATCCTCCAAGTGCAGTCTCAGATCGAGATGGCTGGTCACCGCGACGTATCCGGTTTGCGTCTGAACCTCCACACAGTGGAGAGACCCAAGCTGGATCGGACGGTCCGGACCATAGCGCTGAGTGTAGGTCACGGCCAGGCTGTAGTCGCCCAGGATCTTCTGATTGAGCTTCACCGCCCACGCGTCGTCCTCTCGAACCCAGCGGCGCACATCCCGACCGACGAACTCGACGTTCTCGAAACCTGCCGGCAGACGGAACTTCAGCTCGTCCACCGGCGAGCCCGTAATGATGTAGTTGACCACCGCCGAGCCATGGGCCAGGGTCTCCCCGATCGATTCGAGGTGAAAGACCTCCGTCCGGATCTCGGCGGGGCGACGCCGGGCCGTCAAGATCAGCCCCCAATCCGCATCGCGAAAACGATATGCAAACTGGGCGCCGGGCGCCCGCAGAGGCGCCGAGGCGGTGTGGATTTCGCGGAGGTTCTGCGTCTGGGGCGGATCGATCTCGATTCCGGGCTCGGCCGCAACGGTGACGTAGCCTCGCTGCACCTTGGCCCCGGTCACGCGGAGGGCGGGGATGCTCACCGACGCGTCCAAAGGCCCTCGTCCCAGCTCCAGGCGAAGATGCAGCAGGGTTCTGCCCATCACCGGCTTCTTGAAGACCACCCGAATCGCGGTTGTCCGTCCGACGGACGAGGCCTCCGAGACCTGATAGTCCCCCACGTGATTGCCGTCGACGACAGCCACCGCCAGGGACGCCGGCACCGCAACCTCCAGGTGACGCAGCGGCGCGTCCCGCACGTCGAGTTCCACCTCGGCATCCACGACCAGGTCGTCCTCTTTCACGCCCGCGACCATGCGAGAGGAGACCTCGTACGTCGGCACGATGTCGTCCACGAGAAGACCCAGGCGGTATCCGCTGCCCGCATAGGTGTAGAAGAACGCCTTGCCCTGCGGGATACGCCGAGCCGGGATATCCTGGGCCTGGATGCGAGGAAACGCCGGCCCGTCGATCTGGGTCAGGCCGGAGGATTCCTGCACGACCAGCTGCAGCGCGCTGTCGGTGCCGACGGCCAGCTGGCCGCGGACAGGGATGTCCCCGCCCGGCTCGATCGCGGGAATCCGCACCGTCGCAGGCACACTGTCGATGCCGCTCTCGGCCAGAATGTGCAAACGGTACTCGCGATCCTGCGCCCGGCTCAGTTCCACGCGCAGCGGCCGCAGGCCGTCGACGCCCGGGCCCAGATCCCACGCGCGAATGGAGGAACCGCGCACCGCCGTGACGCTCAAACCGGTCGGCACGCGGAACGTCAGCGTTTCGAGCCTGCCTTGCGTGATCTGGAAATCGAACAGCGAATCGATCTGCATGAGCCCGGCGCGGACAGTCACGATCGTGTTGACCTGGCCCGAGAGCACAAGCCTGGCGTCGGCCAACTGCACCTGGGGCTTCCATCGCACGTCCAGGGGACTGCGAGGTCCCAACGTGGCCTCGACGATCAACTGCCCTTGATCGACGCGGCGTCGCACCCGCAGCGCGCCCGGCAGATCGACTTCGAGATCCGGATCATCGCTGAGCAGGCGGACCTGTCGCACCCGGCCGGCCGGCAAATGCAGGCAGGCTCGCTGCCACGAACTGTCGGGTTCCAGGTCCCCGCGAGCGACGAACGTCGCATCCACAGGGTGCACGCCCGTCCGACTCCAGGCGACGCGATACGCCTTGTCGTTCGGATCGTATTCAAGCCGGGCACCCGCCATCCGAGGGCTCATCTTCTCCAGAACGGCATTCCCCTGGATCAGAACGGTCCCGGACGACGCCTGTTTCGTGCGGGCCTCGAACTCCAGGGTCACCGCCAATCGCCGACCGTCGATCCGGCATCCAACCTGGATCTGGTCCATCTCGATCCCATCAGCCCGCAAGATCCGCGACGATCCCAGCAAAGTCGCGCCAGAAACGCACGCGACGGCAAGAACTCGCATCCTGTTCCACACAGTCGTGCCCTTTCCAAGAGGATGACGCGGTTTCGAGACCGCAAGTGTCTTCATCCAAATCCTACACTGCGATGACGCGCCGGGGGTGTAAAACCCGTGTAAAACCGCTGTTGCGAGGGCCGGCGTCCTCCGCGTACGCACCGACTACGGCTGCACGGTCGTCTCGGCCGCTCTGGGCAGGTTCTCCGCCTGGCGGGCCAGCGCCGCGACATCCCGCACGGTCTGGTCCAGCGGCAGCGCCGCGCTGACCCGGTCCAGGATGTCCTGCACATCGTTGAGGTTCGTGCCCTGCGCGTGCTCCGATTGGCGCAGCCACTCCGCGAATCTGGCGGCCCCCGCAGCCAGGAAGAACCGCGGGTTCTCCTCGATGGTCTGCCGCCGGATGAGGGAATCGGCCAGCGACATGGAGATCTCCTCGATCCGTCCGGTCTCGCTGTTTCGGTACCGCACGAACACTGTCCCGAGATTCCCGCGGACCCGCCCGGCGGAGGAAACCAGTTCCCGCTCGTACAGAGCCGTCGAGCACTGGCCCGAACCCACCTCCCCTGCGTCGACGGTGTCGTCGCGGAATCGATTATCCTCGATATCGCGGTTCTCGTAGCCAATGAGACGGTACCGGCGTACGCGAGCGGGGTCGAACTGGACCTGGACACGGCCGCCAGGAGAACCTCAGCCCTCGGCAGCGAGGGATTCTCGCGTTGAGCGGCACGAGCCGGCCTATCTTCACTGATCTGGACGGTCTTGCCATTCATCATATTCTTAGACGAAGAATTTCAGCCGCTGTACCAGAAAAAATGTGTGTGGTTGCCGGAATCGCCCCATCAGATCTGAGGATAGCCCTCGAAAGAAGGCATGGCGTCCGCAGCCCGCCGGGAGTATAGTAGGGGGGGTCGAACGCTGACGACCGGTCTCAAACATCATATCACAAACAGGGAGAACGGGATATGGAACAGAGAATCGTCGATTCGTTGGGCAGGAACAGGGACGGGTCGCTGTGCCGTCGCGACCTATTTGCCAGATTCGCGGGGCTCGTCGGGGGCGCCGCCGCGGCTTATGTCCTGCTGCCTCAATCCCGCGTCCAAGGCGAGATTGTCCCGAGAGACGATCCGCGTCTTCACACGGAATGGGTCGAGTACCCCGGCCAGACCGGTCCGATGCGGGCCTATCTGGCCAGACCGAAAGCAGAGGAGAAACGCCCCGCAGTGATCGTAATCCATGAGAATCGGGGCCTTGTCCCTCATATCCAGGACGTTGCCCGGCGCATGGCGTTAGAAGGGTTCCTCGCGGTCGCCCCGGACGCGCTATCGCCTCAGGGCGGAACTCCGGAGGACCCCCAGAAAGCTCCGCCTCTCTTTCAGAAGCTCGACTACCCTGCCACGGTCAAGAACTTCGTGGCCGCGGTGAAGTACCTCAAGACGCATCCGCTCTCGACGGGCAAGGTCGGATGCACAGGCTTCTGCTGGGGCGGGGCCATGACCAACCAGGTCGCGGTCAACGCCCCCGATCTACTCGCGGCGGCCCCCTACTACGGCGGTCAGCCTGCGGTCGAGGATGTCCCCAAGATCAAAGCCGCGATGCTGCTGCATTACGCCGGCCGCGACGAGCGAATCAACAAGGGAATCCCGGCGTTCGAAAAGGCCCTCAAGGAGGCGGGCATCGAGTATAAAACGTACGTCTACGAGGGCACCGAACACGCGTTCAACAACGACACGAACGAGGCGCGATATCACAAGGAAGCAGCCCAGCTTGCCTGGCAGCGGACCATCGCCTTCTTCAAAGAGAAGCTCAAGACCTGACGCTCGATCATCCGCGAAGACAGCAGTTCTTGTACTTGCGGCCACTGCCGCAGGGGCAAGGGTCGTTGCGACCGGTTCTCGGGGCCGTCGGGACAACCGGCGTACGCGCCGGAGCCATCCGCTGCCGGCGCCACAGAGCCGCTACCTCGGCCCCAAAGGGCCGGCAGTGGTTGAAGAACCGTTTGTACCCTGCACACAGGTAATTGAGGCCCGCTTCGCCTTCGGGCGAAACGAGAAAACGGTCTTTCGGGCACCCGCCATGGCACATGGCCAGAACCTCGCATTCTCGACAGCGCCGGGGCAACGTATCGAGCTTGGCCTGTCCGAACGCCTTCTGCCTGGGGTCGTCGAGCAACTGCGTCAGCGGCGTTGACCGGATGTTGCCGAGGCGGTGCTCGGCGTCCACGAAATGGTCGCAGGAGAAGAAATCCCCATTGTGCTCGACGACCGGCACGCCTCCGCACGTCGCTCGAAAGGCGCAAAGCGTGTGTTCCTGCCCAAACGCCGGCCTTGCAGCTTCCTCAAAGATCTGCACCTTGACCCGACCGATATCCCGAGCCGCCCATTCGTCGAAGACCGTGCACAGGAAGTCGCCCCAAGCCTCCGACGACACCGTGCGGTCGCTGACGCCGCTCGGGGCCTGCGGCTCGCGCTCTACCAGAGGCAGAAAGCTCACGTAGACGGCCACGATCTCCTTGAAGAACCGGTAGACCGCAAGAGGATGGCGGACATTCGCTTCGCTCACGACGCAGAGAATCTCGCATGGGACTCCGTTCTGACGCAGGAGCCGATACCCTCGCATCGCCTGCTCGTGCGAGGGCTCGCCGGTTCGGGTCAGACGATATCGATCATGCATCTCCCGCGGACCATCCAGGCTTAACCCTCCAGTTGCATAAGGCACTCCGTCAAGTCTTGCGAATGTGCAGTTTTCATCGGGAAAGAGGCGTGGATTCGTAACCGAGGAGCCGATTCGTAAATCTCACCACAGGTGAGGTTCAGATTCGGCAAGAGAATCGGG
>DATIKY010000131.1:0-45598 GCA_035476995.1 Sedimentisphaerales bacterium | reverse complement strand
CCGCCGCCTGGGCCGCCGCCGCCGGCGCCGCCAGCGCCGCCGCCTGGGACGCCGCTGCCCGGGACGCCGGCGACTGGGACGCCGTCAGGGCCGCCGGCGACTGGGCCACCGCCAGGGCCGCCTCCATGGCCGCGCAGTCCGAAATGCTGGTCGAGTACCGGCCAAACTTTGACTGAGGAGATTCCCTGATGACCCCCTGCAGCGCCGGCTGCCATCTCCTCGCCGGTCGTTGCAGGGGGCCTTTGAAAGGACGTGAACCGTGTCGAAGAAGATGGAAACCTATCGGATAGTGCTGGCGAAGAATCAGGCGGCCGAGTTCCTCCTGGACGCGGAGGCGAGATTCCAGGCGGAGAACCGAACGCGCAAGGCCAACCCCTCCGCTGTGATAAACGCCGGCCCTCAGCTCTCGGTGGTGTTCCTGGCGGTGCGGTCGTACCAGGTGGCCGCCTTCGAGATTTTCTGCCGGCGGCACGATGCCGTCCTGGCAGTCCGTCCGACCTTGTTCTTCTAGGAGAGAGCCATGTCACGAGCACCGGGACAGAAAAAGTACACCGCGGTAGAGGCCGCGGACTACCTCGGCCTGGAGCCGGAGGTGGTGATCGCGAGAGCTAAGCGGATCCTCGGAAAAGGGAACGGCCGACTGCTCTTGACCGAGGATGAGATCGAACAACTGTGCGCCAGGGCTCACGGTGCGGACGCGTCCGAGGACTTCTTGAGCTAGGAGATGCGCGTGAAGCTGTACCCCTTCCAAGAAGACGGCGTGTCCTGGCTGAACGGCAACCGCCGGGCCCTGTTGGCGGACGAGATGGGCCTGGGGAAGACTGTCCAGGCCATCTGCGCGGCCGAGACTCCGACGCTGGTGGTCTGCCCTGCGTCCCTGAAAACGAACTGGGCGCGGGAGATCGTCCGCTGGCGCGCGGGGGCTCCTCGCGTGGCGGTCCTGAGTTCCTCCTCGGGGTGGACCCAGGCGGCGAAGGATGCGGACTGGCTGGTGGTGAACTACGACATCCTCCACCGATTCGAGGAGCAGATCCGAGCGGAACCCGGGCACTACCGCACGGTCATCGCGGACGAGGCCCACTACATCAAGAACCCGGGGGCTGCGCGCACGAAGCAGTTCCTCGGCCGTGGCCGCCGTAGCGGCCGGCCTTTGCCTCGGCTGTCGGCCGAGCGGATGATCGCCTTGACCGGGACGCCTATCATGTCCAGGCCTATCGAGCTGTGGACGCTGTGGTATTGGCTGCGTCCCGAGACCTGCCCGTCTTACTGGGACTTCGCCAAACAGTATTGCGGGGCGGACAGTGTGAACGGATGGGACGTGCGGGGCGCCGCCAACCTGGACGAGCTCCGGGAGCGGATCGCGCCCTGGATGCTCCGAAGAATGAAGAGCGACGTTCTGACCGAGCTTCCGCCGAAGATCCGTGAGGCTGTCGAGATCGAGGACGAAAACGGGGCCCTGCTCCGGAAGGAGCGCGAAGCCTGGGGCGCGGTGTCCGGCGGCGCCCGGCTAACCGACGGCACCTTTGAGGAGGTGTTTTCGCGCTTGGAACCCGGGCGCCCCGATACCAGCATGATCGCGAAGGTCAGGCACGAGACCGCCCTGGGAAAGGTCCCCTATGTGGTGTCGCACGTCAAGGATCTCCTGGAGAAGACCGACAAGGTTCTGGTGTTCGCCTACCACAGGGACGTCATAGCGGGGATCCAGGAGGGCCTGGCGGGGGACGAGTACGGCGCCCTGGCCATCACGGGAGAGACCCCCCTGGCCGAAAGACAGCGGATCGTGGACGCGTTCCAGGGGTCCGGACGCGGGCCCCGGGTGCTGGTAGGACAGATCCAGGCGGCCGGCGTCGGTCTCACCCTGACCGCGGCCTCCACGGTGGTGTTTGCGGAGCTGGATTGGACTCCCGCGGCCATGACGCAGGCCGAGGATCGGGCGCATCGGATCGGGCAGAAGGACGCCGTCCTGGTGCAGCATGTGGTCCTGGCGCGCAGCCTGGACGCATACATGGCCCGGGCGCTGATTCGGAAGCAGCAGATTGTAGCGGAGGTTCTGGATTGTCCAGAACACGCTTTTCTAGCGTAGCACGAGAACGGAGGACGAAGGCATGGTTACTATCAAGATCGAGATCCAGGGGGAGGGGGTGTCACCATCGGCGGCGATCACGCAACTGTCGGAGGCCTGTCGTGACATGTCGTGGGTTCTGGCGGAGGGCAAGGTAAGGCCCGTGAAGATCCCCGAGGTTACCGCGGCCGACGTGCGCGCAGCTCTCCCCGGAGTCGAGGCCCAGGCGCCCGCGGTCGAGGCCCAGGCGCCGGCAGCCACCCCTCCCAAGAAGCGCGGACGGCCGGCGAAGGCCAAGCCGGAGGCAGTCGAGGCCCCCGCCGCGATCCAGACGCCGGCGGCCCCGGAACCGGTCCAGAAGGTCGAGGCGGTGCCCGTCGTCGAGGTGACCGCGGCCGACGTGCGCGCGGCCCTGATCACGTTGTCCAAGACCAAGGACGGGCCGAAGCGCTGCGTTGAGATCCTGCAGGCCCACGGCGCGCAGAACGTGTCTGCGCTGGATCCGAAGTCGTACCAGGCGGTCATCGAGGCTGCCAAGGTCTAGGAGAGGCTCCAATGAACACCAACGAAAAGCATGCGGTATTGAGTGCGTCGAGTTCCAAGCGGTGGATGTCCTGCCCCGGGTCGATTCGGATGTGCGCGGGGGCGCCCGCGACCGAGGGGCCCTACGCCCGGGAGGGGACCGTGGCGCACCGCATGGCGGAGATGCTGCTGAAGGACGGAAAGTACACGGTGGACGGCCTTGCCCTCCGCGAGGGGGAGGATTACGCCCTCGGCGAGATGTGCCAGGCCGTGATGGTCTATGTGAACTATGTGTCTGGATTGTGCAGAATGGATGTGAAATACGACCCCCTGGTCATAGAAGCCCGGTTCGACTTGTCCTGTCTCTACCCGGGGATGTACGGCACGAACGATGCCAGCGTGTACGACCACGTCACCAGAACGCTCCATGTAATCGACTACAAACACGGCAAGGGGGTTCTGGTGGATCCGGAGAACAACACTCAGCTCATGTACTACGCGACCGGGGCCCTGCTGTCCTTGAGTCCGGACAGGCCCGTGGAGCGCGTGGTCTTGACGGTCGTGCAGCCCCGGGCGGCCCGAGACTCCGAAAGCGGGATTCTCCACTGGGAGACGACACCGGAGTCCATTCTCCACTGGGCGAAGACTGAGCTGGTGCCGGCGGCGAAGCGAACCGAGGATCCGAACGCGCCCTTGGTGGTCGGCGACCACTGCCGATTCTGCCCGGCTCTCGGGACGTGCCCTGCGCAGGCCCAGCGGGCCATCGAGATCGCGCAGATGGACTTCGCAACCCTGACACCGAAGCCGGCGGGGGCGCTGTCCGAGATGGACACGGCTGCCCTGGCACGGGTGGTGCTCCATTCGGACCTGATTCGCTCCTGGCTCCAGGCGGCGGAGGCTGCGCTGTTCACTCGAGCGATGAACGGGGAGGCCCTCGGCGGGCACGGGTTGAAACTGGTGGCCAAACGCTCGAACCGGAAATGGAAAGCCGGAGCGGAGGACGAGCTGAAGGCGAAGTACGGAACGGCGCTGCTGGAAGCCCCCGCCCTGTGTACGGTTCCGGCGGCGGAAAAGAAATTGAGGGCGCTGAATCTGGATCCGAAAGCGCTGGCCCAGTGGATCGAAAAGCCCGATAATGGCCTGGTTTTGGCGCCCGCGGACGACAAGCGGCCCGAGGTCCACCCCGGGGCGCCCGCGGCCGAAGATTTCCTTGACAGCGCGGAGTTCTTGAAGTAGATTTGCGGCCTTGACGCTGAAGCTGCCGGATGTCCGACAGCGCGTGAAGCCGAAGAGTGAAACTGAAAAGGAGAAAACCGTGGCCACACAGAACAACAGCCCCAAGATCATGACCCCCGAGTTCCGTCTGAGCTTTCCCGATCTGTTCCAGCCCAAGGCCTTCGAGGGCGGCGAGCCGAAGTACGGCTGCGTGATGCTCTTCCACAAGAGCACGGACCTGTCCAAGCTGAAGGCCGCGGCCAACGCCGTGGCCCTCGCACGGTGGCCGGATCCGAAAACCCGCCCGGTCAACCTGCGGAGCCCCTTCAGGGACGGCGACACCGAGCGGCCGGACACGGACGGCTACCAGGACGTGATCTTCGTGACGGCGAAGAGCAAGACGCGCCCCGGGGTGGTGGATGCGAATGTCGTCCCCATCACGGAGGATTCCGGCGACATCTATGCCGGCTGCTGGTGCAAGGCGACAGTGACCTTCTACGCGTACGACAAGGCGGGAAATCGCGGCGTGGCTTGCAGCCTCCAGAACGTGCAGAAACTCCGCGACGACGAAGGCTTCTCCAGCCGCAGCAAGCCGGAAGACGACTTCGCCCCCATCGGAGGCGCGGAGGAAGCCCCCGGTGCTTCCAAGACTGCGGCTCCCGGCAGCATGTTCGACTGAACGCCCCCCTTCTCCGCCTGGGCATGTCAGGCCTTTCCGGCCGATGACCCGGGCGGGGATTTACCGAATCCTTGAGAACCCCGGAGGTGACAGGCCCGCGTGGGCCGGCCTCCGGGTGTTTGGAGTGCGCGGAGGGGGAGGCGGGCTGTGGGAACGCTATTCATCGATTTTGAAACTCGCAGTCGGGTGGATCTGAAAAAGTGCGGAATGTACCGGTATGCGGAGGATCCTTCTACGGAGGTCCTGTGCTGCGCGGCCAAGATCGAAGGCCAGCCGGCGCAGCTTTGGCGCCCGGGGATGCCGGTGGCCGGCTGGGTGCGGTTGATTCAAGCGGCGGACACCATCGAAGCGCACAATGTCGGATTCGAGAGGGCGATCTGGAAGAACAAGATGGTGCCCCTCGGTCTTCCGGATCTGCCCCTGGAGAAGATGGCTTGCTCCGCGGCCCGGGCGGCGGCCATGGCCCTGCCCCGGTCCCTGAGCCACGTCTGCGACGTTCTGGACCTGCCTGTACGCAAGGACAAGGAAGGGCAGGCACTGATGCTGAGTCTGTGCAAGCCGGGGAATGATGGCGCCTGGCAGGGCACTTCGGCTGACTTTGCCCGCTTGGAAGACTACTGCATCCGCGACGTGGAAGCCGAGGAGGCCCTGCACCAGGTTCTGCCGGCGCTGAGCCGCACCGAGGCCCTGGTGTGGGCGGAAGACCAGCGGGTGAATGACCGGGGGATCCAGGTGGACCGGCTGTCCCTGGACATCCTGCGGGAAAGGCTGGGCGCCTGGGAGGAGGCGCTGCTGGACGAGTGCAACAGGATCACCCAGGGCGAGGTTCCCAGCGTCCGACAGGTGGGCGCGGCCCTGGACTGGATGCGGTTGCGCGGGGTGGCGTTGCCGGACTTCACCCGGGGGAGCGTGGCCGCAGCCCTGGCCTCGGACCTCCTGGCGGATGTCCGGCGGTTCCTGGAGATCCGGCAGAGCCTGGGGAAGAGTTCCGTGGCCAAGCTGGGGCGGATGCAGGACTGGGTTTGCGCGGATGGTCGGGTGCGGGGAATGTTCCTGTACCACGGGGCCGCGACCGGCCGGTGGGCGGGGATGGGCCCGCAGCCTCAAAACTTTCCGCGCGGTAGCCTGCCGGCGGAAGAGCAGGAGGATGCGCTTTATGCTCTGCGGTCCTGGGACGTGGAGGCGATCCAGGCAATATATGGCGATCCGCACGACGTGGCCAGCTCCTGCCTGCGCGGGCTCCTGGTGGCGGCGCCAGGGCACCGGCTGGCGGTGGCGGACTTCGCCAGCATCGAAGCGCGAACGCTGGCCTGGCTGGCCGGCGAGGAGCACTGCCTGGAGGCCTTCCGGGCCGGGAAAGACTTGTACAAGGTGGCCGCCGCGGCCATCTACAACGCGGACTATGCCGCAGTCACCAAGGCCCAGCGACAGATCGGCAAGGTAGCCGTCCTGGCCCTGGGATACCAAGGAGGAAAGAATGCCTTCCGAACGATGGCGACGAACTACGGGCTTGAGATCGAAGAAGACGTCGCGCAAAGCATCGTCAACGCGTGGCGAAACCGGCATCAGAATATCGTTGCTTACTGGCGGAGGCTGGAAGCGGCGGCGATTGGGGCCGTGGATACTGGCGAAGTCAAGACCTGCGGGGGTGCTAAGTTTGGAGTTCGCGGACGGTTCTTGCATGTTCGTCTCCCGAGCGGGCGGCTCCTGGCATATCCTTTTCCCCGAGTCGAAGAGTTGCCTGTGCCGTGGGGTGGCACCAAGAAGGCAGTCACGTTCGCGGGGGTTGAGAATGGGACTGGGAATTGGATTCGCACCCAGGGATACGGCGGTCTATTCGCGGAGAACATCACTCAAGCAGTCGCACGGGATCTGATGGCCGAAGGTATGCTGCGGGCCTCCGCGGCCGGATACCCGATAATCGGCACAGTGCATGACGAGCTGGTTGCAGAGGTCCCGAACGGGCGCGGATCTCTGAAGGATTTTGAGCATCTGATGGCCGAGACCCCGGAATGGGCTGAGGGTCTCCCAGTGGAGGCGACAGGCTATGAGTCCCAACGATATCGGAAGTAGGGGCGAGTATCAGTTTGCGGACGAGGAGCTGACCTGCCTGGCCTGCGGGCACAGGTCTACGACCGAGGCCGATGCTGAGGCGCATTTCGAGAAGTTCCACCTGAAGGACTTCCTGAAGGATGCGGAGATCGTTGCGGAGATCATTACGGATGCCGAGGTCGAGAGGGCCAGAGACTTGGTGCAGCGTAGAAGGCGCCAGGTGCTTTCCAACTGAGCTGCGAACGCCCGAAATCAGGGGGCTTGCGCCCCAAGGAGAAAACCAGGGAGGACGACAATGATACGCGGCATGGAATACATTCGCAAGACGTACAACGTCCCGGCAAAACGTGGCGGGCGCATCCGGTTCGAGGGCCGGGACATGGGAACAATCGTGGCAGCGCGACACGGAGGGCTGCGTGTGCGATTTGACGGGCAGAAGCGCATCGCGCCCCTGCATCCGACGTGGGAAGTCGAGTATCTGCCGAACGGAGGAGTATCCAACAAGGAGACCAAAACATGACCGAGCCCTGCAACTGCGGCGCGGACAATTGCGACGGTGTGGAGGAGATGATGGAAAGGGGGAGAGGGATGAAGAAGCAAACGCCGGCTGTTCTAGACATGTGCTGTGGGCCGCGCATGATGTGGTTCGACAAGCACGACCCCCGCGCCGTCTTCATCGACAAGCGCCGGGAGCGTCACGCCATGAACCGGCCCCTGCGCGGGACGGTGGAATGGACGGAGACGGACCCCGACCAGATCGCGGATTTCACCGCGCTGCCGTTCCCGAATGAAACCTTCGACCACGTTGTCTTCGATCCTCCGCACTTCGAGAGGTCCGGCAAGATCGGATACTTAGCCATGAAGTACGGATGGCTTGACGGCGACTGGCGCAAGATGCTGGCCGCTGGATTTGCGGAGGGGTTCCGCGTCCTTCGACCTGGGGGAACGCTGGTTTTCAAGTGGACGGCCACGGAAAACCCGGTTGCGGAGATTCTGAAACTGACGCCGATGAAGCCGCTGTACGGGCACAAGTCGGGGAAGCAGGCGCAAACGCACTGGATCGCGTTCTTGAAGCCGAACGCCGGGTCTCTGCCTCGGGTCGATTGCGATGGCGTGGAAGAGAGGGAAAGGGGTGAGGAATGATCTCTGTTATTAGGGTCTTCGGAAAGCCGAACTGCGGCCTGTGCGGGGCCGCCAAGGCTAAACTGGATGCGGGAGATGACGAATGCCATTGAGAGTCACAGTCGAATTGATCCCGTATGGCGACGAAAGCCGCAAGCGCACGGTGGCCGTGGTGGACATCGCCAACGATGGGACGGGGACGCACGAGGTCGGCAACTACGACGTGCGGGCCGAGGGAGAAACGGTTGGCGGTTACGACACGTTCTACCATAGCCGGGTTGCCGGGGTGCAGCGCGGGGACTACCTGGATCAGGTGATCGGGTGTCTGCGGGTTCTTCATACTGGATTATCCAACACGGAGACCAAAACATGATTGAGCCCTGCAACTGCGGCGCCGACGATTGTCCACGCTGCCGACCTGGGACAGCAGATGATCCTCGCTGCGAAGAGTGCGGCGGGAAGCTGTACCGGCATCGCCGGCGGTGGCGGTGCGTCGATTGCGGTGACGTGGAAGAGAGGGAAAGGGGTGAGGAATGAGCGCTGTTATTAGGCTCTTCGGAAAGCCGAACTGCGGCCTGTGCGAGGCCGCCAAGGCTAAGTTGGACCTACTCGGATTCGCCTATGTTTTCCGGTCGCTGGACGACGTGGAGCACTGGCGGGACGACGAGGCCGGTATGACCACGGCCATGGCCGAATATCAGATGACAGACACCTTACCCGTGTTCTTGATTGACGGGGCCCCGATGTCGTATCCGCGGGCCATGAAAGCGCTGAGGGAGCGGAAATAGAAAATGCGCCCCAGGAGGATATGGAGGACGACCTCCTGGGGCGCGCGCGGCTCCGGGTGCGGGCCGGGGGTGCCGCGGGGACTACTACAATTCCGCGTCAAAGATGATTTTCGCGGTTGCGTCGTTGTTTCCGATCAGCATGCACCCCTGCCCCGCAGTCAGGGACCCCGCGGTTTCCAGGGCAAGCCAGGCGGCGGTTACCGTGCTGACGGCAAGAATGGCGTTGGTTCCTGCGGTGTAGGTGCTCGCTCCGGTCCTCACTGCGAACGTGTTTGCTGCGGTAAAGGTGGCGGTGGGTTGCGTCCGCATCTGGACAGGGAAAGGCAGGATAAAGGTTCCGGTCGAAGTGTTGGCCAGGAAGCCGTTCGCGAATGGGTGGTAGGCGTGTTCTTGTCCGATTGAATAGCAGTACCTTTGGCACTGGGCGCGATTCGTCTCAACATCCGGAACAGTATAGGGGGAATACGCCGCGCCTTCTTCCAGCTTTACCCATTCGATTTCGACATAAGTCCCGTCGGCGAATCCCGCCCCGTCCACGATCACCCCTACAACCAGTTGCGAGTTGGCCGAGCTGTAGGTTATGGTCTTGGTCAGCACCTCGAAGGCGCCGCCGCCAGTGTGCTTTGCGCTGTATTCGGTCGAGCCGTGGTATAGCACCAGCCGAGCCTGGGCGGAATTGCTTTTTATCTTTGCGGACAGCGTGACTTGCTTCCCGTTCAGGGAGGCCCAGTGTTCCACCTTCTGGAGGCAGGTAACAAAGGTGCCGCTGCCCTTGCTGTTTACAGCGGTTTTCAGCCCCGTGGTTTCCTGCGTGGTGTATATCGTGGTGCAGTCGTGGTACGCATACCACCTGTCGAAATGGTACTGCAAGTTGCTTATGGCCTGCGTGGGAGTGATTCCGCGCTGGCACACGGCGGCCTTGCCGTTGCTGTTTATAAGGATATTCGGATTTGACAGGTTGCTGGAGTATATCGGCCCTTGCACAATCAGGGACGCGCTGTTTATGGTTAGGGTCCCATTTCCGGACGAGCCAGTCCCTCCGGAGGCGATGATTCTCGCGTCATAGTCGATGTTGTTACCGGAAGAGTGGAAGTCGAGGTACGGAGTGGTAGGAGTCGAGGTATCTCCTACCTCAATAGAAGGCGTACGAATCTCGGGAGCTATCATAGCCTCCGCATAAAACGTTAGATATCCGTTGCCTGGGCTTCCATCTCCGCCCGATGCCAGGATTCTGCTGTCGTAATCGACGGCGTTGCCGGACGAGTTGAAGTCTATTAGGGGCGTCCCTGACGCTGAGGTTGAGCCCAGGCTGAGGGTGGCGCCTGCTCTGGCGCTGCGTATGTCTCCGTTTCCTAGCACACTGAAGTCGGGAGACCGAAAAGCGTACGTTGTGATAGTGTAGCTGCTGATATCAATTCCGGAATCGACGGTAGAGCTTCCGATTGTGCGCAGTATGGTGCCGGTCGAGCACAGTGGATGCGCGCCATTCATCGCGCCAAAGCAGATTCCGGTTTTCCAGCCGATCCCTCCTCCCAAACCGCTGAAGGCCCCCATGATGTCGTGGACGCTTCCCTGTACACCGTCCGCACAGGCGATCTGGAATCCGCTCTTGTAAGCCACGGATGCGCCGGCGGCCACTTCCGTATTCATCTCGCAGCAGGTTATGTTTATGAAGTTGGTAGCTCCCGCTGTGGCTCTGGCGTATAGGTTGGCCCCGAATATGCCGCCAACGGGTACTTCTTCCGTCCCTCCGCAATTACAGCCGAGCGAACACGCATACCCAGTCAAGCCAACTAGCGTGTTGGACAGGCTAGTGTTCGTCAACTGATACACAAATCCGCCCACGCCTACGAAGCCCCCATTAGCGGCGGCCCCGTCCACCCACACCTCGGAATACCTTCCGTAAGCACCATAGGCGTTGGATTTTACCGCCTGCGAAGTCCTTACGAGGTCCGCATGATACGACACAACGTTTCCCCCGGATCCTGTATCGCCGGTCAGCACCCCGTAATCGAAGGACAACTGGTCTGCGCCGGATCCCCAATTCGCTGATACCGGGGTAGCGGGTCCTGTTTGGAATGCGTTGTGCGCGGTCACCCGGTTGAAGGTGAGGCTGGCACCGCTGTGGATAGTGGCACCCTCGTCCATGACGATGTGGATGTTGGCCGGAACAACCACGGCGGTTCCGCAGGTGTAGACCCCTGGGGGCACGTCGCAAGTAACGCGGGCGCTGGGGAACGCCGCCACGAGGGAAGCCCATGCGGCATAATCGTTCGCCACCCCGTCCCCGGTCGCGCCAAAGTCCTTTATGGACATCCGGTCTTGCAAGCGGGACACGGTGGTTCTTTCTACGGCTTCTTCGCTGGGGTAGGTGTACTCGTTCAGCCCTTCCGCGGCCTCCTCCGCCGCGGCCTGCGCGGCCTCGGCCAGGCCCTGCGCGGTCTCCGCGTCCGTGGCCGCTGCCGTGGCTGCCGCGGACATCTCCTGGATGCTGTCGTAGTACTCCTCGGGCGTCAGGTCTTCGGTAATGGGGACCTTCACCGTCCGGTCGAGCTGTTCCTGGAGTTGCTGGTCCTGCATGACCAGCCGGTCGAAGGTGTCTTCGTGGGTCTCCGCGTAGAACGCCGTCTGGTTTTGGAGGTCCGTTTCCTGGGTCAAGGGGACCTCGCGGTACAGGGTGATAGTCCAGCCGGTCGGCAGCTCCGCCGCCCCGCAGATCGCGGTGAGGTCGTTGACGTCTACCGTCCCGCCCGAGGCCTGGCCCACGTTGTTCACCGTGTAATCGGTGTCGAGAACGAGGTCCGTATCCAGGCCCGCGTCGTCGGTCACCTTCGCCTTCAAGTGGGCTTTGTCTACCACCTTGAACTGGTAGTCGAAATTGGTGGTGGCGCCGTTGCCGTTCCACTGGTTCTTTGTGATCGTGGTGGCGAGGGTCATGCGTCATTCCTCCTCAGCAGGGCGATTCTTGGACCGCCGCACCAACAGGCGCAGCGGGTTGTCCGTTTCTCCCTCTTCGAGGTCCGCCATACCATCCAGGGCCGTCTTCGCGACCCGGACAGCAGGGACCCCGGCGAACCATTCTATGGTAGACCCCACCGCCCAAGCAAGTTCGTTCGCGGTTTTCGGGTCGCCGTCAGTGTCGTCACCGAACCACCGGCGGAAGGCCGCCCCGGTCTTCCCCAGGCGAGCCACTCCGCCGAACACGGGCAGGTCGCCGAATCCGGCTTCCCCGTCCTTGACCGCGCGGAACATCGCATTGGCCGTTGGGTCACCCTGGGCCAGCCAGCCCACGACGTCGAGGGCCAGCTCTTCCTCGTCCGGCGGCTCGCCGCGGACCAGGGCCATGGTCAATCCGGTGGCCACGGGAGGGAGAACGGCCAGCCACCACATGTGCCGGAAGAAATCCACATTGGACATCTTCCCGGCCTGCCAAAGGCTGTAGAACGTGCCGAGCTGGTTCCCGATCTTCAACGCTGGCGTCATGAAGGCCGCAAACAGCTTCGTCCAGTTCGAGGGGCGTTGGAATCCGGACAGGTCAATCGGATTGGCGTCCGGCTGTGTCTGGCGAACCGCGTCATCCGCGGCCTCGACAGCGGCGGCCGTGTCTGGGTTCTTCTTGAACGCCACATCGAAAGCCGCCTGCCAGGCCGCCATTACCGTAAGGGAGTCCATCATCCGGATTCCTTCGAGGCCGAACTCTTGGACCTGCTTCCAGGAGAACCGGCGCCCGCCGATCTCGGTGACGCCGACGTGGGGCTTCGCCCGGTGGAAGGCGTCCGCCATGGCCTGGTTGAAGCGCTCGCGGCGATCCGCCAGGTATACGGAGGCCTCGAAGATGGGGTGCTTCCCCGTGGCCGCGCCCAGCAGGGTCTCTTTCGGGGATGCAGCTAGGCGGACCAGCGCCCGGGCCGTGGGCCACAGGCCGATCTTGGGGATGGACTGCAAGAGCCCCGGCAACTGCTTCACGATGGTGGTCAGCTGGTACCCAAGCAGAACCGTGGTGGCCAGGCGCCGCTGGCCTTCGAGGATCGTCTCGGTCTCGCCCAGGGCCTTCACCGTCTGCGGTCGCGCGATCGACTTCAGCCAGGGGCGGATCTGTCGGTACATCTGCTCGCTGTCCTTCTCGCGCATGATGCGGCGGAAGCCATCGGTCTTGGTGATCCGGTCCACGTCCCGGATGGCCGGGGCGAAGGTTGCGTATCGGACAGCATCCCGTAGGTGGGTCATCAGCACCGAGAAAGTCAGCCGAGGTGGAAGGCCGGTGCCTTTACGCTCCTTCGTGAAGCGGTCTTGCGGACCGTACATCCGGGACACGCCGGCCTCCCGGGCCATGAGATCCATGTCTTCCCGCTCGGTCAGGGTCATGGCCCGGTCGGACAAGGTCGCGTCCAGCATGATGGGGTAGTATCCGCCCTTCAGGGTGACGCCCTTGCCCTCCTTCGACCACAGCACCATCGGAACCGCCTCCACCAAGCGCATGGGGACCCCGTTCAATTGCTCGAAGGTCTTTTCGACCAGGGGCCGGGTCTTCTCGAGCAGCCCCCATACCCGGTCGAGAATCCGCAGCTCTTTCTCGTGGAACAAGGTGCTGATGGTGAGGATGTCCTGGTAGTTCAACTGGTACCCTTCGAGCAGGGCCTTGAAATTGCCCGGATTCCCCGTGTTCAGCAGGATAGAGATCAGATTTTCGGCGGTCCAACGGTGCTGGCCCTTCTGGCGCATCGTCTCGAGGACGGGGACCGCGTCCGGGTGCTCCGGAACCACGTCGAAGTAGGGGCCCCGTTCCCGGGTCAGCCTCACCACCACGGCTTCGAGATCTCGGCTGATTCCGTTGACCTCGTCACGGAGCCCCTTCCACACCGTGGATTCGGCGACGCCAGCCTTGTCCAGAGCCTGGACCAGCCGGTAGAACGGCCCCGGGGCTCCGCCCAGCTTCAGCGGCTCCCCACCGTCCAGCCTTGCGAAAGTGAACCGCACTTGCGAAGACATGGCCACCAGGCTGCGCCACACCCACTGCAGTTTGTGCGGAATGCCGAAGAGGGATTCCACGTTTCGGATGCCCTTGGCGTCCGGCATGTCGGCAGCCTTCGCCGTGCAATCCTCGACATAGTCATCGATGGCCTTCTCTTCGCCTAGGGCTTCCGAGACCAGCACCCGGCGGCCCTGCTTTTCCAGGAAGGCGATGGCGTTCCACAGGTCTCGGAACTGTTCATAGGTCAGCTCCGCCCCCTTGTTTTCGCCCTTCAAGATCCAGTCGGCAATCGCCCCCTGGATGGCCACCGGCGATTCCGTGTCCGGGGAAATCATCTGCGCTAGGGGTGGCATGTCGTCCGGCCGCAGGGGCTTTGTCGAAGGAGTCCCCAGGCCGTAGTCCTGGAGCAGCTTCCGGATCTGTTCAGTAAACGCGAACTCGACCGTCTTGGACCGCGCGGCCGACAGGGCCCGGCGCTCGATCCGCTCCTTCGAGGCCCGGGCCTTGACCGATTCCAGAACCATGGCGTGGTTCAAGATCTGCTTTGTCCGCCAGTCGTGGGCCGCAGCGACGTCTCCGGCCTGCATGGCGCGCAGGGCCTCCCGCCCGGCGCGAAGCTCCGCCCGGGCAAAGGCGTGATAGCTGGTGGCCTTGCTGAGGGGCATCTCCGCGATGAGCTTGGCCGCGGCGTCCCGGACGGCCTTGGCCTGCGTCCGGGCCATCCGCCGGCGGTTCGCGGCCTCGATCTGCCCCTCCAGGATGTTGGCCTCCGCCACCAGGTACTCCAGGCGCGCATCCGTGTGCAGGGCCTCCTCCCCGGGGACCGGCTCGTCGGCCGCCAGGGCCGCCCGGATGTTCTCCTCGGCCTGCTGGAGGCGCTCCTGCACCAGGGTCCGGATGGCTTCCGCCTTCGCCGGCGTCTTGGCCAGGGTCTGGAGGTACTCCTCCGCAGTCGAGAAGCCGGCCGCGGTGGCCGCCGCCTGGACATTCGCCTTGCCCCCTTTTTGCTTCACCAGGGCCTTGCCATGCAATTCTGCGATGGCGGCGGCGAAAGAGCCCAGGGCCTCCGCCGGGAAGCCGCCTGCGGCCCGGGCGCCATCCAGGGAGGCGTATATCGGATCCTGGTCCACCTCGTTGGCCACCTCGTCCCGGATGCCCTGGATTCCGCCCATGGCCTCCTTGTAGGCCTTCAGGTACTTCTGGACGTCCTTCTCCTCCTCGGCCCGCTCCGCGGCCTCCTTGGCCGGCGCCAGGGCCGCCTGGGCCTCCGGGGCGAGCAGGTCATACAGGGCCCCGGATGCCTGGTAGTACTTCCGGGCTTCCTCGATCTCGGCCTCGGACGCGAGGAGCCGATCCATGATGTCCCGGATCTCCTGGTTCAGTTCCACCGGCTGGCCGGCAGACTTCTCCAGGCCGAGGAGGGGGTCCTTCGATCCAAAGAGGTTTGCCACGGCCTGATAGATCGCGGTGAGCCATTTCCGGAAGGATTGGAACGTGTCCGCCAGTTCGACGGTGGGGGCCTTGCCCTCGAGCAGGTAGGCCTCGACGCCCCGGGCGAACTTCTCCAGGGCCTTGGTGTCGGTTCCGCCCATCCACTTGACCAGGGTGTCATAGCGGGCCCTGCCGCCCTCATTCAGCATGTCCGCGGAAGCCATTCGCTGGAGGGAGAAAAAGAAGAAGTGCGCGGCCTCGTGGGCGAAGGTGCTCCGATCAGCGGACCGGAACAGGTCGATGTAGGCCTTGGGGTTGGCCACGTCCTTGTCCAAGAACTCGCGGTAGTCGAACGCGCCCTTGGCCTCGCCGGCGTTCTCCGCCAGGAGCGCGGACACGGCGTCGTCGATGGCCTTCTGGTACAGCGCCTGCCCGGCCAGGACTTCGTTCCGCATCGCTTCAGTGATGGGAATCAGCCAGACCTCGGTACCGGGCGTGGTTCGCAGCTGGGTCGGGCTGACCTTCGCCGACTTGTCCAACTTGGCGATGTACTTCTGCACCGCCTTGGGCAGCATCTGATCGTAGAAGGCCTTCATGCCCTCCCCGCCGACTTGCAGATCCAGCCCTTCCAGCTTGCCGGACCCCTTGGGCGCGCCAACCTCTTGCCCCTCCCCGTCCAGGATCTTCTTGGCCAGCTCTTTTCCGAGGGTCCGCTCAAGGTCTTCCGGACTGGCGGCAAGGTCCTGGTGAACTTCATGCCCGTCTTTTCGCACCGAGTAGGATATCGTGCCGTTTTTCTGCTTGTTGTAGGAGACGCTGTCGATTTGCTTGCTCAGGTCGTATCTTTCCGCCTGCGCCTGCCCAGGAGTCCAGGCGATGGCGTCGTACCCTTCTTCTACCGCCATCCGCAGCGCCCGCTTGAAGGCGAGCATGGCCCAGCTTTCCGTCTTCTTGAAGGGCGCGTCAGCGACTCCGGATTTCACCACCTGCCCGGGAGTTCTCGGCAGCTGCCACAGGCCGAGCCCGGGCCCGTTCTCCGCTATGTACGCCCGCGCTTCCGCTTCGGTGTCGAACTCGGCGACGGTAGCGTCGCCCTTCTTGACGTGGTACTGCCTCACCTGCTTTTGCTCGTAGCCCTCTCTCCGGCCGGCTTGGTGCCAGTCGGATTGCAGCTCTTCGAGGAGGAGTACACGCTCCTGATTCTTGCCGACGTGGTCCGCCATGCGCAGGTGGGCCAGGACGTTGGGCTCGGGCCAGTGGGCGGTCGTGAACTTGACATCCGGATCCGAGGAGAACAGCGCGCGCTTTACCCGGACTATTTCCTCGCCGATTTGCTCGAGTCTGTTGAATATGGTGTTTATGTCCGGGCCGGCCTCGCCTTTGCGGAAGATCGCGTGGATTTGCGCGTACTCCTCTTCCAGTAGCTTCAGCTCCGCTTCCAGTTTTTGCTTCGCCGTCTTTTCGGCCTCGCTCGGGGGCAAGGTCAAAAGTACTTCGCGATAGTTATCACCACCGTCCAGCGTGTAGGTGTTGTAGAGAGTGGACATCTCCGGGTCGGATGTCTCGTGGTACGCGCTGAACTCTCCAGACCGGCCAGGGAACATCTCTTCGATCCAGGCGTTAGCCGCCGCTTCCGTCGGAAAATTGGGGCTTGCCGCAAATGTTCTATTTAGCCTGTCTTTCCGGTTCGTGTACGTCACCCGCCACAGCCCGGAGGTCTTCCTCACTTCCTCGAGCCGGGGGCCGCCATCCCGGATGAACGCCAGTACCTGGTCCTTCTCGACCTTGCCCGGCTGCGTTTCCAGCCAGTCGGTCAGTCCGAGGTCCTCCAGCTCCTCCAGCTTTAGCTGGCCCTTCTGCTGCAGTCCTCGAAGCCTCTGCAACAGGTCCTTGGCCGGGATCGTTTTGAAGTCCAGAGCCTCGACCGTGCGGGCCAGGCTCGAGTAGAAGCCGAGGGCGTCCTGATTCTGCTCCAGGAACCCGGTCGAAAGCATCCTCTCCCCGGTAGAATGTATCGGAATCCCGATCAGTTCTGGCGCGGTCTTGGCCCTTGCGGCTTCTGTCATCCCGCCGCGCTCGGCAGTGGCTCGGGCCTCGACTTCGCCGGCCAGGGCTTTGTAAATAGAAAAAGCCGCATGGCGCTGCAAGCGGGATTCCATGCCGGTTTTCACCAGGAGGGCGTCAAACGGATCCGCCGGCACTTCCTCCCCGGGCGGGGCGGGCTCGAACGCCATCGTGTCACCCGAGTCCAGACTTGCGTATATGGACTTCAGAACGTTGTGCTCGGCTTCCGCGGCGGCCCCAAAGCGCACGAGGTCTTTCGGCGCGGATTCCTTGCTGCCCAGGGCCTCGCCCCACACGCGGTCACGCCACTGCTCCAGAGTCGGGCGCGACTTGGCAAGCTCTTTGAGGCTTTCGTACTCTCTTTCCAATTCTTTCGGCGCGACGCGTTTGATGAAGGGTATGTCCGGCATTCCCCCTCTATTGAAGTCCTCTCGGTCTTGGATGGAGTGCTGTATTTCGTGCAGAAGATGTTTCTTCGCGGCCTTGGCGTCGGGAGCGTGGAGGCTTATTCGGCGGCTTCTGATACTGCCGGACTGGATCACGGAGTAGTCACCGCCGGAGGATTTCTCCTTATCCAGTGTCAGCTCCACGAAGATGTCTTTTAGCTCAGGATATGCCTCGAACAGCCGGGGATGTGCGATGGTCTCGGAGAGCCTTCCCAGCCAGCCCTTCTTTGACTTGGCGGCTCGGATGACGTTGACGCCGACTTCGCGGTGTATGACCCGGTCGTACAGGTCGAACTGTTCCTGCATCAGAGCGTTGTACTCGGGTGTTCTGGTTCCTCCGGGCTGCAATCCTGCCCCCGCTTCGCCCAGCTCGTCCATACGACGGGTGATCTCGTTTGCCCGGCGCTTGGCCTTAGCCAGCTCTTCGTCCCCGTTCTTGAACTGCACGTCTTTGTCGGAGATCTCAAAGCGCCACTTCTGATCCGCGCCACGAATCCACCCTGTGGCCTTGAATATCTCTTCAGCGGACTTCCCCTCCGCTTCGAGGCCTTCCGCTTGGTCGCGGAGGCCGAGGTTCGCGCCCTGCGCCTGGACGCCAGCGAACTGCGCCAGGATCCCCTCCCCGCCCCGGGCCTGTTCCATCAGCCGCTCCATGTAGCGCCGCTCGGCCTCTTCGATCACTTCGGGCGTGACCGCGAGCTTCGCCGCTGCCAGGCGCGCCCGCAGCTTGTTGCGCAGCACCGCCCGGTTCTCTTCCGCGTCGGCCATGGCCTGGGCCGCGCGCTCCCGGGCGGACTGTTCCAACAGGCCCGGCTGGAATCTCTCGGGGCCCCGGTACACGCTGTTTCGGTACTTCGTCAACTGGTCCATGAAGGCCTGGGGACCCTTGCGGATGTCCTGCACGGTCTTCTTCACCACGTCCGGATTCACGGCAGTGATATTCGCCCGACCGCCTTTTGCGATGTAGTCCCGCAGGTATTTGTCCGCCATCTCGAAGTTGAACACCGGCTGCATGACCTTCTGCGGAGTGCGCCAGGCGGCCACGTCCACCAGCAATTTCTCGTATCCCGGCGTTTTCACCCAGCGCTCGAACTTGGGTGCCAGTCCATACTGTCCGCACAGATCCAGATACTTGGCAAGATCGTGATTCCAGAAGGCCCGGATTCCGATGGGCGGCTTGTACGTTTTGGCCAGGGCCTTCAGTTTTTCCAGCGGCTTCGGAAGGAGGCGGTTGAAGGTTTGCATCCCGATCCAGTATTTGGCCGCGTCATCCAAGGCGGCGTAGCCGCGCCCGGGCTTTCCCTTGGCCAGTTCCTTCAGGGCCCGCAATACCGCGTCCTTGTCCCTTCCCGCTTGCTCTTCCGACAGGTAGCTCTCTCGCTGAAACGGAGTGAAGTCTTCCCAGCCTAGCGCCTCGTATACGGACTTCGTCAGGCCAGACGCGTGGTAGGCTATGATCATGCCGATGCGGGGATCCTGGAATCCAGCCTCTATCGTCCGGGCGTTGGTTCCCATCAGCATGATACCGATGTCGTCAGGATTGATAGCCACCAGTTCCACCGCCCGGTCCATGGACATCCCCGCGTTGGTATCGAACACCAGTTCCCCGCGCACCTCTCGCCCCATCGTGGACAGGTTGATCTTCAGCCCCGTATTACCAAACACCGCGGGAAGGGACTCCTCCTTCGCGTATGCGTGGCCCATGCCTTCAATCAGCGAGGCGTCGGTGATCACCTGCATCAGGTCAAAAATGTGCTCGGCTTTGGTGTCCGTAGCCGATTGGAAACGGATTCCCGCCCGCATATTCAGCAGTGGCATCCGATCCGCGTAGGCCAGGAGCTGGCCAAAATACGGCTTGTAGCCCTTCGGGACGTTTGTGATTCCGCCGGCGTCTCCGTATCCCGTCTTCTTGCCGATTCGCGAAGACTCCACATAACAGTACGAACACGGCGCATTTACCCCCGCCTCCAGCATCCGATACACCACGTTCCAGCGCTCGTTTGTGGTAAGGTCGCGGCCCAGCACTTCGGCCACGGCGTCATAGTGCGAGCGGAAAACCTGCTGCTTCGGGCACTTCGTATCCAGGTCCACGGATATCCCATAGTCCATGTTGTCCCGAATCGGTGAACGCGAATCGTCCGGCTCGGGTGCCAGGGTGGGGTCGGATTCGATGACGTTGGCCGGCCGCCCCGCTGTGGCGAACTCCGACAGGTTCTTGCGCGCGGCCTCCACCTCGGGCCCCGTCAGGCCGGCATTCTCCAGCTTCGTGGCCCACCAGCCCATACGGCTTATGCTGTACAGGACGTGCTCGGTGTCTTTGTTCAATTTCGTTTTCGTGGCCGCGGCCTGCGCGTCCCCCGGAAGATACCCGTTCGCCTGGTCCTCCGCAGTCGCCGGGGGCGCCGGTTCCTGCACCGCCGTCTCCGGAGTAGGCGCGGCTTCCGTGGACGGAGGTGGCGCACCAACGGCCGCCCGGAGGCGCTCGACCTCCTGGCCGACATCCAGCAGCTGGAGTTCGACAGCCTTCCCCTCGTCGCCCAGTTCTATCGCCTGCCTCTGGATCGCCTCCGCATCGACGGGATCCACATGGGGCAGCTTGCGCAAGCACTCGGACAGTCGGCTCACAGGCTCCTCCTGCTGTAGATGGCCGCGATTATCGCGACCAGGGCGTCGTCGTCTTCCACCAGGCGCCGGGCCCACGGATCCTTCCGCACGTCGTAGATCCCGGTGCTGAACACTTCCGGGCGCCGGCGGGCTCCCCGCCCTTTCCAATTACCGTGCCACCTCCCGGACCAATTCGCGTTCCACCTCGTCATGGATTCACCGTCACCGAAGTCCGGTTCCCATCTTCGTCCAGCGTTCCGGAGATCACATCCTTGGTGTTGGCCAGGTTGCGGTACTTCGGACTGGTCGGGTGGCCGCTGCTCCGGCCCGCGGCCTCCGCCAGGATTATCCGCACCGCCTCGGCCAGGGTCAAGGTACCGTCACCGATCAGCGCGGCAAGCTGCGCGGCGGCGTTGTCGCTGGCGCTGGGTAGCTCGTCCACGCTTGTCTGCAAAGCGGTGTCGGAGATCTTGGCGTCGAGGTACGCCGCGACCGCGGACTCGATGGCCGTCAGCTTGGCGTCCTGGCTTCCAGTCAATGCGGAGCCTACCGCGTAGGCCACGACGTGGTCCGGTTCTGGGAATATCGGGGCGGTACTCGACGCCGTGTCGATGATGTCCGCGACAGAGCCCGTAGTCGCATCGCGACCGTATCCGCCGGTGATCGTGACCGGCAGCGAGGCGTGGATGTTGCGGAGCTGAAAATTAGTGAACAGGTAATTAGCCGGATCCGGGGCTTCGATGAAGGCGCCATCATCCCGGATGCCGTCCTCTGTTCCCAGCCAATAAACCCCGTATGCGTATATCCGGCCCCAGGTAGTGGCCCCTCCCGAGATGTTCATCTTCACCCGGTCTATGGAGTCGTCAATCTCCAGGCCGGTGACGGTACTTCCGTCAATCGCGTTCAGGTTATACACGTCGTCGTCTTCCTGCGAAACCAGATACGGCAAGACCGCTGTCTCTTCCGTAGTTCCGCAGGTCCCGATAGCTGCTTCCAGGAACTGCTTGGCCGTGGCTCCGCTGACCTTGGCCACGCGAATGCGGATGTCCCGGTCCACCGTCGCCGGGTCTGGATCGGTCCAGGTGTACGGAAAGCTGGGCGTTCCGTTGTATAACTCCTCGTCGTTCTCGGTGTCGTACAGTTGGACCCGCGAGCCAGATACCGCCCCGCTTAGGACCACCGATTGATAAAGCTGCGGCTCGCTGACGGTGATCGCGCCGCCGGTGTTGTTGTCGGTGGTGTAGTCGGTGCCGCTTGGCACCTCTACAGTAATGGCGTGCGCGGTGGTGTTGCGCAGGTCCTGTTCGCCGGTCAATGTGCATCCGCTCAGGACATACGTTCCAGGGGCCGCCGGCGTCATGGACAGGATCATCGCCGCCGCGCTTGTGAAAGCATAGGTGCCTGCGGCCCCGAGATTCAGTTGCCCGCCGGAGACGGTCGGCACGGTGGTGAGCTGCGACCATGTTCCCCCGGTGTAGGTGTAGTTCACCCCACCCGCGAACTCGGTCGAGAGCGTGTACGATCCCATCGCGATAGATCCCGCGCCATTCAGGACCGCGCCGTCGCTGATGGTCACGTTCCCGGCCGCGAACAGTGCCGGGCTTCCGGCCGCACCCGCGCCGGTAAGCGCCAGGGCGCTGCCGACATTCAGCACCGCCTGGCTTTGGTGATAGTCGTAGAGCTTCTGGAACGTTTGGCTGGTTGTAATCGCCGTGCTGCTGGACGATCCCCAGGTAAGCGTCATGCCGCTATACGCCGCCGCCGTGGCTTCGCTGGCGCTGGACAGCGTGTCAGTGGTGACTGCGGCGTTCGTCTCGTTGAAGACTTTTCCGTAATGCCGCGCGCGACTGACGAACGGCGGGAAGGGCATCCCGCTGAAATACGCCTTTGCGCCGGCCGTGGCGCTCTGCGCGGTGAACGTGACGGTTAGCAATCCGTCCGCGCTTCCGCTGTTTGTCGCCTGGCAGGTCAGCAATTCCCAGGCGTCGGCCGCCGTGCCGGAGTCCATTGTGGTCACGACCGGCGTGATGCCAAGGCCGCTGATGGTTACGGACGGCAATGTGCTCGATCCGTAGGACGGGCTGGACGACTTGCGGACGTAGACGAGGATGGTGATCGTCTCGCCGGCTTTGGCCAGTACTTCGGTTTCCCATGTTTGGGCGGCAGCATTATTGAGGGTAAAACGAATCGAGGATGTGCTGCGGGTCACGGTTGCGGTGTCGCGCTGAAGGACGGGAACCGTGCGGCTGTGGAGGTTGTAGACCTCCTGCACCGACGCGTCTCCGTTTTTGTTGCCCACGATTACCTTGCATTGCGTGAAATCGCTACCGCCTGGAGTGGTGCTGTTCATGTCGTATCTGGCCGAGCTCGGGAAATTGCAGTCCAGAGTGTCGAGCGTCGAATACCAAACCATCCGGACACACCCATAATTTCCGCCGCCTCCAGACTCATCTTCGTTCAGTGCGTTGGCGAAGGCAGAGCTTCCAAAACTGCATCGGGTGGCTGAGTTTGACCCCCAACTAGCTATCCCATGTGTTCTGTTGGAAAACAGTTTGCAGTCCGTTGCGGACGCTCCTGCGGCTCCAGGGCGGAACAGGATGCTTGCAGATGCTGAGGCCCCTGTTGCTATATTGCCAGATATCGAACAGCGTACAACGTTTTGAGGAACAGCCAGGTCAAAGATAGCGCCACTTCCAGAAAAGACTGTACAGTCGGAAATATCGCCGAACTGATACGTGTTGCCGGTGTCTGCTGTATAAAATAGGTTGCTGTACTCCGTATTGGCATGAGTCCCGGAGATGCACCACGACACTCCAGGCCCGCCGGAAACTGCGCCGCTTGCGTGTGCGTAATTCAGGAATATCAAACTGTTGTTGCCGCCGCAGTCGTAAAAAGCGCATGACGTCGGGCCGCGATAGTACTGCCCTGATCCGTACTCTATCGTCAGTGGGTATTGAGGGTACCCAGATTGACGCACGCGATAGAAGCACACATCACTGATGTTGCAGGGAGTGTTTGCGCCAGCCGAGGATATGTTGTTTATTTTGATCGCCGCTCTATAATAATCCGTTCCTGCTTTTACTATCAGGTTTGACGAGAAGTTTCCGACTCTGCATCCGCTCGCGTGTGCGTACTTGACAGCGCCGCCTGTTCCGGCTCCGTCGGTCCACGTCACTGTGGCCGTCGTACCGCTTCCTGGCGTGATCGTCGCGATTGTTACCCAGTCAAGTTTCAGCGCGGAAAGCGTTGTGGCATAACCCTCGGTACACTCAAAGCAGAGCCTGTCTCCGACAGCCCATCCAGTAGCATCAGAGACCACGACGCTCTTTGTCGTGTTCGCCACAAGCGCGGAATTGATCAAGCACCACCGCTTACGGGCGAATCCTTTTAGCTGATAGTTTCCTTTTAGATAAGCGATTGTCGCTGCCGTTCCGTCGCTTGTGCTGTTGGCGTTGTTCAGAACCAGTGTACCGATTTTGGTATTGTCGCTCGTCATATCCAAATTGAAACTGGACATGTAATTCGCCGTCGTGACGGCCGTAGTGGCGATGCCTTCCTGGATCGTCAGCGTCCAGCTTGATCCGCCTGTTGCCTGGAGGATCGCCCCCACGTTGCCCGTGGTTGTCCCGTTTCTCAGCGTCAGACTCTTGCAGACGCAGTCTGTCGATGTCAGCGTGATGGTGTGGTTCTTTTCTACCTCCACATCCTTCGTGTTGTCCGGAACGATTCCGCTCGGCCATGGAGCGTCCGGCGTCGTGGAGTTCCAATTGCCTGAACCGGTGCTGATAATCGTTGGCATCAGCAGCCCTCGCAATCAAGATAGAGCTTATCCGCGCTGGCCCGGCGGGTGCGGAACTCAGTCTTGCAGTTGTAGCACTGGATAGAAGGCCAACAAAGATCGTTACCTTCCTGGGCCAAGGCAACTGCGTAAGGGAGTGCGGACTGCCATGCGCCGCAGACTGGACAGGCTGCATCAAAGTCCGAATGCTCTTCCCCGTCCTCGTCAACAGACATATGCCGAACAATCACCACCTTCGGGAGATCCTTGTCGGGCATCATTTTCCTCCGAGCGTGGACACGGGCCTGGCCACAACGGACTCCACGAGCCCCTCCTTGTTCCGGATGACCTCGAACTTTGCTGGGCGATCCTTCGATACCTCCTCGCGCAGCTTCGCCAGGGCCTGCACCAGCGCGGTCTGTAACTGGAGGATCTTCGCGTTCTGCTCTGCCACCGCCGCCACCAGCTCCCGGGTCTGCTTGTCGATCTGTGCGGTCTGCTCTTCCAAGGCCTTCTGCATGGGGTGCTCCGCGGAGGGCAGGGCCTTCGCGGAGGGCATCCCCTTCAACATGCCTGCGGTCAACTTCGTCATGCTACCCCCCTAACGCAGTCCAGAAGCGCCCGCAGGTTCACCCGGCGCCGGGCCAGGGCCGTGGCGTACTCGCCGGCGGGGACCGTCACCTCGGGCTGCTGGACGGGCGCGCCGATCTCCGACGAGGCCCATTCCTGCTGCGGGATGGCCGCCTGGTCCTCCATGACGTCGCGGACCACGGGCGCGGCTTCTTGCGCTGGCGCTGCGGGGACGCCCAGCACCCCGCGCTCTGGAACGCGTACCGCCTCGGGAGCGCGGACCTCCAGGCCTCCGGGGACCGCAAAGCGGAGGGCCTGCTCCGGGGTCATGGCGTCCTTGGTCCAGTTCTTGACCGCGCCCAGGAAATGCTTCACCAAGCTGAACCCGGCCCGCGCGTTTTCCTTCCCCACCCGCTTCTCGGCAACCGCCATCTGCGCTTCCAGTTCAGGGGGGAGCACCACCTCCTCCCGGATCTTCTGGTACTCCTGCTCCGCCTCGGCCACCGCGGTCTTGAATCGCTCCAGGGTCACCGCTTCCGTGTTGGCCAGCTCCTGGTTCGTGGGGCCCTGCGCCCGGTATCGCTCGATGGGATTCAGCCTGGCGCGCGCCTCCGGGGTGATATCCGCGACGGCCCACTTCACAAGAGGCACGACAACCTCGTGCCCATGGGCCAAGGCGTTCACCACCGCCGCCTCGTCCACCCCGGCCGGCGCTAGGTCCGCCGCCAGGGCCTGGGCATCGCCGCCGTAGGCCGCGCTGAGATCCGCCGCCTGGAAGTGAACCGCCGTGGGGGCCGTGGTGGAATCCCCCAGGACCTGCTTGACGAAGGCCTCCACCTGTTCCGGGGCCCGCGTTTTCAAGGGCGCCCCCTGGGCCTCGGCCACCAGGCGATCCGCCAAACTCTTGTCGAACTCGGCGACCTTGTGCGTGTGGTAGATGTGCGTCATCTTGGCGCCGACACCGAACAGCGCAAATGGCAGAACCATCAGGCCCTCATAGGCGCCCTGTTTGAGCGTCTCGCCCAGCGTCCGCTGGTATATCTGCACGGCCTCGCCGAAGCTCCCGCCTTCGCGGAACGCCTGGGAAAGGGCCTCGATGGGCTTCTCCACCGCGATGGACTGGAGGGCCTCGGTTCCACCCTCGACCGCCGCGGCCTTCAAGCCCTCCACAGCTACAGCACCAACAGGCCTCGCCGCCAGGGCGCGCAGGCCCGAGGGCAGGGCCTTCCCGAAGAACTTGGTGAGCTTGGCCAGACCAACGTATTCCAGGGCCATCTGGCCGCCGGCGTTCAACGTGCCCCAGCCCACCGCCGCGTCCAGGGAATCGCCCTTCGCGAGATTCTCCTCGACCGTGGGGCCAAAGATCTGCGGAACAATCGTGGCCGCACCGCCTACGGGGCCCGCGGCCAGGGTGCCCGCCACCGCTCCACCCACCTGGGGGACGACCCCAAGGACGTTGTAGTACATACCCCGAGCAGACCAGGGCTCTATCTGCGGGGCCTCCGGGGCCCTCTGGAGGATGGGAATCTCAAGAGCCGCCGCGCCCACGTCGCGCGCCCACTCGCCAACAGGCAGCAGGCGCCCCTTGCTCTTGTGCGCCGCCAGGAACTCACCACCGCGCTTCAAGGACTGCGCCACCCCCCGAGCGGCGTTCAGGGTGGCATCGGCCAGGGCCTTGGACGCGTCTTCCACCAGGCCGGCGTGGTCTTGGTGGACCGCGGCCTCGATCCTCGCCAGCATGGCCACCGAGTCCCGGGAAGCCGCGGCCCGGTAGGGGTTCTCCATCCACGCCCGGAGGCGCTTGTACGGCAGCACTGCCTCGTAGATGGCCTTGGCCTGTTCCAGGTTCTTGATGTCCCGGACATTCTCCGGGGTGGCCCCTTTCCCGGATCCGACCAGTTGCGCGTACCGCATCGCATCCGCGGCCTGGTCGGCGTTCAGGCCCATCATGAACTTGGCGGTTTCCTGGAACGATCCGAGATAGTCCGCCGCGAGATCGACATCCCCGGTCTTGACCACCGTCTGCCCGACCACCGGGGCGTCTTCGTCCACCACTTTCAGCGTAGGCTGGTACCCGAAGAAGCCCCGCGTCTCCCGGTCCACAAACCGGTGGATCTGCTCGTCCATCCGCAGCTTCAACGACGGGTCGCGCCGAGGAAGGGCCACCGGAGTGAGGGAAAAGCCGTCTTCTATCGGGCTGGCTACCGGCAGGCCCCCGAACTGCGGGGGCTCCGGAACGTTCGCAACAGGAACCAGCCGGAAGTCCTCGGGCATGTCAGTCTCCGGGTGAGCCGACCAGAAAATCCCGGCCTTTCAGCTTCATGTACCACTTCCCGTCGAACTTGTACGCCGTGGCAGAATGCTTCTTTTCCGCCGCGACAACGTGCGCGGGCTTCGCCGTCTCGGAGGCGTTTTCCGGGAACACTTCCTGCGTCGTGATTCCCAAGTACGCGCTATCCAGCCACTTCTCGCCGGCGCGCTGCATGACGAATGCGCTGATATCGGCCTCGGTCTTCAGCTTCCCGTCCTTCAGCATCCGCCGCAAATCGTCCTGCACCGAAGCCCGGAAAGCGGCCATCTTTCGGTCCTTCTCGATGTTCCGCTTCGCCTTGGTTTGCCGGCCGCTGGTCGCGTCGTCGAAGGTCTTCAGGCCGATCTTGACGAGGGGCTCCGGGTCCCGACCGTCAGCCCACTTGCGCAGAAACTCCGTCCGTTCTCCCGGGGTGAGCGTGACCAGCTTCTCCGCCAGCTTCTCGAAAGGCATCTCCCGCAGTTGCCCCGCCGCATCGATCTGGATCAGATCCATATACGCCTGCCCGGTGCGCTGCGCAGCCCGCCCCGCCGCGGCCTCCTTTGCGTCATGGTCGGCCATGCGCCGGATCCGTTCCACGACCTCCGGGTGCGCGCCATTCGCCAGGGTGGGAATCTCCCCCGTCTTGATGTACGCAGACAGGGCCTCGTCCGCGGCCTTCCGCTCCTGCGCGTTCTCCCAGGCCAGGCGCTCGTTCCTCGACTGGTGCAGATACTGCCGGACCTGCGCGGCCACCTTCGGGTTGTCGAGCTTCTTGGCGGCCTCCAGTTGGTCCTCGAAGGACTTCCCCGAGGCCTCCAGCTTCCGCGCCGTGTCCCAAGCCTCTTGCTCGTCGGATACGCTCTCGACCCAGGGGCCGATCTCTGCCAGGGCTTCCTGCGAGATGGAACGGAGGCCGCGCTCCCCCTTCGCCGCCTGATTCTCTTCGGCCGCCTTGGCCTTCAGCTCCTCGTAGTGGGCCTTGGCGAACTTCGCGCCCTCGGGGCCCTGCTTCGCGACCTTCGACAGGAGCTGAAGGTGGAAGTTGTCCCGGGCTTTCTGGACCGCCCCTTCCACGGCCGCAGTAGCGTCCAGGCCGAACTCCTTTTCCGCCAGGCGCCGGGCGTTCATCTCGACCGCGAGCTGCGCCTGCCCTCGGATCTCGGGCGAAGAGTAGTTCGCCGCCGCGTTGTCGGTCAGCAGCTTGTTCTCGGCCTGCTTCGTCTCGGTGTCCCAGCGCTCCACCTGCACCTGCTCGTGGGATTGCGCGTGGCCCATGCTCTGGCGTTCCACCCCGTCAAACACAGAATTGAACAGCTCCCTCTGCCGATCGTTCTCCAGGCCGTCCAGGTATCGCTTCTTGGTCTTGGAAGTCCAGTCCTTGGTGAGATCCACCACCCCGAGGGCGTCCTTGCCCCGCATGCCCCGGACCTTCGTGTCCCAGTCCATGGCCTCCGACTGCGCGGAGTTCAACGCGTCGCGCACCGTGATGCGATTGACGCGATCCTGCTGCTGCAACGCGATGTCAACGCCCTGCTCCCCGACCTGCCGCAGCGCGTCCGCCATCATCCCCAGGTTTCGCGCCTGGCGCCCGCCAAAGGACGCCGCGGACGCGTTATCCGAGAATCGTACCGTGGGCGGAGGGGCGTTCCGGACCTGGGGCTCCAGCGTTGGGACGTTAGGCATGCGCGCGCTCCTTTACCCGAAGATCCCCGCCTGCTTCATCCGGAAATACTGACCTCCCAGGCCTGCGGTCCCTGTCAACAGCGTGGAGCCCACCGCCAGGCCCGATCCGGCCTTCTGCCTCTTCGCCAGGTAGGACTGGTCCTTGTAGTTCAGCGCCTGGCCCTGATACCCCCAGGCCTCCCGCTCGGCGTTGCTTCGGATCGTGAGGGCGTCCAGTTCGCCGGTCGCCGCGGTGTCCATCTGCGCGGCCAGCGGGGACCCCGTATCCACCTGCACCCCGGCAGCTGCATACGCTCCGCGCTGGGAACCGATGAACTTGGCCACCCGCTGCCGGTACTGGAGCTCCTCCTGCTTTCCGCGAGTGATGGCATCCGCGGCCTGCATCTGAGCCATGGCGGCATTCCTGGCATTTATCTGCGCGTTGTATTCGGCTGCGGCGTTCTCCGCGTTCGAGGCCCGCGCCTGCGCCACCACGCCCAGCGCAGTACCGCCGGCCGCAGCCGCGAGAGACGCCCAACCGAGAGCGAGGGGAGCACACATAATACTAGGCCTCCTTCCAGAACCGCCGGAACATCTTGCCTTCTATTCCCCAGGGCTCCGGGGCGCCTATCGAGAAGCCGCCCCAGCGCAGCCAGCGGATGGACAGCCGATTCTCGTTGGACACATAATTCTCCAGTCTATCGAAGTACCGAAGCATTTCAAGAACGTAATGCCGGGTAACTTTCGCCCCAAACACCGAAGCCTCCACCAGGCGATCCGAAGCCAGGAGCCACGGGCTTCCCCTGCGGGACAGCCACGTCCCCAGGGGCGCCACTCCCCACACCGCCACGGGCTCCCGGCCCAGCTCCAGGGCCCACGACACGACCGAACCGTGGACCGCACCCGCCAGGGCCTGGTAGGGAGAGAAATGGTATGCATTCCACACCTCCTGCACGTCCGCCAACCTCAGCCGATCCGTGAGATGGGCGACATGCTTGGCGCTCGCCGGAACAACGACAGGGCTAGTCGCCATGGGTCACCCGGGGAATCACCGCCAGCACCGTCAGGGGGACCGGATCCGTATTCTGGATGCAGATCCGGGCAGAACTCCCGGTACCACTCTGCAAGAACATCTCCTTGTCCCCGGTGAACAGTTCTGTCGGGTCCCCGTAGTCCTCCCCCTCCCGGAAGCGCAGTTCCTCGATCCGGGCAAACGTGGGCCCCGCCCACACGCCCCGCGTGTTTTCCAGGCGGAGGGTCAGGCTCTTGATGTCCCGGAGACGATCCTGCAAGGTGCCGCCCTGGTTCTCCATGTCGAGTTCTAGCGTTTCCAGTTGCGTGGTGTAGGGGAGGCCGACGAGCACCTTTGACGCCGCGTGGTCGATGGTGATCGCCCCGCTGGATACCACCTGCGAAGGCTGCACCGAGCCGTCCGCGAACACCGACACGGTTTCCCCTTCGAGATGGTCCAGCCCGGTGATCGTCGTGGCCGGTGTGCTGTCATACAGCAGTGCGCAGTCGAGAAACCAAGCCTGCTCGATGTCGTTTTCCGGCATCCGGGGCTGCAACTGCTCGATGTACCGAAGCGGCACCGAGTCGATGGTACGGCGGACAACGAAATACACCTCGTCCTGCCCGGTGGCGTTCTGGATCGCCGCGACAGACTCAAACGTGCCATCCGTGTCGTGCCGATGCCAGCCCCATACTTCGTGCTCCTTCGCGTAGGTCAGGCCGAGGAGGGCCCCATCGTCTCGAACCACCCACACAATAGAATCCGGATTCTGCTGGTAGGCCCAGTCCTGGATGGTGTAGTCCTGGAACAGGTGGCCCACCATGATCGTGACATTGTTGCCGGCGTATCCGTCAAGTTCCAGGCTGTAGTTCAGATCGCGAACCGTGTTCCCCGGCCCGCCACAGAACAGGATGGTGGAACCGACGACGATGGGCGGAACGTTCGAGGATCCCCACTTTGATTGCTGCCGCAGCTGGACGCTGGTGGGCGTGATCGTGTCGCTGTTGGACCCGGAAGTCATCTTCCACTCGGATCCGCTTGTCCCGAGGAGGAGTTCATTCGTGCTCGCGAGCCAGCGGATTTCGTTCACTTGGTTGGAATTGATGGTGAACGTGTACGCGTCATCTTCCTGTAGCGGGGTGCTGTTGTTGAAGTTCTCGAAGTTTCCGATGCGGCTTCCCCAGATCGTTTGCGGGTTGTTGTTCGTCCGCGCGAAGAGAAGCCGCTGCTCGAAAAAGATGCAGGCCCCCGGGTAGTTCCCCGATCCGCTAAAGGGCGTCTGCGAGTTGGGCGGGCACTTGCTCATGTCCGGAATGATGTTGCTGTCCGTAAACGAGGTGGTCCCCGCGCGGGCCGCCCAGCCATACACCCCGTTCTTCAGCTTGTAAACATGGTAGTACACCGCTCCAGCGCTGGCCGTCCATCCGCAGGTGTCCGTATTTCCCATGTTCACAGAAGACGACTGCAAGCTCTCCTCTCCATTCGCGGACACCGCAGTGATGACGTAATAGTCCGAGGTCCCCGAGCCGACAGTACGGGTGACACTGGTGGGCGCCGCGATGCTGGCGCCAAACGCCACCAAGTCCAACGTCCAAGCATAATGGGAGGTGCGAGTCAACTTTCTCGGCGGATGCGAAGGGTGCGTGATGTAGACGGTATCCGCGCTCTGGCAGAACTTCAGGTCGAACACTTGGCTGGCTTGGTATGGTGTCTGGAGGTGAATCACCAAGGCGTCCAGCTCGGACCAGTACGCGGTTTCAGTGGCAGGGTCCTTGCCGGGAGTAGAACTGGCTTGAAGCGCGCGATAGTTTCGCGTGACACCCCCGGACACCTTACTGACAAAATCCCCCTGCGCGTATGTCGTAGCGCCGTTCCATGCCGTTGCGTTGGCAGCAAGCGCCACCAGGCCGCCGTCCTTGACAATGCGGATGTAGTAGTCACCCACCTCCAGCACATAGCTCTGCACCGTCGAAAACTGGAATGGAACAAGCCGTACCGAGTCGCTCCCGCCGCCCTTCGCCTCGCACACAAACTTCGTCCCCGGTCGATTCGAGACTCCACCATGCGGATGCACAATGGCGTTGCGGCAAGTCCGGAGGGCCGTGGCGTACTTGGCCAGGTCCGACCTGGCGTACAGGGAAGGCGCCCACTCCCCGCCGACAAAGGAGACCTTCGGCAAAGACAAGGTCATCCACGGGCCTCCACGAAGGAAGACGTGTCTTGCGGATCCATATGCATCTCGTTCGCGTTCTCGGATCTCGCCCGGGCCAGCTTGGCCAGGTACATCTGGAACAGCGACTGAGCCAGGCGAAGGTCCCCCCGAAGAGGCTGCGCCAATTCACTCGCCAGACGCCAAGACAGCGCGTCAGTGAACAGCGCGTCAAATAGGTTCGGATCGGTGACCTGCGCCGTGTAGCGCAGTTCGGCGGCCTCGATGTTCGTGCAGATCAGCCGGCCGCTTTTCGTGGAGTTCAGCACGACGTCGAAGGGCAGCTTCCCCTGCGGACCCGACACCCGAACGCTGACGTTTCCGCCTTCCTCCCACTCCGCGTACACGGACCCGTCGGTGACGTCGATGATCTGGCGCGCGGCGATGCAGTCCGACGGATACGCATACACATAGGCCCACCCGGTGACCGTCTCCGCACTCTCCGCCAGCACCTTGCGAGCGGAAGCGAAGTTCCAGTCGAAATCCCGGAGACTGGCGTCCCGGGCAAACGGGTAGAGCCGATTGCATTCCTTCGCCTCCTTCACCGCGTCGCTAAGCGCCTGGATTGCGTACGCGCCCAGGTGCGACAAGGCGAGGTTGCAGAGATCGACAACAGAGGCCATGGGCTACTCCCGCAGGTCACCGGGGGCGACAGGCGGAACCGGCAGCACCATCCAGCCCTCCGCCAGGTTGCGCTCGGTGGCGACCTTCTTCCCGTCCTTGTCCTTCTCCCACACGGGGGCGTTCTTGATGGGCTTTCGCAATTGGCAAGCGGTTCCTGGCGGGACGTAGACCGTGCGCGTGAAAGGGAGCGCGCACCCCGACGCCAACAGAATGAACGCCAGGGATACCACGGCGAGAATGAACGAGCTGAGGCGGGGCTGTTCGATCATAGCCAACCTTCCTTTCTGAGTTGCGCCCGAAGTCGGTTCTCCGTATCGCCCGGGCCAACGCCATCTTCAGCCGTAGGCCGGGCCGCGCGGAAAATCGCGGGCAGAAACATGCGAATGACACCCAAGACGACAGAGACGAGGATTTCCATTACAGGCCCTCCTTGGCCTCCACCTCCGAATGAACAACCTGGAGCCGCTCCACGACCGCCGAAACTTCAACCGCCGACAGCGGCACCCCGGTACGCGTCTCGATCACGCGCAGCGCGTACTTCAGCGCCTCGTCGAGGCGGGCGAGGGCCTTGTTCGGCGTCCCATCCGGAATGGTCTTCTCCGCATACTTCACCGCAGCGATCAGAGTCCCCTCGTACTTCGAGAGCCAGGGCTTCCTGGCGTACGCCCAGTTCAGCAGCGCCACGAAAAGCGCGGCCAGGGTCGAGATGACGAAGGGCGAGTTCATTACGGCCCACAGCGGTTCCATGGTGTCCTCCTTTCGACAGGGAAGCGGGAAAAGGTCCAGGGGAGCCGGGAGCGCAAGCCCCCAGCTCCCCTGTCCTGGCTGGGCTAGGTGTTGATCGCATCCTTCGCCGTCTGCGAGTCGATCACCACGAAGGCGTCCATGTTGCCCGCCGTGTAGTCGGCCACGCCGATGGTGTACATCACGCGCAGATACCGCTTGCAGTTGGGCGGGATCTTCATCCGGGCGACCGTCGTGCCGGCAGTGAGATTGGCCTTCACGATCCCGGTGGCACTGGTGCCGATGGTGGTCTTCGCGGTCGCGAAGTCGCTGGAGGTGTCCGTCTCCAGAGTCACCGCCAGGGTGGGCGCGCCGGACGACGTGAACGCCGTCTGCACACTGACCACGACCTCCGCGTTCGACGACTTGAAGCCGGCCGCGGTGCCGAGGTCGATGTAGCTGGTGGAGGCGACAGACCCGGAGGTCGTGAGCGCCTGGGCATCAGACATCATATTGTCCTTGTCAACGATCATGCTTGGTTCCTTTCGAGAAAAGAGCGAAAACGCAAAGCCGCAGAACAGCAGACCCTCTGCCGTCCGCTACTAGGACACGACGGTCTCCGTGCTGAGAATCGAGTCCACCCGCTTCACCGGGATGCCGTCGAACGTCACGACCTTCTTGCCCGCCACCTCTTCCAGGCTGAGATGCACGTTCGTCTTGTTCCGGATCTGGTTCCGCAGGTAGGTGCGGACGGTCTTGTTGCAGTAGAACACCGGCCGGCCCATCCGCACATTCGGAAGGGTCTCGACAGCCTGGACAAAGCAGTCGATGAGATTCGCGCCGGTCGCAGCGCTCGCCGACAGGGCCGAGATGTCGATGTTCGCGATGCGCACGACATAGCGCCAGTCGCGCACGACGAGACCGCAATCCCACTTGTAGTGGCTGCGGTAGCCCTGATACCGACCGCCCGCGGCGTCGGTCAGCGTCTGCTCGCCGAGGTCCTTGTGCTGCAGCCCCGAGATCTTGCCCTTCGGGAAAGTGCCGTGGAGCGTGTTCTCGCCCCAGCACACCAGCCACGCGCTGGTCTGGTCGCCGCTGGCGGACGAATCCGCCTTGATGATCTGGCCACCGTTCTCGTTCGTGGTCGCCGTGAAGCGCGGCTGCAGGCCGAGGAACTTCTCGGGCGTGACGCCGGTGTCGCCGTAGATCAGCGTGTCGCAGAACTCCTGATTCATGGCCTCCAGGAACGCCCGATCCTCGCTGAGGCGGAACTCCGCCGTGTTCCCGTTCAGATCCGCGAGATCCTTGTCCACCTCGGCATACGCCTCGAGCATGCCGCAGGTGTCGGTCACCTGGACCGTCTTGGACTTGCCGGGCTGGACACCGTAGTTCAGCAAGCGCCACGCCACGCTCGGCAGGCCGCTGCGCACGGTGGTCTTGTGGCCGGTGGGCAGATTGCCCTCGACCCAGATCATGTCGTCCAGGATCTCGTTCGTCTCGTTCAGCAACTCCACAATCTTCGCGACCTTCCCGTTCGGGTCCTGCCGCTGTGCCCACTGAATCAGAGTCAGATTTCCGGTTCCGATGGCTCCCATAGCAAACTCCTTTCAAGAAAAAATCGCCTGTTACGTCTTCGGGTACAGCACCTGAGCCGTACTCCGGTTATCCCCCGAAGAGGGCGCGCCATCCACGGTGCGATCCTCCCCGAGGGCCCGGTCCACCTTGGCCAGCAAACGGATCAGCGCCGGGTTGTCGCCGAATCCGGTAGAATCCAGGAACTGGACGAGCCCCGATTCCCCGAACTTCCCGAGAACCCTCTTAGCCCTCTCGATAGTTTCCGGGAGCTTCTGGCCTCCGAAATCCGCATCCGCGCGGATCTCGTTCGTCCAGCTTTCGCGCAACTTCCCCCAGGCGTCCGCGTTCTGCTTGAGGGCCGTCTCGCTCAACTTCCTTCCGAGATCGGCCAGCTTCTGCGCGGACTCCAGCGGGATCTTGCCGCCGAGGAGCACCTCCCGGAAGGATCCGAGAAGCTCCTTGTCCACCTCGCCCTCGAACTTCAGCCCCTCGTAATCGTCCTTCGGCTTGTCCAAGGGCTTATCCGCGGGCTTGTCGCCCGCACCTGTAGCGGATCCGCTGGCTGGCGTTTGGGTGGGTGCCGGGGCGCCGTCCGGGGGCTTCACTACGGGATCAGAATCAGGCATGTTCGTCCTCCATCTTGGGTACTAGAATGGCCGCCACCGCACTCGGCTCGGCCTCGCAAAGATCGTTGAAGAATCGCAGCGCCAGGTTCCTGTGGCCTTCCCAGAAAAATCCCTGGCTGTTCCCTGTGAACGTGGTCTGAAACACCTTCCCCTCCTCCATCAGCCGGCGGAAGAACCGGATCCCCGCGGCCGAATGAACGATCTCCTTCAGGTCCTCGAGCTGTTGCTTCCGCTCCAGATCGCGCTTCACTTCCTGGTCTCGCAGCTTCTTCTCGTCGGAATCAGCCATGGTCTGTCACCAGGTCATACCTCGCGTTCCCCTCGTGCTGCACCTCGCGGGACAGGTCCAGGTCCGCGTAAATGGGGAACCCCTGACTTCGCACCTTGTCGCAGAAGTAATAGTCCTCGCCGAGGTACCTGCCGCCGACGACGCCTTCGACCTCGACGTGCGGCGTGAGAAACCACGGGCGGGGAGTGCAGACAAACACCGACCGAGGAATCAGCATGCACCCGGTCGCAAGACGACGAACGTCTTTCAACCCCTTGTCGTCGCGCTTGACCACGATGTCCCCGTTGGCGTCCTGCGCCGTGTTGTGGATGGGCTCGCACCGGGTCGAATACGCGCAGCCCACGATGCTGGTTTCGAAGCCGTGCTTCAGCAACCGCTCCAGGGTGTCCGGGGGAAACACCATGTCAGAGTCAAGGAAGAAAATGTAGTCCGCACCCCGTTCGAGGGCCTCCTCGACCAGGGCCGCCCGCTGCAAGCAGATCAGGCACCCCTTCTTGTTGGCGATGGCGATCTGCGTCTTCTGCAGGTTGCGGAAACTGTGCGCCACCAGCCCGCACAGAGCGAAAGCGAAGTTGGCCTTCACGTCGTCGCCGCTCGGAATGGCAATGGCAATCTTCCTCATTTCTGTCCCCCCATTTGTTCGTTCATCATGTCCAAGGCGGTCCCCTGTCCCATAGGAGACGCGGATAGATCCTTGGTCACCTTCGCACCCGCAGCGGCCGTCTGCATGGCGGTCATGGCCGCCTGCTGTTGCTGCCGCTGCTGCCGCATGGCCGCGACCTCGTCATCCGACCGCACGACTCTCGGATTGACGCCATGCATGTCCGCAATCTCTTCCATCGCCACATCCAGGTTCAGCTTCTCCAACGCCGCGCCGCCATCCGCGGCGGCCAACTGCGCGGCGAAGCCTACCACCTGCTGGATGCCCTGCACCCCGACCAGCTTCTGCGCCTGGCTGAGGAGGCCGATGTACTCCACCTTCAGCGCCGCGCCCTGCAGTTGCTCCGGCGGAGGCGGGAGCAGGCCCAGGTTCAGCACGATATCGAAAGTCCGCTCGATGATCTGATTGAGCATCTCCCCCTGCAACCGCTCGAGCACCGGGCCGAGAACCAGCAGCTTCTCCTCGTGGCGCTCGGCTACCTCGGTCGCGGTCATCGTCTTGTCCTTCGTCAAGATCGTGAGGAACAGGTCATTGAAGAAGAACCGCCGGACCCTCTGCTCCACCCGGTCGATCTCGTACGCGATGTTCTGAAAATCGGGCTGGATCTGGAAGGCGGGCGTGACGCCGCGCATGGACTCGGCGCCCATGCCGTCGATGTAGTTCACGCCTCCGGGGACAATCGTCACGCCCTGCCGGCGCATCGCGGTCGGCGCGTTCATGGGCGGATCGACCATCTTGTCCAAGGCCTTGAGCTTCTTCTCCTCCATCTTCTGCAACATCTTCACGTCGCCCAGGGCGTCCATCCCAGGGCCGCGGCCCCAGGTGTCGGTGCTGGTGACGTCCCACCGAGGCGCGACGAAGGGGCACATCCTGTATCCACTCTTCCGAAGAAGGCTGACGGTCTCCTTCTCCTCGAAGTAGACCGAATCATACTTCTGGTCTTTTCTGCTCGGGTCGGTAAGATCGCTGGGTTCGATGACGTGGATGACGTCGATCAGCTCATCAAGACGTTTTTCAGTAAAAAACTTCTTGACTCGGTCGCTGACTTTGTCCTCGCCGAACTCCTGGATCATCTGCCGGACGGTCATCACGAACTTCCGATAGAGAGAATCCGGCCGGTATGTCGAATCCAGGCCCAGGAAATACTCGCCGGAAGTGAACGGCCGGCAGCGGATCACGTTCTGGAAATCCTCCTCGATGAGCATGCAGAAGGTACCGAACGTGGCCAGCTCGCCGTAGCCCGTGTGCGTGGTCCCGTAGAAGTTCGACCGCTGGAACACGTCGAGGAGCACCTGCCGGGAGTCATGCAGCCAGGCTTTGACCTGCTCGTCCTGGGCCTTCCTCGGGTCCAGGATGGCGAGGCGGAACCACGGCCGCGAGGGCGAGGTAACGCCTCCCTGCATCCCGGCGGACAGAATCCTCAAGACATCGCAGGCCACACCGTTGATGATCTTCGAGTTCCGCTTGCCCCCGTCGTTGTGATCACTCGTGTCGTCGGTGAGATACCTGCCCTTCCTCGGAAGGAAGTAGTCCTGCAGCTCCTTCCAGTGCGAGCGCCAGCCCTCGTTGGCCACCTCGTCCTGGAGAGCCTTCAGTCGTCGCCGGTAGCGCGCGGACGGGCCTTCCTCTTCCATGGGGCTCTCCTACATGCCGAGGAGCGTCTTCTTCTTCACGTTCGCAGCGCCTTCAGCTCCGGCGCCGCCGGTGAGAAGCGTGGATCCCTGGCCCTTGGCGGAAGCCGAGGTGGCCGCCAACCGCTGCTGGGCGTTCCGCATGGCCATGTCGGCCGCGGAAGGGCCCGTCGCGGGCGTTCCCTGCGTCGCAGCCGCGGGCATGGGCGGGGCCTCGGGGGCCTTCTTGTCGTCGCCGCCACCGGTCAACCAGTCCATGATTCCCTTGGTACACATGTCGGTCTCCTGTCAGAAGAGGCGATACTCGGTCTCCGCCACTGCGGCATCCGGCCCCTTCACGGCTTCCATCTCGTCCAGCTTCTGCACACTCTCGGCGAAGGTCAGCGCGAGGGCATCCCCCAGATCGGGACTGCGGAGGCCTCGCTTCTTCATGTCCTTCTTCGCTTCCAGCATGATCTTCCCATTCGAGCAGAAACCGAACTGCGGGCCACAGAGGTCCTCTATCAAATCGTTAGTATCTTCTATCACACCCCCCTCGTCAAGCCATTTTTTCAGGTTGTTCCACATTTGTGAACGTTTGTTGGAGTAGCGCTCCTCGCTCGATTTCCCGCCGAAATTGACAGGGACAGGGAACCGACCGAGCTGCCGCAAGCGGTCGATCACGCCGGCGCCCCACCCAACGTCGATGAACACCCCATCCGCCCGGTACTCGTCCCAGTACTGCCCCGTCAAGGCGGCCAGCGTCATGTTGTCCACCCCGACGCGCGAGAACAAGCAGGTGGAGGCCAGGCCTTGCCGCATGTAGATCACGGACCTGTCGTCCCCCTCCCAGGCCGGATCCACACCCAGCACCACCGGGGCGAACTGGTACTGATGCAGCGCCAGCTTTCGCTTTGCCGCCTTGGTGGCCAAGCCGTACGGGATGAGCTGATTGATGCTGGCGCTCGGGAACTTTCCCAGCACCCGGACCTTGTAGATGTCGGAGTCCTCCCCGTACTGGTCGCGCATGGACTCGACATATTCCGGGGAGACCAGCGGCGAATCCACGCACGACAGGGAGAACGTTTTCCACAGGTGTTTGTTCCGGTGGTGCGACAGGAAGAAGAACCCCGCCGTCTGCGTGGGGTTGCTCGCCATGATGACCCGGGACCCTCGGGTGGACAGCGCGCCCTCCACGGGCTGGAACACCGCGTCGGCCACGCCGGAGGCCTCGTCGATCACGAAGAGCATATTCTCGCTGTGAAGCCCCTGCAAGGCTTCCGGATTCTCCGGCCGCGCCGTCCGAGCCACGGCGAACTGGGTATCCTCGTGCCCGACCACGAACATCCGATCCGACACGATGGTCACCTGGTCCCGGAACCACTCGGGCATCCGCTGCCGCAGCCGGCCCACCTCGGCCCAAAGCACGTCCTTCAGCTGGTGCGCTGTCGGGGCCGTGCATCCGCACTTCGACGGGTAGTGCGTGGTGACGAACCACAGCACCGAGGCCGCCAACGCCGTGGACTTTCCAATGCCGTGGCCGGAACTCGCGCTGACCCGAGACCCGGGCTCCCGGATGGCATCCATGATCTGGACCTGCTGCGGCGTCGGCTCGAAGTCCAGGACCTCCCGGCAGAACCGGACAGGCCCGCCCGTGCGCCAGCCCTCCAGCAACTCCGTGATGAAGGCGTATTCGGTGGCGCTCACTTGGGCCTCCTGGCCATGGCCTCCAGGAAGGCCGCGAGGGTCAGCTCCCCGGTGTGCTCGACCTTCTCCGTGAACGCACCGAAGCTCTTCCCAAGAAGCTCAGACGCGCGCAGCCTGTCCGCCATGGACGGGGGATCCCCCTCGACCCGGCAAGCGATGACCTCCGTCCACCAGCGCTGTAGTTCTTCCTTCCGCAGGACCCCCGGGAGAGGATCCTCCTGCTGGATCGCCGCCAGCACGGCAGGATCGCGCAGCCACTTCTCCGCCGTCGTCTTGGTGACCGCGATGCCGCTTTGCGTCATCTCGGCCACGGTGGCGTTGACGTCGCCCTGCCAGTACAGGACGAACATTGCCTGGGCCGCGGTCAGCCGATTTTTTGCTGCAGGTGGAGGAGGCTTTTGAACCCAAGCCAAAGGGCGCTCGCCGCTCCCCCCACCAGCAGCGTGATCCAGCACAGCCACGCCGCCAGCGCCGTCTTCTCGCCGCGCTCCCGCATCTTTTTCACGCATCGGTTGTTCTCCCTGAAGGCCTCGATGCCCTTCCGGATGTCCCCCTCGCCGAGATCCGTCAGCACCCCGAACAGGTGCGGAGCCTGCGAGACCTCGGACTCCGAAAGGTTCAGCCTGCACACATGGAACTCCCGCAACTTCTCCGCCACCTCTTCGGACAGCTTTTGCGCGAGTACCGCGAGTTCCTTGTCTGTCACGAGCGGAATCCTTTCTGTATGGCACGGTGCCGTCGCTTGTTGGTCCTCCATATTGTGGTCCCTCGGCTGGATCATACACCACCGGCCGCCCTCTCGTCAAGGCTTTGGCGCTGCACGTGCATGACCGTCTGCCACTCGTACCGCGTGTACCAGACTCCGCGGTGTTCGCAATCCCTGGTTGCGCACACATAGAACGGTGCGCATCTGTACGCAGCCCGATGTGGCACGGGAAGCCTTCCGCAACCTGCGCACTGCTCGAGTTCTCCCTCCTGCGAGAACGCCACGGGCCAGGGCGCCGATCCTTGGGACACGAAAGTCTTGTCTTCGGCATAGAGGAGGTCCTCGGGCGAGCGAGACGAGAAGGTTGGTCTTCTGGCGTCGGTGTCGGACTCCTCGTCTTCCGGCGAGATCGGCCAGGTCGGGGTCGGGACGAGGCGGTCGTCAACACACGGGGGCAGCGTCTCAGGCTCCGGGGCGACTGCGGCGGCGACTGCGGCGGCGGCGGCGGCGGTGGCGGCCCATGCGACGGCGGCGTCCCATGCTGCGGCGTTCCTGGCGTCGATGGCGGTGTCGTCTGCCTCTGTGCTAGCGTCTAGCTTCTCATCTTCCAGAGGGCACCAGTCCGGGAACACATCGGTCGGGCTCTCGGTCACCTTCCTGTCGGTGGTCCTGCACTTGTCGAACACCTTGTCATACGCCGGGCAGCCAGGTCCGCAGCAATAGATCGTCCAGTTCTTCGCCATTGTGTCCTCCTTGCCGATTTTTCGGCGGGTGGCCTGGGGCCCCTTTGCGGGACCCCGGGGGCCCCCTTTTCGGGGGCGGGGGGTGGGGTGGGGGTCCTTTTCCGTGTTTTCGTAATTTTCCGTATTTTTTCTTGTAAAGGTTTATTTCAAAAAGTCAGGAATCGCGATAAACGCATTTGCAGGCCCGTGGCTGCATTCCTGCCTTCGGAGGTGCTCAGCCATGAGAGCGGCGTCTATAATGCCGTCGTGAGGCCTCCGCGATTTTTCTGTGGCCATCCAGGATTCGGAAGGCCACAGTGCTGAGGCTATCGCAAGGGCGGTGGCCTTTGCCGATCCACCCCCGGCCGCCACCCCCTTGTAAGTCTTTTGCCAAGCTTTGGCATGGTCTATTACTATGCGGAAGTCTCCCAGGGCCGGGGTGTGGAAGTCTCCCAGGGCCAGGGTGGCGAGCAGCATGCCGTAGTTGCGCCCGGTCGTGAATGTGCTGCACAGGCCCTGCCTGGGCATGGGGTGCTGGCGCTCGACGAACACGGCCCTCGGCGACCAGGACCGCAGCAGGTCCCGAAGGGCCCGCAGGTCAAGAGCCCCTTCGCCCGTGGCGCCGCGATGCACAGGCATGCGCGATGTGGCCAGCAGGGCCCCGTCCGGGCTCACCAGGGCAAGCCCGCCCGACAGGCCAGGATCGACGCCGGCGAATCCCCGGCGCGCGGCCACGGGATCGGAAGGCCCATTCACCAGGGCGGGATTCTGGCCAGGCGAATTGAACTGCTCCGGCGCCCCTGCCTCCCTCGGGGGTGTACGCTCTGAGCCTTGCCATGTCGGCGGCCAAAAAGCCGACGGCTGGCAGGCGAACACACCCCCCGAAGGGGGGTGAAAAATAGGAATATCGTAAGTGCTTGTCAATACAGCACTTATAGCTTTTAGGGCTTTTGAATTGGAAAATGAAATAGAAAAAAATGCGTTATTGCAGTTGTAACTCCTTTCGCTGCAACATCCCGAATTGGAAAACCTATTTTTCCAATCCGCACCGATTTTGACTCTAAAATTGACTCTAAAACGCTCCGATTCCTCGCAACCCAGCCCGTTCCGATTTTTCCCGTTCAATTCAAGTCCTATATTCCTCATAACTTTGCCTCCCTTTGTTGCATTTATTTCAGGCCTTCATTCCAATTCGCTAAATAAAACCCAAACCGATTTTATGTCCTTCAATCTAAATAACTTACGTCGCCAGACTCGGCCTCGACCGAACCGGCGCCGGAATTACCTTCCGACTTGTCACCAACAAGGCCCGAAAGCTCTTCCGGACTGAGGGTCTGCAGCACCTTTTTCGATAGCTCCGGATCGCCCAATTGTCGGACGTATTTGGAGGGGCTTTCCGGATCCCGTTCGTTCTTGATTCTGCCCTCGGAACAGAACAGCATCCAGTTCTTGCCGGTTCGACCGCGCCCTGGTATCTGGACCAACGAATACTTGCGGCCGTGCCACTCCCGAGGGGCCGCCAAGGCCCTTCGCAAGGCCGTGGCGATGCTCTTGGGATGCGAATGACCGTAGAGGTGGGAAAAGCGGCCGTCCACCGTCAGCCTCTCGCAGAACTCGTTCAAGCCCGTGCCGCCCCCCGGCTCAAGGACCTGAGCAAGAATGCTCATCAAGTCTCGGGACTCCACATCGTAGTTGCCCTGCACAGCGGAGAAGTCCAAGGGCTCCAGGCTGCCCACGGATTCCCCGCATGGAAGCGGAACGCTGACCCGGCGCCACCATAGCGCGCGCTCCGCTGGGGGCGCGAGATTCAGCTTTGCACTGTCCAGGCGCATCAGCCATCGGCGGTCCTCCTCGCGGATGCCGTTCTTCTTCGCCTCTTCGGGGCTCATCCCTCGCAGGCTGTACGCCAGGCGCGCGGCCGAGATGATGGCGGAAGCGCCCCGGCTGATATCCGCATCGCCATCTTCACTGCCGCGGCCCTTGCGTGTGTGATGCACCAGGCAGATGCCGCAGCCGGTCTCTTCGGCGATCTTCGAGAGCCCGCCCATGACGAGGGCCATGGCCTGGTTGTCGTTCTCGTCAACCGCATGCATCTGCACAAAGGGGTCCACGATCCAGAGAATGATCTTGTGGGCGCGGATGTGCTCAGTGATCGCGGCGATGCATGCTGAGTCCAGACGGGCGCGGCCCTGCACCTCGCGGGCCAGGCACAGCGGCATGGTGCGGCCCGAGGTCAAGCGCAGGCCGGCCAGCTTCTTGATGGGGATCTTGTGATGGATGCAGAGAGCGGCGGTGCGCATGTCCAGCTCGTGGTCGGGGTCCTCAGCGTTGTGCAGCCAGACGTTCCCTGTGCGTTTCACTGTGGCCCCGGAAAGCTCCTGCCCGGTGACCACGGACACGGCGTCAAGCAGGGTGAGGGAGGACTTGCCGATGCCGCCGGGGGACACGATGACGGTAATATATCGGCCGACGTAGCGGTGTTCGAGGATCCAATCGCGCGGAGGAATGCGATTGAAATTGATATCGCCGGCGCTGCGGCTCTGCAACTGAGCGGTGGCCGCCGCGCTGAAATCATGTTCCGGGGATGCGGCGCCAGGGGCGGAGGTTTGCGCGTAGGTGTAGGCGTTCTTGACGAGTTTGGCCAGCTCCTCCTCACTCCAGGGCGGGGTGCACCTGGGGTTGTAGACGTCCAGCATGGCCTGCAGGGCTAGATCCTCAGAGAGGCCGAAATCGCGCACCTGGACGGCCGCCTGGTATGTGCGATGATTTCCACCCAGGCCGGAAATCGCAGGTTCCGTGGTGCGGAGGTACTCGTGCGCGCGGGAGGAGGCCGTGCCCTGGTCGATGACGAGATCGGGGGCTACGCTCTCGATTACGGCGGGCGTGGCCTTGGTGGCGAGCTGGACCACGATATCGGGGGCCACCTTGACCTCGAGATCGCGAAGCACCGAGTACTCGCCGTCCGATGTGGTGCATCCCGGGAGCATCACATACCCGCCGATGGACCGGGTGTCCACATCGGGGACCGGGCGCACCAGGGAGGCCCCCCGGCCGGCGTAGTACATATGAACGCCTCCGCGAGGTGTGCGAATTGCCAACGTCTGTTGGTCGTATGGAATAGCGGCTGCCGGCGTCTCGGCATCCACGACGATCAGGCCGGCCCTTCCGGCGGCCAGGCCCCAATTGCAGTTCGGCCAGCGGCTGGCCCACTGCAGGATCTGGGCCCGGGAAGCGCTGGCCTTGGTCTCCCAGGAGGACAGCAGCGGCGGCTTCTTCGCGTTCTCAGCGACAGGGAATACAGGCCATCCACGTTCCGCGAACAGGAGAGCCCAGCGGAGACGGGGATTTATTTCGGCGGTCGGCATAGGCGGATCCTTGCAGAGGGTTGAAGGACAAAGGAACCGGCGGCTTCATTTCGCGGGGCGCGCGCGCGGCCCGACAAAGGCCGGATGATCGGTGTACTGAGCCCGGTACCACTCCCTGGCGCGGATCTCTCGTCCAAGAATCTGCAAGCTGGCGTACTCGAGGCGAAGCGCAAGCTGCCATCCTGCGTTCCGCCGGCGATGCAAGATGTCGCCCAGGCTGCTGGCCGAGATGCCTGCCTGGTGGGCGATGGCGCGCTGTTGTCCGTGCGCGAAAAACGGGTGGGCCATGATGCTGTCCTCCTTTGTAGGGCCGAGAGAAAATACGCATTCCCATGGTACTGTTTACGGATGCCTCGGGGGTGAGTCAACAGAAATCCCGCGTTTTACGGGCGTTTTTTGCAGAAATGTATTTTTGAGAAAAATACGCTTTTTCGGATTTTACGCTTGCTATGGGTAGTGTTGGTCGATAAGATACTGAGTATATGAACCCGGTCGCCTTGGGGGTGACCGAAAAAGCTGTCGAAACGAGGAGATGAAAATGAAGACGATCACTGAGACGCTTGTTGCTTGGGGATGCGCAGAGATCCAGCATTACTGCGGGCGCGGCGCAATCGTCCTGACACAGCACGCCATTCTTGAGCGCTGCACTACCGGCACCGACGTCTGCCGCGTAGCGGTTCCCGTCGTCCTTGAGTCCCGCGAAACCACGACCCGCCACTGGCGATTCAGCCAGGCGGAGGTGGCGCGGATCACCGGAAAAACCGTCGTGTTGTAGTCGAAGCCCCAGCCGAGCCCGGGCGGCTGTCCCCGGGCGTGGCCATCTGTCCTGGAGCGAACGATGAAAAAGAACCTCCCGCAAGAGTACCAGGTACGGTTTGTGAAGACCGAGGACGCGGTTATCCTGGTGAGTCTCTACCACCTGGCGCGGACGGCACTGTGCGGAAAGGGCAAGATCGCGGCGATCCCATACGAGCGGATGCTGTGGGCGGCTGGCGAGTTCGCCAAGATGCGCCCAGCAGTTACTTCCACCGCAGCGTACAAGGACCTGTGCGGCCTTCTGGGCCGCGGGTGAGCTTCCCTGATGACCACATGCATGGAGGGCGAGAAGTGATGACCATCCAGGAGTTTTGCGATAAGCACAGCGCCTGCGCGGAAGGCAGAGCATGGGCTATCAACTGCAAAGACATGGCGGAGGTCTGGGCGACAGCAAAGCCCGAGTGGCGTATCTGGATAGCCACTCGTCCGGGGGTTTTGCGCGACACAGACCTGCGCCAATTCGCCTGCAGCTGCGTCCGTCAGATCTGGCACCTATCGATAGACGAGAGAAGCAAAACGGCGGTAGAAGTGGCCGAAAAGTTTACTCTCTGCTTGGCAACAAGGTATGAGATGGCCGCCGCCGCCTGGGCCGCCGCCGCCTGGGCCGCCGCCGCCTGGGCCGCCGGCGACTGGGCCGCCTCCTGGAAAGACGCCGCCGGCGCCGCCAGCGCCGCCAAGGCCTCCGCCGCCGCC